>JAAZLW010000015.1 GCA_012799135.1 Bacillota bacterium | reverse complement strand
TCTTCTTGGAGACATCGACGGGTAGCTTTCTTCATATCAAGGCAGCAGTAGAAAAGGCCGGGGTCAGCAAGGTTATTTTCGGCTCGGAATTCCCCCTCTCTCATCCTGAGGTAGAGCTAACCAAGATCCTCTTACTCGACCTTACGGGGAATGAGCGGGAACGAATCCTGAGTAAAAACATCCAGGATTTGGTGAAGCTCTAAGCTTGTGAAGGGGCGTAGGATAAATGATTATTGGTGGCGATTTGACCAAAGTAAATCAAATGTTGAGCGATGCTCAGAAGGCCGACTTCTATAGTGGCCGGCTACCTAGCGAGCCCTTGCGTTCCTTGTCGGAACTCGCTCATATTCGCCTGACTACAAAGCAGGATCTAAGAGAGCACTCACCATATGGCTTTTTGGCGGTACCCCGGCACAAAGTAGCTGTTTATCACGAGTCTTTTGGGACTACGGGAAAACCGGTATCTATTTGGCTCACCGAGGAAGATCTCATGGATACTGCAGCAGAGATCAACACCTGTGGAGTTGAGCTTTCACCGGCTGATACAGTATTGATTCGCTATCCCTATGCCATATCTCAGATAGCCCATACCTTTCATTTGGCCGCACGACTGCGGGGGGCTTGTATCATACCGGCTAGCTCTCGCTCGACTATTAGCCCGTTTCCCCGGGTAGTAAGGATCATGCAATCATTGGAGGTGACCATATTAGCGGCTTTACCCCTACAAGCCATCCTGCTGGCTAAGACCGCTGAACTAATGGGAGTATCACCGACTCGGGGTTTTCCTCACCTGAGAGCGATTTGCTCAGCCGGGGAACCCCTGACTCCTCAGCGTAGGCAGCTTATTCAGGAGTTGTGGGAGGTGCCGGTCTATGACAATTACGGGATGACGGAACTCGGTGCAGCTGCCTTGGATTGTGCCTATGGAAGACTTCATCCTCTCTTGGATGATTTCGTCTTTGAGCTTTTAAATGAGCAGGGGACGGCATCGATGGACCTGGGCAAGATCGGGTATTTGGTGGTATCTACTCTTAAACGCCGGGCTACGCCTTTAGTCCGCTATTGGACCGGGGACAGGGCCCGGTTGGTTCTTGAACCCTGCCCCTGTGGTGCCCAGTACAGATTGGAAGTGCGAGGCCGGCAGGAAGACTGTCTGGAGATCGCCGGTAGCATCTTTGATCCTTGGGATTTGGAGAAGATGATCAGCGATATTCCCGGTAAACAGTTGTGGGTAGTAGGACCCTTGGAGCCAATGGGGCTACATTTCATCGTTGAAAGCCAGATACTTCAGGGCAAGAAGAACTCAGGCAAGATAATCATGGCTCATGCGGGAGAATACCAACTACCCATTCAGGTCAGCCTTGTTCCACCCGGCACCTTATACAGTTCGCAAGCTTTGTTAGATGCCGGCGAGGTGGGCAAACCCCGCTACATCTACTCCAGAGAAGAGCTTGATGCCAAGCTTTATGAAAAGAATCTACGCTTGTAGCATCGGTTGTGTCTCCCAACAAGCGTCGCAGAGGTGAGAGAAGAAATGCAAGTTGCAGATTGTCAAGGGAAAGGCCAACACATCTGGCTTGATGGAAGGAATATGGGTCTCGACTACCGTGGTTTCTGGGACACCTTCAGTAGTTCCGCTTTGAACACGGTGGTGGTCACTCACCGGCAAAGAAGTGCACTAAACTTACCCTTGCGAACCCAATGGGTAGTTGAAATTGAAGCCGAGGCTGAGCTCGAAGGTCTCGCCTCCAGTGACATTGTCATGTCTTCTCAGCCAGAGCTCTTGGCCAAGGCCAAAGCCCTGGGACACCCTACTTGCATTTTCTCGGTAATCACCAATCGGCAAGCCTTGGAAGCAGCCTGGCTAATGGCAGAGGATTGGCAATACGCGGCCGTGGAGTTTGACTTACCCACCAATATTCCACTGGAGCTGATCATCGCTCGTCTGCAAAAGAGTGACACAATCTTGCTCAAGAAAGAATCTACCCTGGAAGGAATGCGGGTGGCTTTTGGGGTGATGGAGCGAGGTAGTGATGGAGTTTTGCTTTCCACAAGTGATCTCCTCGAGATCGCCAATGTGAGCGCATACTTGCTGGAAGCTAGATATCGGCAGATTCAGTTGGTGCCACTAATCGTGGATGAAGTCAGACACATTGGGATGGGATTTAGAGGTTGTATTGATACTACCAGTCTTCTAGGCCAAGATGAGGGCATGTTGGTGGGTTCAACTTCCTCCGGCGGGATCCTGGTTTGCTCTGAGACACACTTTCTGCCTTATATGAAGCTACGGCCTTTTCGAGTCAATGCCGGTGCAGTACACTCCTATATTTGGATGTTTGATGATAGGGTCGAATATATCACTGACCTTGAGGTAGGGAGCCGAGCGATGGCCGTTAGTACCAAGGGAAAGGTACGGGAAGCATCGGTAGGTCGGGTGAAGATCGAGGTTCGCCCCTTGCTCTTGATCCAAGGTCGAGTACAAGACCAAAGGCTAAATGTTGTTCTCCAGGATGATTGGCATATTCGGGTGATGGGTATTGATGGAAAACCGAGGAATGCTACACTCGTTTCTCCCGGCGAGGAGCTCCTGGCTTATCTGGACAGTCCGGGACGTCATGTGGGTATTAAGGTTGAGGAGACCATTATTGAAATATAGGGGAGAGGAATGTGATAGGAAAACAGCTCCGTCTGCAAAGACTATTTCGTCATTCTCATCGATTGCTGATTGTGCCGCTGGATCATGGGGTATCCCTCGGTTGTGTGCCGGGGCTGACAGATATTCTGACTACCATAAGGCAAGTCACTGCCGGTGGGGCTGATGCCGTTTTGGTCCATAAAGGTCAGGCTCGTTACCTGAATCAGATGGAAGAGCATGAGTATGAGCTAATCTTGCATCTATCGGCATCAACTGATCTAGCGCCAGATCCCAATCACAAAGAACTAGTCACTAGCCCGGAATATGCTCTGAAGCTAGGGGCTAGTGCTGTTTCCGTCCATGTCAATCTAGGTAGTCCCGAGGAAGCTAAGATGCTAAAGGATCTAGGACAAGTGGCCGAAGCCTGTGATAATTGGGGAATGCCGCTCTTGGCCATGGTGTATGTCCGCGATGGTTCGAAGCAAAGCGAATATGATCCCAGCAAGATTGCTCATGCAGCTCGTGTCGGAGAAGAACTTGGCGCAGATATAGTCAAGGTCAATTACACCGGTGACCCCGAGAGTTTTGGCGAGGTGGTGGCAGGGGTGAGGATACCGGTAATCATCGCCGGTGGACCGAAAATGAAGACCAGTACTGACCTCTTGCGTTCCATCGAGGGAGCAATCGAGGCAGGGGCTAGAGGAGTAGCCATTGGACGGAACCTATTCCAAGCCGAGCAGCCGGAAAAGCTGGCCGGGCAGATACGCCACATTCTGGATAGCTATGGGGCTGAGCAGGGGCCTTGATCATGTCCGCCGTGCCGGAATATATACCCCAACCCTTGGGGAAAATGATCGGTATGCAGTGAAAAGGCGGGTGAAAAGGAGTGAAAGGAATGGAGACTATGGAAAGCTCAGTTAGAACCATGTTGCGGTGGCGCCCATCCCTGGATACTTCAGTTGCTGCTGGTTCTGGTTTTGTTGTTCTGGCTCTCTCAGCTCTGATGGGTCGTTTGATCGATCACCGGCCAATAATCAGTATGCTGCTTCGAGATGTAGCTATGTTAGGGCTGGTGGGTACACTCTTTCCCCTGTGGTTCATTCACCATCGTCGCTGGCGGTGGGGGGACTTTGGCCTACACACAAGTGGGTGGCAGGTGTACTTGGTCTGGAATGTGGTCTTAGGGGGTATGCTCCTAGGCATTTTCCGACTGGGTAGGGGGGGTCCCTGGGAACTAACCCTTGATGCCCATACCCTAGGATGTGCCTTCTATATTATGCTGGCCGGCATTTTCGAAGTGGTATTTTTCTATAGTTTCCAGCTCACCATTTTCGAGAAAGCCTTTGGTGTGGTTCCCGCAGTCTTGATTACGGCGGCCTTTTACTCCTTTCACCATATGGGGTTTCAGACGGAGTTCGTGAAACTGTTCATGGTAGGGCTCATGTATGGGAGTGTCTACCGGTTGGCCGGGAGTGTACTCATCATCTACCCGTTTTTCTGGGGAGTGGGGGCTCTCTATGACGTCATGGTGCAGGCCCAAGCTATAGCGCCAATCGCCTTTCCCTGGTTCCGCAGCCTTGGCCTGATAGTGTTTATGGCTGCAGCTCTACACTGGGGAAAGCGTCGCCGGGGCTTGTCACTCTTTCAGGAGGGGGAGGCTAGCCTAGCTCGCAGTGAGTCAAGGTCCTGAATTCTGTCATAAAACACCTTGTACACTTGGTTATAAAGTCTATCATGGAATGCAAACAGGGCTTGATCGGGAATGAAATTCCTTTGGGGAGCTCTCATGGTAGTTATAGCTGCCTCCAGGGTGGCGAAATGCTGTGTGCCCCATGCAGCACACATTGCGGCTCCCAAGGCTGAGGCCTCGACATCAGCGGAAGCCTTGACCCTGCGTCCTGTAATATTGGCTAGAGTCTGACACCATAGACGGTTCTGGGATGCTCCCCCGTATAGCAGAATCTCTCGAATCCTGGTGCCGGTTCCGGATTCCAACAACTGAATCTGGCGGCGAGATTCGTAAGCTAAGCCTTCCAATATGGCTCTGGCGACGTGA
Source organism: Bacillota bacterium (assembly GCA_012799135.1). Lineage (GTDB taxonomy): Bacteria > Bacillota > Limnochordia > DTU087 > DTU087 > JAAZLW01. The sequence continues at coordinate 40,815 of JAAZLW010000015.1, read as the reverse complement.
TGCCGGGTATGACTGGTGCTCAGTCCAATCAGTAACCCCCTGGCTTCATTGGACCAGTAAGGAGCCTGCACTCCCTGGAAGAAGGGGAAAAGCATCAACCCCTCACAACCCGGCGCAATGGCAGCAGCTTCATCGAAAATGATGTTCCAGATGGATAGGCCGATAAGCTGTGCTTGTCGCTCTTCGGCTAGGGCAAAACCATGGCGATACCATTGCAGCAAATCCGATACTCCGCTAAAAACCACCGTTTCCGGGGCATAATATCCCAAAGGACTGATCTCCAAAATGTAATGACAGTCTGGGTCAAAAGCTGCTTTCTCCGAAAGGGTCTGGAAAGTCAAGGATGTGCCGCTATTGACACCTACCTGATGGGGATGGGTTAGGCCTATAGCCAAACAAGCACAGACCTGATCACCGGCGGTGGCTATCACTGGTGTACCAACAGGTAACCTGGTAGCCTGGGCCGCAGCTGGAGTGATGGTCCCGAGGCGGCTACCGGCCGGTTGAATCGAGGGGACAAACTTATCTAGTTCAATCTCCAAAGCCTGGAGAATGGGGGCTGCCCATTGGTTACGCTGGAGAATATCCAAACAGCCCATGGCCGAGGCAGAGCTTTCTGTGGTACAGAGCTCGCCGGTGAGCTGATATACAAGATAGTCATGGACTAAAAGGAATTTATGTGTCTGGGCAAACACATCTGGTTGATTACGCTTTAGCCACAGGATCTTGGCCAGGGACCAGGGCCCTGGAGGGATACCGGTGGCTTGATACAAGGTTTCCTTGCCAATATGGGTTGCCAGAAACTCTATCTCTGCCTGGCAGCGTACATCATTCCACAGAATGGCTGGTCCAAGGGGACGGTAATCCTGATCCACTGCCACGAAGCTATGTCTTTGATGTGTGATGCCAATAGCAGTAATCTGACTAGGTCGGATGGTGGTCTGGGCAAATAGCCTATGCAGGGCCTGGATCAATGCTTGATACCAATTGGGAGCTTGCTCTGACCAGCCAGGATAGGGTCGGTGCACCGAATGGGGTGATGAACCACTGGCGATCAGTGTTCCACCTAGGTCCCATAGACAAGCTTTGGTTCCGCTGGTGCTGCAATCAACACCAAGGATGTATTCTGTAGAGAAGTTGCCCATAATCTCCGCCTCCACGTTGGGTGTATGGGTAAGATTTTCGAGGGAAATCCCGGCAAGTCCTGCGCTATGTGGCTGAATTAGGTTGAAGCAGATGGTGGATTTAACATAACAGCAACATTAAGCCCTTGACATTGGTCAGAAGGGGTTCTTATAATTAGATACATAAAAAGATACGCAAGGCTGGACTGGATGAACGTTACAGAAAAAGGATTCTTAACCTACCGAAGGGGCAAGGGCCAAAGCCTTAAACTCTCAGGTGTGCTGTTGGCACGGAAACTGTAGCGGGACAGACCTCTGGAGAGACCTGGCAGTCAGGCGCCGAAGGAGCAAATCCTTATTTAAGGGTTAATCTCTCAGGCAAAAGGACAGGGGAGATATGGGAATATCTTCTTTATTTCATTGTAACCAGGTCAAGCGGTAAGAGCTTGGCCTTTTCTAATTTCTAAGGAGGATGTTTGAGCATGCCGACCAAAAGCTATCTTTATACACCGGGACCGACTCCTGTGCCACCACAGGTAACAGCGGCGATGAATCGACCGATGATCGGGCATCGCAGCCAAGAGTTCGCCAATCTCCATGGTGAAATCGTGGAGAAAGCTAAGACAGTTTTCCAAACCGCCAATGATCTATATGTACTTACCACTTCCGGAACCGGTGGTATGGAGACCGCTATAGCCAATACCGTAGCACCTGGTGACCGAGTGCTTGCATTGGTTACCGGTAACTTTGGCGAGCGTTTTGCCAAGATAGCCAGTGCCTACGGAGCCGTTGTGACCAGATTGGAGTTTCCGTGGGGAACTGCTTTCGACATGGAGCAGGTAACTGAGACTTGGGAAAAGGAAGGACCTTTCAAGCTGGTACTGGCCACCCATAATGAGACCTCTACGGGGGTCACCAATGATATCGCCAGTTTGGGCAACTACCTAAAGGATACCGAGGCTTTACTGTTAGTTGATGCGGTTAGCAGTATGGGGGCCATGGATATTCGCACTGATGAATGGCATGTGGATATCATGGTGACTGGTTCCCAGAAGGCCTTGATGTTACCTCCAGGACTTGCTCTAGTCAGTGTTAGCTCCAAGGCATGGCCGATCATTGAAGCCAATGGCGGGGTGCGCTTCTATTTTAGCCTTTTGGAGGCTCGGAAGAGCTTTGCAAAGCAAAACACCCCCTGGACTCCGGCAGTAGCGTTGTTTTATGGTCTTGATGCAGCTTTGGATCTGATTTTGACTGAAGGTCTATCTAATGTCTTTCATAGACATACTCGGATGACCGCAGCTGCCAGGGCAGGTGCCCGGGCTTTGGGGATGGAGCTCTTAGCTGACGACTCTGTAGCTTCCCATACGGTGACGGCAATAATCCCCAATACAGGGGTAGGGGCTAATGATCTGTCCGGAATCTTGCAAAAGAATATGGGCGTTACCTTTGCCGGCGGTCAGGGACAGCTTAAGGGCAAACTCCTCCGCATTGGGCATATGGGCTACTGTAGTGAATTGGACGTGATTTTGGCTATAGCTGCTCTGGAGATGGCTTTGTACAAGGCCGGTGCTGCTGTTTCGCTAGGGACGGGAGTCCAAGCTGCCGAGCAGGCTCTGGTATAAATCGGTCGGGGTCTCATCTATGCACTCGGCCTAGCCATAGTTCAGTTGGATTCTTGCAGATGGGAGGGTATCTTAATTTGAAGATATTGGTCTTAGATGGAGTCAGACAAGCAGGTGTTGAAGCACTACAACGCCCCGGCTGGCAAGTAGATATTATCTCGGAGCGCTGGACCGAGGCTGAACTCATTTCCCGGATCGGAACCTATGATGCTTTGATCGTGCGTAGTGCGACTAAAGTGACTGCTGCCGTTATTGAGGCAGCCGATTCCCTTAAGGTGATCGGCCGGGCCGGGGTGGGAGTAGACAATATTGACTTAGAGGCAGCGACCCGCAGGGGGATTGTCGTAGTGAACGCCCCTGATGGCAATACTATAGCTGCCGCAGAACACTCCTTGGCCCTAATGCTGGCCTTGGCTCGAAACATACCACAGGGAGACGCCAGCCTCAAACATGGCCGTTGGGATCGCAAGCATCTGGTGGGAGTGGAGCTTAGGCAGAAGACTCTGGGTATCCTGGGCCTTGGTCGCATCGGCTCAGCCGTGGCCAAAAGAGCCCAGGCCTTTGATATGGGTTGCCTAGGCTATGATCCATATATCTCAGTGGAGCAGGCCAATCGACTGGGGGTAGAATTGGTCCCCCTAGATACTCTGCTTGAGCGCTCCGATTTTATCACGATCCACATGCCCTTAACTGAAGATACTCGCCATCTGCTGGACGCCAAAGCATTATCGTTGATGAAGCCGGGAGTACGGATTATCAATGTGGCCAGAGGTGGCATAATCGATGAAGCTGCTTTGGCAGAGGCCATTAAAACAGGCAAAATCGCCGGCGCGGCTGTGGACGTATTTGAACAGGAACCAGTCGTTTCCAGCCCTCTTCTGGAGTGCCCTAATGTAGTACTCACCCCTCACCTAGGTGCATCAACAGAGGAAGCTCAGCTACACGTAGCCGTAGATGTGGCAGAGGCGATCGCCAAATTCCTCGATGGGGGTTTACCCAATAATGCTGTCAATATGGCAACCATAGCCCCCGAGATTATGGAAAAGCTTGCACCCTATATCCAACTAGCCGAGAAGCTGGGGTCTTTCTTGGCCCAAGTGGCCGGTGGTATCAGTCGGCTGCGGGTGACTTACAGTGGTGCTTTGATGGATTGGAAAACCGGGCCTATTACTACCTCTATTCTCAAAGGTATGCTGGAGCGCATCATGGATGATCATGTGAACTTGGTAAACGCAGATTACCTGGCCCGCCGTCGAGGGGTTAAAGTGGAGACAGTCCACAGGGGCAATGGTGATGATTATCATAACCGGATTGCTGTAGAAGCAGAGACCGCAGAAGGCCAGGTTACTGTGGCGGGAAGTGTTTTTCAGCCAGATTCTCCACGGATTGTGGAGATCAATGGCTACCGAGTGGATGCTGTACCTACTGGTTATATGCTGGTGGCTCCTCATCAAGATCGTCCCGGTATCATAGGTAAGGTGGGTACCATGCTCGGGGAGGCGGGGATCAATATTGCCACGATGCAGGTGGGGCGTAAGAAACAAGGTGGGCCAGCGGTAATGGTATTGGGAACTGACGCACCTCTACCACCGGCTGTGTTGGATGCTATCTGTGAGATTCCGGGAATCTATGGTGCCAAACAGGTAGTCCTACTATAACGTAAAGCTCTACTTGAGAAGAACTGGCTGGAATGAGGATAACTGCAAAAAGGGATACCCGGCTTTCCGGAGAAGGTAATAAGTATTTGCTATGGGAAATCCGGCCTTAATGGTCGTAATAAGGAGACAGGTGGGATACTACTATGCGTATGGTCATGTTAGGGGCGCCCGGCGCCGGAAAGGGAACCCAAGCTCGGCTTGTCAGTACGAAGTACGGTGCTGTTCATTTGTCCATGGGGAGCATTCTGAGGCACGAGGTGGCGGAGCAAACTGAAATCGGTCGCTCCATCAGAGGTACCCTCAGTAAGGGAGACATGGTAGAAGACGGGATCGTGAACATGATCATCGAGAACCAGTTGCAGCGCTACGAAAGTGTGATCTTGGATGGTTATCCAAGAACCTTGTTGCAAGCCCAACATCTAGATAGATATCTCAAGGAGCATCCACCAGTACTAGATGTAGTCTTTCTTCTGGAGTTGGCCGTGGATTCGGTAATCCACCGCTTATCTGGACGGCGGGTTTGTGATCGCTGCAGCAAGACCTATCATATCCAGTTCTATCGCCTAGAGCGATGTCCGTGTGGCGGTCACCTCATCCAGCGCGAAGACGACAATCCTGAGACTATTCGCCACCGGATGGAGGTCTATCAGGCGGAGATCAAGCCATTAAGGGATTTCTATGAGCAATGTGGACTACTCTACCCTATCGGTGCAGATCAGAGTGTTGAGGGCATTTTCGCAGATATTAGCGAGGTTTTGGATGGAATCATCTTACCGAAGATGTAAGGTTATAGCAGACTACCTGAACACCGCCTGAGATTTACACCCTGGAGCTTTCCAGGGTGTTTTTGATCATATCATCATAGAAAGCCTTAGCTCTTCAGTGAAGAATGGGCTAAGAAGCAGGAATCCCTTCGGGTTATACAGTACATCTAATTAGGAAGTTTACGGTAAGAGAATACAAGAGGGGGTTTTGTGATGAAGAAGTATAGAGTTAGGCAGTTCTCACTCATGCTAGTCATAACCCTGTTGGTGGTATCGCCTGGTTTGACTGCCCAAGCCGCGGATACACTGGTGATTCTGCACACCAATGATACCCATGCCCGTCTGGAGCCTTTTGCACCGGCGAGTGATGCAGCACCCATCGGTGGCATGATTCGGGTCGCGACACTGGTAGATGAGTTGCGAGAAGGTAATGGGAAGAACGTGCTGCTATTGGATGCCGGGGATGCCTGGCATGGGACCAATATCGCCAATATGTTTGAGGGTCGGTCTGTTGTGGAAGTCATGAACTTGATGGTTTATGATGCCATGACTTTAGGCAACCATGACTTTAACTATGGACAGATGGCTTTGGCTGAACGGCAACAGGAAGCTGTCTTTCCCGTTCTAGCAGCTAATGTACTTAAGGAGACCACCGGTGAACCCATAGGATTCTCAGCCGTAGTCAAGTCAGTAGGTAATCTCAAGGTTGGTATCATCGGCCTTACTACACCGGACATTCCTTTGGTGACGCATCCGAAGAATGTGGTGGGACTCACCCTCAATGACCCCATTGAACGGGCTAGGAGTCTAGCCGGTTATCTACGACCCCAAGTCGATGTCGTCATTGCCCTTACCCATCTAGGCATCGATGGCGATATGGAGCTGGCTGCAGCGGTGCCAGAGATAGATGTTATCGTTGGGGGACACTCCCATACCCGCATCGAGGAGCCGGTGGTAGTAGGCAATACCTATATCGTCCAGGCAGGTGAACATGCCCGGGAGCTAGGTTATCTTCAGATCACATTGGAAGATGGAGATGTGATTGATGTTTCGAGGAAGCTGGTGCCAGTGACTGCTGAAGTTGCAGATCATCCTAATGCCGCCAGAGTGGTAGGCAAATGGGGGCAGGAGCTTAAGGAGAAGCTAGACCAAGAGATTGGCACTGCTGCTATCCTCTTGGATGGTGAAAGAGCCAACGTTAGAACGAAAGAGACTAATCTGGGAGATCTAATTACCGATATAATGCGGGAGGCAGTCGGCGCTGATCTGGCGGTAAATAACGGTGGCGGGATCAGAGCCTCCATCAATGCTGGAGCCATCACTATCGGCGATATCTATACTGTTCTCCCCTTTGATAATACCTTGGTCAAAGTGGAGATGCGGGGTCGAGATCTACTCGAGGCTTTAGAGCATAGTGTAAGACTCTATCCAGAGCAAAATGGAGGCTTCCTCCAGGTGTCTGGCCTTGAGTTTATGTTCGATCCCTCCCGGGAGCCAGGCTCTAGGGTGATCGATGTTATGGTCGGGGACGAAGCCCTGAATCTGGATAGACTCTATACAGTAGCCACCAATGACTTTATCGCCGCAGGCGGCGATGGCTATGTCATGTTTGAATCTGCTACCATACTGGTCGAGACCGGTGAGATGCTTAGAGATGCTGTGGCCGGCCATGTTGTGGATGAGGGCACTATCGCTCCCGACGTAGCGGGGCGTATAGTGGTAGTAGAGTAACGGTGTATAGACACAGCAAATAGCCAAGCAAACAGGGAGTAGCAATCAATCAGGGAGTAGCCCTGCTAGGGCCCTCCCTAATTGTTGTTTGTGGGTATGTTCCTTTTTGGACATGCTTCCTTTGAGTAGTCGGGAAAGTATTGGCTACCCATGGGGCGTCTGGCGATCCTGGAACTGGAAGATGCTCTTACCATCGATAAACCTTGACATCATATCGAAGGTAAACGTGTTTACCGCTGGTGTACTGTTCCTGCCACGCCCGGTAAGGAATAAATAGATCATCGACATGCTGTGTTCTATCCCGAGGCGAATACCCATGGTCCCAGACTTCTATGCGTATGTCCGGCGGATAGCGGTACTTACTTGGATAGAAACGCACCGAGTGGCTAAGAACCCTGGGCTCCCCAACTGGGATCTCAAGAAACGCACCATCCCTGGGTATGGTCCCTATATAATCATCCCTTACATAGATCCGAAAGGAGAGATTATTAGCATAGGGATCTGATCCATACCAGCGGCGGTAAATCTCTACATCCCGTAGGGTCAGCTCTACTACATCCTTAGGCTGAAAGGTCAAATGTACTCTTCCGGACACTGTGCACCCTGCAAGAGTAAGTGTGAGCAGTAAGAGGGCCAGCAAGCCCATGAACCGCTTACTTTTCATCTATAGTGGGCGCTATGATCCCGCCTGACATGCAGTGGGAGTCTGACGCCCTCCCTCCTTTCGATTATTCCGAATTGCGCTCAAAAGCCGTTCCAGTGGATGACTTCGTTCAGTTGTCGTTTGGTTCTGGTGGGCTGTTCCGCTGGGTAGCCCAGAGCTATGAGGGAGACTAGCTTAGTATTGGTCGGGGCTCCTACGATTTGCCCGATGGTTGGTGCATAGTGTTTCTTATCTCCGGCTATCCAGCAAGTGCCAACTCCTAAGGCCCAAGCTCCCACCAGGATATTCTGGGTTGCAGCTGATCCATCTTCTATATAGTATGTTGTATCTCGGCAGAATACAGCGATACAGGCCGCCGCTTGCGCGATAAATTTGCCATAATCGGCAGCCTCGGCGATCTTCTGTTTGATCTCAGGTTCAGTTACCACGACGAACTCCCAGGGCTGCTCATTGCGGCCACTAGCAGCCAAGCGACCACAGTCAACGATGGCCTCCAGTGTTTCCTTAGGTATTGGTTTATCCTCATACTTGCGTATGCTCCGTCGGGTCCTTATTGCCTGCAGGGCATCCATACTATCTCCTCCTTGCTCTGCTGGTCCAATGATTACCCATGGTCTACATATGATATTTTCCCTTCATTCCCATAATCTCCTGTTTACCAGAATGGTTTCCCTGAAATACAGAAAAGCCGCCTGTACACAGGCGGCTCGTCAGCAAGCTATCTTTCCTAGCTGGCTACTGAAGCTACTTGTGGCCGGCCATCTTCTATGGTAATTGCCTTAGTCGGGCATTTGGCCGCACAAGCTCCACAGTTGGTGCATTTGGTATAATCAATCTCGGCTAGGAAATCAGTTACATGGATTGCATCAGCTTCACATACCCGCTCACAGGCCTTACATCCAATACAACCCACTTGGCAGTTGTCCCGTACTTGTCTTCCACGGTCATAGGAACGGCAAAGCACGTGAACCTGCATATTACAGGGCACAAGTGCAATCAGGTCCCGAGGACAAGCTGCAACACATCTTCCACAAGCGGTGCAGGCAGCCTTATCCACAATGGGCAGACCATTGGGTCCCATCGTGATCGCATCAAAGGGGCAGGCCTTTACACAGCTTGCCAGCCCTAAGCAGCCATATTCGCACCCCTTGGCACCACCGCCCACCAGCACGGCCGCCCGGCAGTCATCTATACCTACATATTCTGCTCTCTGTTTGGCTTCGGCATGGCCGCCACCACAGCGGACCAGTGCTACTAGCCGTTCACCGCTGTCTTCTAGTTTCACTCCCATAATCTTTGCCACCTGAGCCGCTACCGCACTGCCACCAACAGGGCAGCCATTGACCGCAGCTCCGGCTGTAACCACAGCCTCAGCAAAACCCCGGCAACCGGGATAGCCACAGCCTCCACAGTTTGCTCCGGGAAGAACCGCTTCAATCTCATCTATTCTATGATCCGACTCTACCGCGAATTTGCGAGAGGCCCATGCTAACCCGGCTCCGAACAACGCTCCCATGGCACCCATACTTACCAGGGAGACTATGACTGTATTAGCCATCCAGTTTTCCCTCCTACACGTTGCTTCAGACCGATATTCTCACTCGTCACATGGCAATCAAGCCAGAAAAACCCATAAAAGCCATGGACATCAAGCCAGCGGTGATTAGCGCTATGCCCGCTCCTTGTAATGGTTTGGGAATATCGGCAAACTGCAGCTGTTCTCGAATTCCTGCCATCATTGCCAATGCCAAAGTAAAACCTGCGCCGGTACCCAAAGCAAAGACAATGGTCTGAATGAGTGTATAGTTCTTCTGTGCCACAAGGATGGCCAGACCCAGGACCGCACAATTCGTGGTAATCAAAGGCAGAAATATGCCTAAAGCACGATAAAGCCCGGGACTGGTTTTTTGCAGGAACATCTCAACTAATTGCACTAAGGAGGCAATGATCAAGATAAAGGCTACAGTCTGCAAAAAGGGCATCCCAAAAGGCGCGAGTATATAGGTTTGCACGAGCCAGGTGGCTGCCCCGGAAAGCACCAAAACGAAAGTGGTAGCCATCCCCATGCCCATTGCAGTATCAAGTTCCTTGGAAACCCCGAGGAAAGGGCATATGCCAAGGAATCTGACTAATACGAAGTTGTTGACCAACACAGCACCAATAAAGACAAGTGCGAGTTCTCCCATATCCTAGACCTTCCTTTCCTAGCCCTGAACAGCCTGACCGGCGGTAATTGAGCCGGTCCTTTGTTCCCGCTTGCGGCGCTCCAAAGCAAAGTTGATCTGATTCATTGCTCCCACCATAATCCCCAGTGTGAAGAAAGCACCTGGTGGTAGGAGGAATATTACCCAGGAGGTAGCCGTTTCGGGCAAAATCATCCGCCCGAACAGTGAACCCATACCCAAGAGCTCTCTAACACCGCCCAGGAATGTAAGGCCCCAGGTGATTCCTACTCCCATGCCCAAGGCATCAATCAGGGAGTAAAATACCGGCATCTTGGACGCATAGGCCTCAGCTCGCCCCAGGATGATACAGTTGACCACAATCAGCGGGATGAACAACCCTAAGATCTTATGCAGATCCGGGAAATTGGCTGCCAGTACCATATCAGTAATCGTGACGAAGGTGGCAACGATAATGATATAGCAGGGAATGCGCACCTTCTTGGGGATTAGGTTCTTCATCAAGGAAATCATAACTGAAGAACAGACCAACACAAAGGTAGTAGCCAGCCCCATGGCTAAGCCATTAGCCGCTGCAGTAGTAACTGCCAGAGTGGGGCACATGCCGATTAGCAATCGGAAGGTCGGATGTTCATCCCATAACCCTTTGAGGAATTCTCGTCTTAAGCCTTTCACTACCGGATACCTCCTGCTCGCAAGTCTGCTTCTACTTCTGAAAGGGCAGCCTTGATTGTGGCAGCCACGGCTTGGGAAGAGACAGTGGCTCCAGTGATCGCATCCACGTCCTGTTTGGCAGTAAAGGCATCATCTAGAGACTTATTCTCAAACTGCCCCAAAAAGCCCGGCTCAGTGATTCGAGCTCCCAGACCTGGGGTCTCCAGATGATCGAGGACCTTGACCCTGCTCAATTTGCGGGTAGCAGGATCGAAGCCCACCATCAACCTAATCGTACCACCAAACCCATTGCCATCAACGGCAAAGGCTATGCCGGTAGTCTTGCCGTCAGCATCAATGCCTCTATAGGTGGTAACCACGTCTACGACTACTGAGCTTCCGCTGGTACCGTCCACTGAGCCCCCACTGGTAGCATCAGCTAAGGTACTGCCGCTGGTGGCATCTGCCAAAGTGCTACTACTGGTAGCATCAGCAGTATCGCTGCTCGTAGAGTCAGTCATGGTACCACTACTGGTAGCGTCAGCTAGGGTGCCGCTGGTGGTGGTATCCGCCATAGTGCCACTACTGGTACCATCAGTTACAGAACCGTCGCTGGTAGAATCAATGACAGTACTACTGCTAGTTCCGTCACTTGCATTACCACCGCCGGCTACATCAATATCATTACCGATGTCACCCTTAAGAGTCAGTGTTTCAAAGGTGATGGCTCCTGGTAGTACCTCTAAAATAGCTTCACCCATAGCGGCCTTTTTGTTTTCTTCAATGATGGGAGACATGGTCTGGTGTACATAGGCCAATACTCCACCGGATATGGTAGCGATTATGCCCAGTACAACAACTAATCTTACGCTCTCACGCATGAGTCTTCACCTCCCCATAGGCTCGCGGCCGTGTCACACGGTCCAATAGAGGTGTAAAGCCGTTCATTAAGAGAATAGAATAGGATACGCCCTCTGGGTAGCCACCCCACAAACGAATCACCATAAGGATAATGCCGGCACCGATACCAAATAGCCACTTGCCCTTAGGAGTAATTGGGGTGGTTACCATGTCGGTGGCCATAAAGAAAGCTCCGAGCATGAGACCGCCTGCCAGCCAGTGAAAGACTGGGTCCTGACCAAAGGCCAGGGCGATAATGCCCACTGTACCGAGATAGCTGACGGGAATGCGCCAATCGATATACCTCTTATACAGAAGATATAGACCTCCGATCAGTATAGCCAAGGCGGATGTTTCACCCAGGCAACCTCCCACATTGCCAATGAACAAATCCCAATAGCTGCTGGTGATACGACCCATCTGCATTTGAACTAGGGGAGTCACTGTCGCCACGCCATCGATAGGGCTTGTCCAAGTGATCATTGCCGCAGGGAAAGCCGCCAAAAGAAAAGCTCTACCCACTAGGGCAGGGTTAAATGGGTTAAACCCTAGACCGCCGAAAACATGTTTACCCAATGTCATGGATACAACCCCGCCCACTATCGCCATCCACGCCGGGATGGAAGGGGGCAGATTAAAGGCTAGAAGTATGCCGGTGACAATGGCACTACCATCATAAATCGTAATAGGTTTGCCTCTTAGTTTTTGGAAAGCCCATTCTGTGAGGATACAAGCTCCAACCGTTACCGTAACCAGCCAAAGAGCTCGAAAACGGAAGAAGTACATAGATGCGATTAGAGCCGGCAGTAAAGCAATAACAACACCATACATAATGCTTGAGACTGATTCCTGATCCGACACATGGGGAGCTGGAGATATGATTAGCTCTGTGTCAGTTTTGACAGCATTGCCTTGCATGAGATTAGTTCCCTCCCTCTTAGCTGGTCTTTTTGCTGCGCTGAGCCTGTACTTCCTGTTTGGCAAGTTTAATCGACTGAACCAAGAAGCGATTAGCAGGACATACATAAGAACAACTGCCACATTCCATGCAATTGAGCAGACCCCACTCCACCGCCGCATCTAGCTTTCCGCCATCAGCATAGCGGACTATGGTTACAGGTAGCAAAAAGGCCGGGCATACATCAACACAGCGGCCACAGCGGATGCATGGTTCCGGTTGCCTGGCTGTTCTCAAGTGGTTGAATGCCAGAATGCCAGATGTGCACTTGGTGACCGGAACTGACAGATCAAACTGGGCCACTCCCGTCAAGGGACCTCCCATGATCACCTGCTTAGGTGTCCCTCTAAACCCTCCGGCGGCCTCAATCAGTTCACTCAACCGAGTCCCAATCCGAACCAAGAAGTTGTGGGGTTCGCTAACCCCTTCGCCCGAAACAGTTACCACCCGCTCGATCAAGGGCATTCCCCATTGAACAGCTGCCTGGATGGCTGCCGCAGTCCCTACGTTATTGACTACGATGCCAATATCCATCGGCAGACCGCCAACTGGGACTTCCTTCCCCGTGAGGGCTGTAATTAGCTGCTTTTCAGCACCTTGCGGGTACTTGATCTTCAAAGGAACAACCTCAATGCCGGGATAGCTAGCGGCTGCTTTCTCCATGGCCGCTATAGCATCAGGCTTGTTTAGCTCGATCCCGATCACTGCTTTACTGATCCCCAAGGCTTTTAGGAGTACTCGGGTACCGTAGATGATCCTCTCGGGATGCTCCACCATCAAGCGATGGTCACAGGTGAGATAGGGCTCACATTCACAACCATTAATAATGAGAGTATCGATCCGTTTATCCGAGGGGGGTGTTACTTTCACATGGGTAGGAAAGGTCGCGCCTCCCAGGCCCACAATGCCCGCTTCCCGAATAATGGCTCTGATGGCTTGAGCGTCTAGTTGGTCCAGATCATTTTGAGGATGGATGCTGGGGTCTAGACGTTCTTCACCATCGTTTTCGATTACTATACCTTCGACTCTGGCTCCAGTAGGATGCCAACATGGCTCAATGGCCTTGACAACTCCAGATACTGATGCGTGAATAGGCGCCGAAACAAAAGCGTCGGTATCTCCGATTTTCTGCCCCTTATTGACGATGTCCCCTTTTTTCACTAAGGGCTTGCAGGGAGCTCCGACATGTTGCTGCAGAGGGATAATTACCTCAACGGGGGGCGTCATCACTGTGATGGCCTTATTGCTGCTCAGCTCCTTATGGCCAACGGGGTGAATACCTCCCCTAAAGGTTTTGGCTATGCTCATGTCCAACCTCCGTTCCCTTTGTTGCCTGAAAGACTAGTTTAACCAGACTAAGATTCGCCATTGAGAACCCTATTTCCTGTCGGTCTTTGTGTATCAAATAGTGCCAAACGAGAAAGCTTATGCTTCACCATGTGGTTGTGATAATTAACACAATCCACAACTAAAGCCATTGGATACCCCGACGCTTGAGCAATCGAACTAGGGGAATACCCAAGAGCAACACCGATATGGCTTCACTGATGCCTATACCTATCACGGATAGCCAGTAAGGTACTTCAAAGATCAGCCGCAGGTAGATACTAATCAATAGTGCATTCAAGACTATGGGAGAGGCATAGGCTATCCAGGTATGCCGGTACCGGTAAGTCACCCAAGCCGCCAGCAAAGTCACTAGACTACCACCAAAGATATCCCATGGTCCTAACCCTCCGAGGATGTTGCTTAACATCACAGCCACAAAGAGAGCTGGGATTGCCTCAGGGTAGAGCATGGGCAGGAGAGTCAATGCTTCTGCCGGGCGGAATTGGAAAATGCCGAAACTAAATCCCGCGAATAGATAGACTAGCAGGATATAGACAGCGGCGATTAGTGCTGCCCTGACGATTTTGCGTGTATCCACTCTGTTACCTCCTGTCTAGACACTAACTACATTGTAGTCGTCAGGAGAGGTAAAAGCAATTGCGTGGGGCCAGGGATCTTCCCCTCAGCGACGAAGCAATTGAAGTAATACTTGGGTTAAACGGGATAGACAGGTTTTTGGAAAGGGGTATGGATATTGGCTGCCATGAAGTTGGGTATAATCGTAGGTTTGACCGAGCAACCGGAAGTAGGCCTAAGTAAGGCAAGAGATTTGGATCTGCCCACCTGTCAGCTGGCTTGTTGGCGACCAGGTATTCTAACAGAGGCAATGGCCGAAGAAGTGAAAAAGGCCGCAAAGAGGACAGGGATCGAGATCACTACCGTGTGGGCCGGCTGGTCGGGTCCTGCAGTCTGGGATTTCTATGACGGTCCCTTGACCCTGGGGGTGGTGCCGGTGACCTATCGGGCCCAGCGCCTTCAGGATTTGAAGAGGGCATCTGATTTTGCTCGGTGGTTGGGGGTAGGCAGTATAACTACCCATGTAGGTTTCATACCGGAAAACCCCAATGACCCCACATACCGGGAGGTTATTATTGCGCTAAGAGAGGTCGCTACTTACTGTAATCGCAATGGTCAAGACTTCTGTTTCGAGACCGGCCAGGAGACCCCCACAACCCTAGTTCGAACCCTTGACGATATCGGTTTGGATAACCTGGGTGTGAATCTCGATCCTGCCAACCTAATAATGTACGGTAAGGCCAACCCCCTCGATGCTATGGATCTATTGGGACCTTACATTAAGGGGGTACATGCCAAAGATGGGGAGTATCCCACTTGTGGGCAGCGACTGGGTGTAGAAAAGCCGCTGGGGGAAGGCAAGGTGAACTTCCCGGCATTAATCGCCCAACTCAAGGAACATAAATACCAAGGGGCTCTTACCATCGAGCGTGAGATTAGTGGCCCACAGCAGATTGAAGATATCAGGCGGGCCAAGGAACTGCTCTTGCCCCTACTATAGCGAAGCTGCTTTAGTCAGCATTTTTTAACAAAGCCCAATAATGCCAGGACCAGCAGAAACACGATCATGGCCAGCAGAGTACCGGGGTTTATCATCAACAGGAAAAAGAGGAGCAAAGTAGCTACTGCAACTAAAAGCGGAATAAGGGATTCCAGTACCTCAAGAAAACCTCGATATTGCTTACAGCCCGGCAGCTTCTTGGTCCAATGATGGAATCGGGGATCCAGCTTCATTGACTTCACCTGCCATTTGGCTTCTCTGTCGAGTCGCCCAGAATTTCTTTATATACCGCCAATGTCTGTCTGGCGGTGTTTTCCCAGCTCAAAGGGGCTATGGCTGCACGGCCCCTTTGACTCAATATTTGTCGCAACGGCATATCCCTAAGCCCCCTGTCTAATTGCTCGACCAAAGCAGTAGTATCTTCAGGATTAACAAGGAGTGCTGCCTGTAGCGCTACCTCGGTTACGGAAGGCACCGGGCTGGCAATCACCGGGATTCCACAAGCCATGGCCTCCAGGGGGGGCAAACCGAAACCCTCATAAAGACTGGGATAGGCAAAGAGCTCTGCTCCTTGATAGAAAGTCACTATATCCTCCATGGGCACAAAGCCGGGGAAAATAACGGCTTTATCCACGCCCAAAGCCCTGCATAGGCCAGGCAAGTCCTCCATACCTTTGGAAAACTCGCCAAGGATCACCAGTAGGAGGCTTTTATCCCCGTGTTTTCTTACTTTGGCAAAGGCGTAGATCAACTCCACTACGTTTTTTCGAGGATTAAGACCTCCAGTGTAAAGAACATAAGGACGAGCGATCCCATGCTTGACATAGAGCTTATGCCTAGCCCGCTGTAAATTACCGGGAACAAAGACTAACTCTGGAGCAGGGTAGATTACCTGAATTCTCTCATAAGGTATAGTGAAAACGTTGTGAATGTCCCGTTGAGCTGCCTGGGAAACGGTAAGTATGCGGCTGGCTTGTTGGGCCACTTCTGGTACCTTCTCTAGGAAAGTGCGCCGATAGCCGCGTCTGACCGTCTCGGGCATGACCAAGGGGATCAGGTCATGGATAGTCACTACCAATGGACAGCTAGCCGCCGGGAAAGCGTGTAGTCCGTTATCCGGTGCGTGGTAGAGCTGGATCTTGCTTTCCTCTAACCAGCGGGGCAATTCGACAGCTTCTTCTCGTCTATTCCTAGTTATGGGCCGGTGGTGGAAATTCGGTGGCATCAATAAGGGATCAGTTCCGTCATCAGGCCATAACAGGTAGTATTCGTTTTCCTGATCGAGCTCAGCCAGAAAGTGGATCAACTGGTATACATAGTTACCGATACCTGTTCCCCTAGCCATGACAGCCGGGCGGGCATCGATGCATATCCTGGCCATGTTCTTTCCCCTTTCAGCCGGATTTGGGTGGCGTAGAGTTTATCAGCTGAGCTGAAAAGCTCTTGCTATGTGCTCCAAGAGGCACCGCTCCTTCTCCCTGGTATGGCAGCGGCGGCGTAGCCGATCAGAGTATTTTCCCCTCGGTCGAGTGCGTTTTTCACCATAGTACTGATAGGTAACTTCCCAGAATTTCTGAGGCCAAAGCCAAAGGGGAACAAAGAGCTGCAGTTCTTCCTTTGATAGGGGATTTATATCCAAATAAGCTGCCAATGCCCGGCAGGCTGTGTCTCCATTATAGCTGGTAAACTTGGCCACTCGCCTCAGAAAGTTCACCAGATCGTGGATAGGGAGGTCACAGATAGAGTAATCGAAATCCACCAAATGGACGGTATGTGTGGGGGTAAATAGCACGTTCCTCTCAGAGTAGTCGTGATGACAGATACAGCCTGCCATCTGGTATTGAGCGGTTACGTTAGTGTATTCGGAACCGGTCAGGATTTGCAAGGCCTCTCGACCTTGTTCCCAGTGTCGATCAATATATCGAAGAAACCGTCGATCGAAGCGGCTGGGGGCTACTTGTGTTTGAGCTATGGCTTTATACTGTTGCAGTGTTTCCAGCCGTTCGTGCCAGAGACCGGGCCAAGAGCCCCACCAAATCCGGTCAGGTGCTGCAGGTGGGACAAAACCTCGGGCACTTTGGTGAAGCATTGCCAAAACTGTTGCTGCCGGGATTACGTCACTAAGGGCATCATAGTGAGCCTCCCGACTGTCTACCCAAGCACTCATCACAAACAGGTGTTCTTCTACATCTGCATAAGGAGCTTTGTCTGGGGTAAGGACATATCGATCGATATTGGTCATACCTTGCTCGTATAGGTGCTCCTTGGCTGCATGGATAAAATGTATTCCGGTCTTACTTTGGCGGCTTTTCTTAAGGGCAAAGATGCCTTGAACACTGACAACCTTAAAGGCTCGGCGTACTGCTGTTATCTTGTTCGGGACAATGCCGAATTGATGGGCGGCCGCCTGTTCCAAGGTCACGAGCCCTCCATCCTTTCCGATGCTATCTGCCGGTTGGCACACAGGGCTATAGTGCGTATTTATTATATTTGACCATCACAGATTTGGTGAACGAAGCACAGGGATTTCAGTCCTATCATATTAATATATGGAAGCTGACATCCCGACGGGAGGGAACGGGAATGGGCAGAATGAGAAAACGGCGTCGCTTGGGATTTCATAGCGTGTTGGACCAATACCAGGTTTTGCAGTCGATCGCAGATGATTACGATCTGAGGATATTGCAGGTCGAGAAAGAGAACGGAGTATTTAAGGTCAACACCAGCCAAGGTTGGAAAAAGGTCAAATTCTTCAAGTATTCCCAGGCAGAATTGGACTATGTCCACGGAGCCCTAGAGCACCTAGCCGGTAAGGGGTGGAAAAGAAGTATGCCCCTGCATCTGACTAAGGATGGTGCGCCTTATGTGGAGACCCCCCAGGGGTTAGTCTATGCATCTGCCTGGGTGCAGGGTACAGAGGTGGACCCTGAGGATCCATTTCATCTGGAGATGGCAGTAAAAGTCCTAGGGGAAATGCATCGCTTAGTCCAGGACTATCGAGGAGTGGGGGAGTGTCACCGCCAGATAGCACCTAACTGGCAAGAGAAATATGGCCGACAGGCGGAGGACTTGGAGAAGTATCGACAACAGGCGGAAAGTGCTCGTAGGGGTAAGTTTGGCCGCCGATTTTGTCAGGTGGCCGATGATTTCATTCGGATAATGGGTATTGGATTGCAGTTGCTTGACGAAGGCGATTATGAGCTACTGAGCCAGGAGGCAGAGCTGATCACAACCTGCCATACGAGCCCCATTGCCAGCAATCTGATTGCCGGCAATGATGGCAAGATCTACGTAATCGATTTTGATAATGCCCGGTCAGATCTTAGGATATATGACCTGGGGCGAATGCTAATTCGTCACAGCGATTGGGATGTAGACAAGGCATTATTTCTGATCAAAAGCTATCAGGAGGCAAACCCTTTGACTCGGGAAGAAATGGCTCTCTTGCCGGCTCTTTGTGCCTTGTCCAACCGAGGGTGGCAGGTGGCTCGCTCCTTCTATGAGCAGGGTAAGATTCATCTAGAACGCTTAGAGAGAGCTATAGATGAACTCGCAAAGCAGGAAGCCTTTGCCAAAGCCCTGGCCCAGGTCCAGCCATCTAAGCTAGTACACAGCCCGGTACAGCTGTTCCAGACCATCCCCTATCCTTTGCCCGTGTCGGTAGAGGCTGAATCGGAAGAGCTGCCGGTAGTTGTATCTGAAGTGCCGGAGATCGAGATCCAGGCTGATTCTCATCCAGAGGCCGAGGGCAAGTACGAGATACCCGAGACACCCCAGCCGGACACTGGAGAACCAGACCATTGGCCACAGTCTTTCTACTGGGGGGACGAAGACACTGAATATGGGCAGCTAGAAGATGAAGAGCTATGGGCTCTTCGCCATGAATTGGCCAGCTTGGCTAGGCGTTTGGAAACCATCTCCGGTGCCATGTTCACAGAAGAACCTGTGGGAGGTGATGCATGGATGGGCGAAAGGCACATCTCTGAGCCAAGCCAGGAAGGTGTGCAGGTAGATGATGCTATGCAACCAGGCGTGGAGATCCCTGTGGAAATCCCAAGAGGCCACAAAGAAGAGAGTCCTAGCATACCAATCATGGCTGGGGTAGGGGAGTGTCCATCAGATATGGGAGAAGAAGTAATGGTGCAGGAAGGTATGGGGGCTTTTGACTTACAACTGGGGAAAGAAGGTGAGGTGAGGCTGGATCAAGCCGTTGACATGGAACACATCAATCGGGAAGTACCGATAGAAGAGGCTGTATCTTTGAGAGAAGACCGTGGAGGGGTCGTGCAGGATAACGAGATGCCGGTGCTAACTGGGCCTGGCGTAAAGCCGATGGAGTTGATTGAACCGGGCATGGAGATCCCAGTCGAGTATGCGGTAGGCTTAGAACAGGTTGAGGGCAAGGAAGTAACCTACAAAGCACCAATGCCCCCCGAGGTTTTGAGGGGAGGCCCAGCTACCCAAGAGATGGTATTAAAGGCGGCATCACCCGAAGCAGAGGACAGTGAAGAGGGCACCGTGCAGTTGACTGTAGCCGCCGACCAACTCGATCAAGTAATGCCCGTATCCGAGGAAAAGGTATCAGAGGCCTGGGAAGCAGCTGCACCGGCTGCAAAAGAGCCAGGTCCGGAAGCAGAGCGGGAGATAGCGTTCCAGTTAGTGCTAGCAGAGGAAGCTGAAGGGGAAAAGATGATTGGGGATGGGAAACAACCGGAGCTCATCTCGCCGAGCCCCGGAACCCGAGGTTCAACAGTGGAGTGGGCGAGTTTTCCGGAGCCCTTGGGGAGACGTCGTCGGGGCCGGGAGAGGCGCTCCCTGTAAATGCTATCTGCGGGATACGGGGCCATCAGCAAAGGCCGGTTTCTTGACAATAAGACCGGCCTTTGGGTCTCCGTGCTCAAGTGCAGGCATTGACCCGGCAAAGGGGGTGGCTGTCTTTGCTGCGGTTGTTAGCGGACGAAGACACAAATAATCAGGTTCTGGCTGCGCAGCTGGAGACTGTCTACAATCTAGACGTAACACTCATGGAGCCAGGCGAAGGCTGTTATACGGTTTTTACCCGGGAGGGAGTTTTTCAGCTATACCATACTGAGCAACCAAAAGAGACCATTGCTATACTGCAATGTTGGGATTACTTGCAAGGCCAGGGGCTTGCCGGGCTGGGGACCTTACGGGTAACTTCGTCAGGAGATCTGGGGTTCTACTTCAATGATCAGCTGACCTATATGAGTACTAGGGCGGGTGGTCGACGGGGTGAGCTTAGTCTAAAGGAAGATGGCGTCAGGATCGCATCGGTCCTGGCAGAGTTGCATTTACTATCTCAGCAGTTGCCCTTGTCCTTACAGGAAGGTGTAGAGAGGTCAAACCCTATCGAACCGGCATTGATTCCAAAACGCCAGGAGCTAAATCTTTTCCGAATCATGGCCCTCAATCGATTATATCCTAAAGCCTTTGACCTGTTTTACCTGGAAATCTATGACCATTTGGCTGGGTTGCTCCACTGCTCAGTTGATCTATTGACAGAGATTGGGATTCATGACTTAGAAACAGACCCAAAACTAGTAGGGCTCTTGCAGGGCAATTGCCATGGCCGAATGTTCCGGGTAACTGATGATGGAAAAGTACAGCTTCCGAATCTCAAAAAAAGCACTTGGGGTCTTCTGGCCCTGGATGTAGCTGCTCTTTTAGGGAATATCAATGAATATGCCGAAGGGTCATTAGCTATTGCCCAAGGGGTACTTGCCGCTTATCAAGCCATCCGGCCTCTCTGCCGTGCAGAACTTGGGCTTATCTATGGATTGGGCATCTTTCCTGAAGGGGTCTGGGAAGCTGCCTATGATTACTATAAGGGAAGTCGTAAGCTGGATGAGCCGGAGGCTATGGAAACATTGCGGCGGGAGTGGGGGCAAGCAACAGATCGACAGGAATACTGGCAGAGGCTACTGGGGGATGAATTGGGGTATGAAGATCGCCATTGATGCCCGGGGAGCCGTCTGGTTTAGAGGGACAGGGATCGGCACATATACCTACCAATTGGCTAAAGGATTGGCCACCAGAGCTAACCATGAGTTTCTCTTTTTTTGCCCGGAGTCGGCCGTTACGATGATGGGTGAAGCGCCTAATGTGCACAGAGTGGCGGTGCCGGAAAACCCTGACTGGCAAGTAGAGCAAACCCATATGATGGGCGCTATGTTGGAAGCGAAAATCGATCTCTACCATATGCCGCAAAATGGTCTTAATCTTCCCCAACAAGTTCCCTTCCCGGTGGTAGTCACTCTACATGATGTAATTCCCTATATCTTGCCCCAGACATGCAATTCTACTTTCCTCCGCCGCTTCCTAAAGCAAATGCCCTATATCGCCAAGCGGGCAGATAAGCTAATTACTGTTTCACATTATTCGAGAAAGGATATTCTTCGTCATCTTGAGGTACCGCCGGAGAAAATTGTCGTGATCTATCCGGCACCTGAGCCTATCTACGTGTCTTTGCCGCAAGCCCCCTGCCGAGAGTTTCTAGAAGAGTGCTATGGCATAACAGGCAATCCTTTGATCCTCTATGTAGGTGGCTTTAGCTTGCGCAAGAACGTGGGATTACTGCTACGCGCCTTTGCCGCCAGCTGCAAGGAAGTAGGATCAGGGGCTATATTGGTCGTGGCCGGACGGGCGACTCCCGAGGTAGCGGGGCTCTTGCAACTGGCTCGAGCCCTAGGCATAGAGAAACAGCTAGTCTTCCCCGGTTATGTCCCTGTCCGGGATTTACCCCAA
This sequence comes from Bacillota bacterium, assembly GCA_012799135.1. Classification (GTDB taxonomy): domain Bacteria; phylum Bacillota; class Limnochordia; order DTU087; family DTU087; genus JAAZLW01. The sequence continues at coordinate 18,887 of JAAZLW010000015.1, read as the reverse complement.
TTCTATTGTGCTGCTGATGTCTTTGTCTATCCATCCCTCTATGAAGGTTTCGGTATGCCGCCTTTGGAGGCTATGGCTTGTGGGACTCCGACTATCACCTCCAATGCTGCAGCTTTGACGGAAGTGGTGGGGGAAGGGGCGTGGCAGGTTGAACCCTATGATGAGGCGGGACTGACTGAGGCTATAGTACAGGTAATTACCGACGGGAAGACGGCTATCCGGCTCGCACAGAAGGGCAGGGAATGGGTAAAGCGCTACTCCTGGAAAAAGGCTGTGACGGAGACGATGTTAGTCTATGAGGCAGTGAAGCGAAACTAGTTTAGCGACGGCTTTTCCAGAAAGTGATAGCGTTGACACTAATTGTCAGCACATGCTATGATAAATAGAACGATATAGAAATTTACGGGAAGGTCCAAGGGGTCAACTGAAGACCAAACCTTGCGAAGTTCTGATGGCTCGAGACATGGAAAGGGGAGATCCATATTTGACCAAACACAAGATGCCAATTCTAATTAGCGATGCCAATACACTAAAGTATCAAGATGGACAAGTGGAAGTGCTTGATCGCCGGAAATTCCCATTTGAGAGGGAATGGTTGACTTGCACTGATTATGAAGCTACAGCTAGGGCCGTGGAGGATATGGTAATCCAAGGGGCTATTGGGGTCGCGGTAGCTGCTGGGTTGGGATATGTACAAGCAGCTCATACTGCTCGCAAATTCTCTATGGACAAGCGTCGTCAGCATTTGCAGAAGGCAGCAGAAAGACTAAGGAATACCAGGCCCACCGGACAGCGCTTGTGGGTCTTGATTCATGAGCTTGAGCAGATAGCCGAGAAGTTTGGTGGCTCGGCTGATTTGGAGGAAAGGCTCCTTCAGCATGTCCAAGGCTATCTAGCTTATTTTGATGAAGTGAGCCGCGAGACAGGACGCCATGCCGCTAGTCTCCTAGATGATGGTGATACTGTTCTTACCCATTGCTACGCGGCCGGTGCTATTCTATGGATGTTTCACTTTGCCAGGGAGGCCGGCAAGCAGATATCAGTTTACTCTTGTGAGACTCGGCCATATTTGCAGGGTGCTAAGTTGACAGCACCAAGCATCCACGAGATGGGTATTCCGGTAACTCTAATCACTGATAGTATGAGTGCCTACATGATGGCAGCCGGTAAGATTAATAAGTATGTCACTGCAGCTGATGCTGTTGCCATGGATGGCTCGATTGCCAATAAAGTAGGAACGTTTCTCCATGCCATTGCTGCTCATGCCCATGGAATTCCCTTCTTTGTACTTGCCTATGAGGGTGTGGATCCAAACATTAATACCGGTGCCGATATCGTCATCGAGCAACGGAACGCCGACGAGGTGAAAGAGGTAAACGGGGTTCCAACAACTATTCCGGAGCTTAGGGCCGAGTATCCAGCCTTTGATGTCACTCCCCCTGAGTACATTTCTGCTATTGTCTGTGCCAATGGTGTGTTTGCCCCTTCTGATATCAAGAATCACGTGATGGTAGAGAAAAGGCCAACCGGTGAATCCAACTGACGGTTGGCCTTTCTGATCATGATGAAAGGGTGACTATGATGGCACAATCGGCGGCAGACAGACCCGAGGTAGGGGGTGTGGCCTATGCAACCAGGTTGCGCAAAGGCGATCTTGCCCCATATGTTCTTTTGCCGGGTGATCCTGATCGGATACCCAAGATTACCTGTTACTGGGACAAGTTTGAGGAAAAGGGCAATTACCGGCAATATCGGACAGCTACAGGAACATATCAGGGAGTCGACATTTCCGCTGTATCTACCGGTGTAGGGGGACCTTCTACCGAGGTAGTACTGGATGAATTGGCCCGCCTGGGAGCCGAGACTTTGATCCGGGTCGGAACCAGTGGTTCCATTCAATCTGATATCCACTGTGGTGACCTTGTCATTGATGCAGGGGCAGTCCGTTTTGATGGTACATCTAGTCTATATGTATGGCCTGAATACCCGGCTTACGCAGACTACGATGTAGTCATGGCACTGATCCAAGCCTGTGAAGAATTGGGGTTTTCCTATCATTTGGGACTGGCGGCTACCACTGGGTCCTTTTTTGCCGGTCAAGCAAGACCTGCTTATGACGACTATGTAGCACCCGGAAAGGAACAGCTTCTAGAGCACTATCAGAGGGTGGGAGTCACAAACCTGGAGATGGAGGGAGCGACTCTACTTACCTTGGCCAGGCTATACCGGAAGCGGGCCGGGATGATTGTGGGCATTGTGGCGGATCGGATTAACAATATCTGGAGTGATGAGGGAGTCGAGGAGAAGGTCTCTAGGGCGGCGACACACGCGGTGAAGATTTTGGCAGAATGGGATGCAACGAAGAAACACACAGGGAAGCGGTATATCTATCCTGGCTTATTAGCCAAGCAAAGCAAAGGGGGAAAAGTAAATGACTAAGAGGAAAATGCTGGTTTGTATCTTGATCTTGGTGTTTAGTCTATCTGGACTTAGCACTGCGGTGGCTTCCGGAGAAGAGTTGCGAGTTATCCTGGTTACCGATATCGGTGGCCTGGGAGATAAGGGCTTTAATGATGGCGGCTGGCTCGGGGTGCAGATGGCCGAGAAAAAGCTTGGAGTTAAGGGCAATGTCATCCAGTCTTTTCAGCAGACTGATTTTATTCCCAACCTGACTACAGCAGCTCGTCAAGCTGATGTGGTTGTAGCGTTGGGTTTTCTAATGGTAGATGCCATCTCTGAGGTTGCAGCCAGGTTCCCAGACGTAAACTTTGTGCTGGTAGACTCTGTGGCAGAGGATTTACCGAATTTGGCTTCATATGAAATCAGGGCCGGTCAAGGCAGTTATCTGGCTGGTATTGTAGCCGCAGCCACAACTAAGACAGGTAGGGTGGGTATGGTTGAGCCTATGTCTATTCCACCGGTTATTGCTTTTACTGCCGGCCTTGGTACCGGGATCAAAACATGGAATGAGTTGACCGGTAGCCAAGTTGAATTGGTTGTGAAGGATGCCGGTGCGTTTAATGATCCTGCCAGAGGCAAGGCACTGGCTCTATCCATGATTGGCCAAAACGTAGATATTATGATGAGTGGGGCTAATACTGGACTTGGGGTTTTTCAGGCAGTCAAGGAGAAAAACGAAGAAGCTGGGATTGCCATTGAGGCAATAGCAGATGGCACCCCGCCACAGTTCCTGGGTATTGGTCTTGACCTCGATCAAGACGATATCTATCCTGGGATGATGTTGACCAGTGCCCTGAAGAATGTGCCCGAAGTGATCTTTGGGGCTATCAAGGATGTCCAAGATGGGACATTTAAGGGCGGCTCCCATGCAGTAGGTATCCAAGAAAATGCAACCGGCATCACCGATATGCGTTACACTAAGAACTTTGTGCCTGACAAAGCTCTGGCAATCGTCGATAAGGCCATTGAGCTAATGCGGGCGGGGAACAAAGAACTAGAAATCCCACTGGCTGTGGACAATGCTCAGGAATTCATCGAGAGCTTCACGGTTCCCCAGGAGCTTTATTCAGTAGTAAACTAGGGTTTTTGCAGGAGGCGCATGAGATGGATAGCGGCAATCACGCACCTTACGCAGTTGAGATGCACCAGGTGGTCAAGAGATTTTCCCAAGTGGTAGCAGTAGACCACGGAGACCTAAAGGTCAGACGGGGAGATATTCATGCTGTTGTCGGCGAAAATGGAGCAGGGAAAAGCACTCTCATGCGCCTTCTGTATGGCTTTTATATGGTGGATAGCGGGATCATCCGAATTAACGGTAAGACCGTGAGGCTGACAGATCCGAGGGTAGCCATCGAGCACGGCATCGGCATGGTTCATCAGGAGTTCATGTTAGTTCCACGGCTTACTACATTGGACAATATTATTCTGGGTCAGGAGCCAAGACGGGGATTACGGGTAGATCGCCACAAAGGCGAAGAGGAGGTTAGGCAACTTGCGGCAGAGTTAGGTTTTCAGCTGGACTTACATACCCAGGTAGCGGGTCTGGCTGTTGGTACCCAGCAGAAGATCGAACTGCTTAAGGTCCTCTACCGAGGTGCTTCGATCCTGATATTGGATGAACCTACCGCTGTCTTGACCCCACAAGAGGTTGATGAGCTTTTCCGCATGCTAAGAAACCTAAAGAAACAGGGTAAAACGATTATCCTGATTACGCATAAACTCAATGAGGTTATGTCTATAGCTGACCAAGTCACGGTGATGCGTAGGGGCAAGACAGTCAAGACGTTGCCTACAAAGTCAATCACCAGCAGTGAATTAGCTTCTCTTATGGTCGGCCGCAATGTTATATTGAGTGTCACACCACCTCCGCTTCAAGCCGGGGAGCCGGTTCTAACAGTGAGGGACCTATCATTACGGGAGGTTACCTCGGGTAATCTTCTGGTTGACAGTGTTAGCTTTGAGATTAGAGAAGGCGAAATTCTGGGTATCGCAGGGGTATCTGGCAATGGCCAGAGTGAACTGGCTGAAATGTTGACAGGGTTAATTGAGCCAACTAGTGGTCAGATCTTAGTCCGAGGACAAGATGTTACTCTTGGTGGTGTTAGGCCGAAACGAGAATCGGGTATTGCTTATATCCCAGAGGATAGACGCCGTACCGGCCTGGTTATGGAGCTCTCCATTCAGGACAATGTAACCATCGGTCACGAAGAACGGCCTGAACTCAGTGGAACCATCTTGCTAAAGCATAAGGCCATAGAGGAGCGGTCAGACAGGCTAATCGAAATGTTCGATATCCGTCCTCCCGAAGGGAATACTGCTGCCCGGCATCTTTCCGGAGGAAATCAGCAGAAAGTTATTGTCGCCAGGGAGCTGGATCATGATCCACAAGTGTTGATTGCCAATCAGCCCACTAGAGGACTGGATGTAGCAGCCATGGAGTACGTCTATCACCACCTGCTTCAGGCCAGGAGCCAGGGTAAGGCGATCCTGCTCATTTCTATGGAGTTGGATGAAATACTCACCCTAAGTGACAGGATTTTGGTCATGTATAATGGACGCATCGTCGGTGCATTTACCAGTAAGAATGCAGACTTAAAACAGATCGGATTACTGATGTTACAGGGAAGGGAAGCGGGATAGTAGTGAGAATCACCAGTGGTTTCGGATCTGCCCTGATCGCCGTTTGTATAGGTCTTGCCATCAGCCTAGTCTTGGCGGCATTGACCGGGGCCAGTCCATTACTTACATTGCGGGCAATCTGGGTAGGATCGTTTGGTACCCTGGACAGCCTGGCAGTCACAATCAATAATACAATCCCTCTCATCCTTACGGGAATGGCGGTCTTAGTGGCCTTCAAAGCAGGCTTGTTTAACATCGGGGGTGAAGGTCAGCTATACATGGGCGCTCTAGGCGCGGTCTTAGTTGGCCTTTATGTGGATCTGCCAGGGATTCTCGAAGTCCCCTTACTGCTTGTGGTGGGCGCGTTATTTGGAGCATTACTTGCGGGTGTAGCTGGGCTGCTTAAAGCATATACCGGTGCTCATGAGGTAATAAGCACGATTATGCTCAACTATATTGCACAGTTCTTCGTCAACTATATGGTCACCAAGGGTCCCTTGAACAAGGGTTCCTATTCTGCCCAAACCCATCCGATCAAACCAAGCGCCCATTTGCCGGTACTATGGAATAACCCTGTAAGCCCAGTGACCATCTCGGTCATCATTGCTGTGGCTTGCGTTATTCTTATCCACTGGTTTTTGACTAGGACAAAACAAGGATTTGTGCTTAATACAGTTGGCCTAAATCCCCGTATGGCTACCTATGCCGGAACGAATATCAAGGGTTACTGGCTATTTGGAATGATGCTGGCCGGTGCTTTCGCCGGTTTGGCCGGTGCGATTATAGTCGGAGGCGTCTTCCACAAGCTGGTCGCCAATTTTTCTACAGGGGCCGGATTTGCGGGAATTGCCGTGGCACTGCTTGCTAAAAACAAACCACTGGGCTTGATACCGGCAGCATTGCTCTTTGGTGGGCTAAATAGTGCCAATCTCGAATTGCAGCTCTCGGCCGGAGTGCCCAAGGATGTAGTCTTGATTATTCAAGCTGTAGTGATTCTATCCGTGGCCATTCAGGCAGTGGTCGCCGAAAGGCCGGAGGAACGTGAAGTCGCTGCTGTAGACAAGGTGGTAAACAAATGAGTTTAGGTAGTGTGTTCAATTTGACCCTATTACACCAGAGTATTGTCCAAGCCACTCCATTGCTGCTTACCGCGTTGGGTGGTGTCTTTTCTGAGCGTTCCGGTACAGTCAATATAGCACTGGAAGGCATAATAATGATCGGTGCTTTCTTCGGTTATGCAGGGACGTACTATACAGGCAACCCATGGATTGGCGTGATTTGGGCCATGGTTGCCGGGCTTTTGGTTTCTCTGATCCACGCTATAGTCACCACTACCTACAAAGTTGATCACATAGTCAGCGGCATAGCTTTGAATCTCTTGGCTCAAGGGTTGACAGGTTATCTGTTGGTTGCCCTTTTCCAAAGCCAGGGGAGTGCGCGTGAGTTTGTGGCCCAACTACCAACCATCACGATTCCGTTTCTAAAGGCCATTCCTGTGATAGGGCCTGTGCTCAATGCAGTCTTTAGCCAGGGCCCATTGGTTTATCTCGCTTTCCTTTTGGTCTTAGTCGGATGGTTTCTCCTGGAGCGGACAGTTTTCGGCCTGCGTTTCACCTCTGTCGGTGAAGCGCCACAAGTTGCGGATTCCTTGGGAGTGCGAGTGGAACCGATTCAGTATGCCGGTGTGCTAATTAGCGGGCTATTGGCCGGTGCGGCCGGCGCCCAGCTAACCATTGGTACAATGCCAAGGTTTGTGTACCTAATGAGTGGTGGACGTGGTTATATTGCCTTGGCGGCGGTGATTCTCGGTAAATGGAAGCCAGTTGGTGTTATGTGGTCCTCGCTCCTTTTCGGATTCTTTTTTTCGTTGGCCGACAATCTGCAAGGCACCGGTTTTGCTATACCAAATGAGATCTTCTTAATGTTACCATTCATTCTGACCATTGTCGTTGTATCAGGGCTAATAGGCCATACAGAAGGCCCAGCTCATAGTGGTAAACCGTATATTAAGGAGCTCTAGCGAGATAGGTCACGAGCCTGCTGGATCTTGCCGGATGGTGACTAACGAAATACTCCACTCAGGCAGCTTAGAAGCGACACTGGGCGTCGTTTATTTCCCAGGTCTGTAGCCCGTTCTGATCAAAACCGAACTTCACTATTTGGCCCCCTAGGTTTTCCAACTTTTCGGCAATCATGTGCTTTTGATCAAAGGGGCAGTAAACCAAAAGGTAGCCTCCTCCTCCGGCACCTAGGATCTTTCCTCCCAAAGCCCCATTTTTTCTAGCTGTTTCGTAAAGTAGATCGATACTCTGGTTGGTGATCTGCTTAGCCAGTTGTTTCTTATTCTCCCAGGCATCATGTAGTAGGGTACCGAAATCATCCAGCCGACCCTGCAAGAGTGCGTTTTTCATATCTAGTGTAATCTGTTTTAGCTCATCCAGTGCGGCCACAGAAGTGGCCTGTTTTTCCACATAGCCTTGTACCTGTGTTTCAATGATGCGGGCAGATAGCCGGGTCTTTCCTGTATAGCAAAGCAGCAGATGGTATTCCAGCTCATTAAGAATGATGGGAGAGATGCGCAGGGGGTTGACCACAGTATAGTCTTTATAGAACTCAATGAAATTAAAACCTCCGAAGGTGGCCGCATACTGATCCTGTTTGCCACCTTTGATACCTAGGACTTCTCGCTCTATATGGTAGGCCAGCTGGGCAATATCGTAGTTGGTCCAAGGCTTCTGCAGCCACTGACGCATCAATCCTACGATAGTCACCGTCATGGTAGAAGAGGAACCCAAGCCACTACCCGGTGGTGCATCACTGTGAAGAAACAGGTCAAAACCGGAATCGTTGGCACCGGAAATGGTATTGAGCACTGCTTTGACTAGGTCCAGCTCACCATCATAGACTAGCTGATGGTCGGTATCATATTTGGCCACTACATCAAAATCCAGGGATTTGACCTGGATGATTGTCTCACTTTGGGGAACAAGAGTCGCATAGCTATATTTATCGATGGTGGTGGATAACACAACTCCTCCCTTTTCTTCAGGGTATGGTGATACATCTGTACCACCACCACAAAAACTAATCCGTAAAGGTGCTCTGCTGCGGAAGATCATATTATTTCCCCCTCCAAAGGGCATTGGTTGTAGGAATTCATGATCCCGAACTGCTTAGGTAACGGTCTAGGGCCAAATAGCCAGCAGGAGTCCCGATGTCAATGAATCGGGCTTCCGAAAGGTAACCATAGAGTCGAGGCAGATGTGGGAAAATGTCCTTTTCCAAGGAACATGGGCGACTTTGCGGGATTAGCTCCACTAGTTTGCGTGTAGCAGCATAGATGCCCATGCTAACCAGCTTGGCACCTGACTCTTTTTCCCGGAAAGCCACGATGCGGTGATCGGGGTCGAGCTCGATGCCACCGACGGCACTACTATCCTGGGCAGGTGCAACGGCTAAGGTGGCTATCGCACCATACTCGTGGTGTGCATCCCAAAGGGGCTGTAAAGGCAAGACAGTATAGGTGTCACCATTGACCACTAGAAACTCGTGGGGAAGCAGGTCGACAGCCTGAGCTAGGGCACCCGCAGTGCCCAATGGGGTCTCCTCCCAGCTGTATATGATCGCTAAATCTAGGCTGGAACCATCACCGAAGTAGTTTGCGATTTGCTCTCCCTTGTACCCTAAGCAAAGGATCACTGATCTCACTGAATTAGCCTGCAGCCATTGTAGCTGATGGATAAGGAAGGGCCTGCCGGCTACCAAGGCCATGGCTTTGGGCCGTTCAGACACTATGGGCCTTAGCCTGGTGCCCAGACCTCCGGCTAAGATCACTGCCGGTGGGAGCTCAGATGCCAACCCGATCACTACCTCTCTAGCTAGGGGATGATATCCATTGGCATAGTATGTGATCTGGGACTTGATGGTGAATGGCAGAAGGTTTGGTTCCTGGTTCCTAAGGCCGACGATTCTCATATATTGTAGTGTCACATTCCAATAGGCAGATGGGGGGCGTAGGCAGTGCAGATTGGGATTGATGCTAGAGCTGCCCTTTGGTATCGGGGTTCCGGTATCGGGACCTATACATACCAGCTGATCCGAGGACTCCTATCTATAGATCCCTTGAATCAGTATCAATTGGTCTATCCACCGGCCAACTGGGTTACCGTCCAGGAAGGCTTTCAGCTGGCAGCCGGAGAGAGTAAGAACCGAGGCTTTTGGGAAAAAGTGCAGGGATCACCAGACTTACAGGCAACGGATTTGGACATCTATCACATTCCTCAGAATGGTATAGGGCTGCCGTCCACGCGGTCACGGGAGCTAAAACTGGTTGTCACCATTCATGACCTAATTCCTTTTGTGTTGCCTCAGACTTGTAGCAAAGCTTATCTGCAAACAGCCCTGCGGGAAATACCTCGGGTTGTCGATCTGGCGGATTATGTCATTGCGGTATCCTTTAACACTAAGAGGGACCTGGTCCGGATTCTCGGTGTTCCAGATGAAAAAATAGCGGTGATCTATGAAGCTGCAGAACCTATGTATAAGCCCATATGCCGCCAAGAGGCTCAGGCCTATGTTGAAAAAGAGTGGGGAATCGCAGCACCATATATCCTCAATGTGGGGGGATTTAGTCGACGGAAGAATGTAGTGGGGTTGATGCGAGCTTTTCGCCGGATCCTGACAGGACTGCCTGATGATTGCCAACTAGTCCTGGTAGGTGGTGCCGGTGGCGGGTCTTATGAAGAGGTCAAAACCTTAGTTGAGCAATGGAGCCTGGCAGGACGAGTGAGCTTGCCTGGCTTTGTGCCGACAGAGAGCATGCCTTATCTGTATAGTGGTGCAGAACTGTTTGTCTATCCCTCATTGTACGAAGGCTTTGGGTTGCCACCTTTGGAGGCGATGGCTTGCGGCACACCGGTGGTAGCTGCCCGCTCGTCTTCCATACCGGAGATTGTGGAAGATGGGGGTCTACTCTATGATCCTTATGATGAAGCAAGCCTTTCTGAAGCGATATTGCGGGTCATGCTTGATGACGAACTAAGGAAACAGTTGGTCCAGAAGGGTTATAGACGCAAGGCCCAGTTTTCATGGGTCAAGGCGGCTACCGAGACCTGGATGGTGTATCAAGCATTGGCTTAGGCAAAGTGAAATGAGGTTGGAGGCTCTATGGCGAGGCGTCCCCAATGGACCAAATTGCCACTAGCCGCAATGCTGGCCGAGTACGGGCTTAGTTTATACTCCTGGGAGGAGGCATCTTCATGCCTGAAAGTAGAGACAGATCACGGCCTTTTTCGATTGAAGTGTTTTGCCTATCCAGCTTCGGAGTTCCCATTTGTCTTCAGATTAGTTCAATACCTGGCTCAAAAAGGACTTCCTCATCCGGAGATGATCCAACTGACTACACAAGGCCGGTTAGGACTAACGCGAGGCGGCCGATTCTATTACTTGGCTACTTGGCAGGAAGGAATAACAGACTTTGAGCTGGACAAAGAGACACTAGAGCAGGTTGGGAACCTCTTGGGTAGGCTGCACTATAATAGTCAAGGTTTCACTGCCGCCGAAGCTGTTCATCCAGCCAGGATCCAATGGGGAGCATGGCCTGGCAAGCTTACCGCTCGATACAGTGATCTCGTAAGGTTCGCGGGATTGGCCAGGGAAGGGGCCGCAGCCTTTGACCGTGTTTATACTAAGAAGGCCCCTGCCTTTCTTGAAGACGCCCAAAAAGCTCTAAAAAAGCTAGAAAGTCGCACTTGCTATCAGGAAATTGTCAACCAAGACCGGCAGGCACATTCTGTCTGCCACCGAGATTGCATACCGGGTAATATCGTAAAGCGGTGGAAAGGGGATTTAGCGTTAATCGACTTTGATAACGCGGCTCATGCGGAAAGGGTTGATGATCTAGCTAAGCTATTACGGTACTTTTCTGAATGGCAGATAGATAGGGCCAAGGCTTTGCTAGTGGGGTACAAAAAGTGGTTTCCTCTCCAGGAAGCAGAAATCCAGTTGATCAGGGCATTCTTACAGTTTCCCATGGAGTATTGGCAATTAGGTCGCTTCGCTTACGAACGGGGGCGCCCTCGCCGGCTTGGTCTAAAGCAATGGGTGGCAGCCAGCGGTGCTAAGGAAGCGTTTCTGATAAACCTAGAGAGGGTGAAGAGTTAGCAATGCTGTTTTCCGTAGATACCCAAGGCAAATGGCAGGATGCCAAGGCAGCCCAAGAGCTTCTCCAAGAGGTAGAAGACCGATATGACCTGGATGTCAGGCGATTTGCCCAAGATGGGCCCATCTATGTTCTAGACACGTCTTTGGGCCGAAAAGCACTGAAAGAATCAGGTCTCTCTCAGTTTGAGCTAGAGTACATCACTCATTCTCTAGCCGATCTAGATAAACAGGGGTTCAAATCAGTGGTGGTACCGCTTACCACCGATGATGGCTCCCGGTTCTTCCGCTGGGAAGATTCCCATTACTTGCTCATGGACTGGGTAAAGGGTCGACATTGCGATTATCTTAATGTCAGTGATGCTCTAGCGGTGGCCAAGGCATTAGGTCGCCTCCATGGTGCTTCTCAAGGTATCAGGTTCGACCCGGTGCCAGACACCCGCTGGCTCTTAGGTTTTTGGCCATTGCATTTTTCTCGCCGGCTGGATCAACTCAAGGCCTTTGCCCGTCACGCCCGGAGACGGTCCGTACCCCGCTCCTTTGATCGTCTCTATCTGCGGGATTTCGACCGCTATTATCGACAAGCTGTAAGAGGCTTAGAAAAGCTCTCTGATTCCGACTATGCTGAGCTTTGCCGGAATCTGTCACTCCGGGCTTTTTGCCACCGAGATCTGGCCTACCATAACATTTTGATGGATGATGTCGGTCCTAAGTTTCTCGATTTCGATTATAGTCTGGTGGATTTGGGATTACACGATCTGGCTGACTTGCTCTTGCGCAATCTTGTGCTGGTCGGTTGGAAATGGGAGCGGGCTTATCTCATTCTTGATGCCTATAGCTCAGTTATTCCCCTGGATTACCGGGCGTACCCCGTACTGGAGGCCTTTCTGCAGTTTCCTCATGAGTATTGGCAGATAGGGCTTCAGTATTATGAAGAGAAACAGCCCTGGCCTGAGGAGCACTTCTTAGCCCGCTATAACCGAAAATTGGAATCCCCCAATCTCAGACTACGCTTCCTTAACACTTTCGCCCAGGCATTTGCATAGGATGGAAGGACCATGTGGGATAGATTCCGCCCTTACGTGTGTTTTGATGGTCAACACTATAGCAGTAGATAGGAATGCAGGACCGGAGTGAGGAGGAAAGCGCCAATGGCGTATGCCGTAGTTATGGCGGGGGGTAATGGTACACGGTTGTGGCCGCGGGTGAGGACAAAGGCCCCTAAGCATTTGATGGTTCATGATAACAAAACTCTCTTGGAGAAGGCGCTGGAACGAGCCAATGCCTTAGTAGGATGGGATAGAGTATTTGTGACAACCAATGAGAATCTGCTAGATACTATCACCGGCAGTATTACTCCCCTCCTGGCCCACAATGTCTATACAGAGCCAGCGGTGAGGGATACAGGTCCGGCCATGGGTCTAATGGCTGCGAGGATTGCGGCCTTTGCAGCAGAGGCGGTGCTCGCTTTCTTACCCGCTGATCACGTCATTTTAGATGAAATCGAATTCAACAAAGTGCTCAAAGTAGCTTTGAAGGCGGCTGAGACTGTGGAAGGCTTGGTGGTGATTGGAATCACCGCCAATGAACCTAGAACCTGCTATGGATATGTCAAACGAGGCAAGCCTCTCTACGTAGAAGATGGTCAGCCCGTCTACAAGGTAGAGCGGTTTAGGGAAAAACCAGGCAGCGAAAAAGCCGAGAGATATATTAGACAGGGAGACTACTTGTGGAATAGTGGCATCGTAGTGGGCCGAGCTGGTATGATAGTGGATCTATTGAAAGAGCATAATCCTAAGCTAAAGCCAGGGCTGGAGCGGATTACAGCAAGCATAGGCCGGCCGGAGGAAGCGGAAGTGGTGCGGGAGGCCTATACTGGCTTTGAGCGCATCTCTTTTGATTATGCTGTACTGGAGAAAGCCGCCAAGATCTATATGGTGGTGGGCAATTTTGGTTGGGAGGATATTGGGAGTTGGAGTTCGCTGGCTAAAGTGTCGGCCATGGATACGGCGGGCAACGCATTCTCGGGTAGAGCAGTGAGCATAGACACCAAAAACTGCCTAGTGTCCACTCCTGGGAAGTTGGCAGCTTTGATCGGGGTCAGTGATCTGATAATCATCGATACCGATGATGTACTCTTTGTTTGCAAGAAAGATCGGGATCAAGAGGTGAAAGCACTGCTAAGGCGCTTGAGACAGGCAGGATGGGAGGAGTATCTCTAGTGGAGGCATAGGCGGTGGGGATTCGTTTTGGTACTGAGGGCTGGCGGGGAATTATTGGTGATGATTTTACCTTTGCCAATATACGGCGGCTAGGCCAAGCCATAGCTGGGTATCTACAGGCAATCGGCCCGAACCGGCAGCCCAGCTCAGTCACTGTTGGATATGACACTCGGTTTCTGTCTGACCAATATGCCAGGGAACTAGCCATACTATTACATGCTAATGGCATCTCTGTCTGTCTTTCCGATAAACCCGTAATCACGCCCGTTGTTTCTCTGGCCACAGCTCGTCTACCCGTGAGATTGGGGGTTATGATTACAGCCAGTCATAACCCCCCAAAGTACAATGGGGTGAAGCTTAAGGCCCCTGACGGGGGCCCCGTTGACCAGGACGTAATTAACGGTATCGAGGCATGGTTGCCCGCACGGGCCCCGTCCGTCACTAGCAATCATCGCAATCATCGTGGAATCTTATCCGGCAATCTCGATGCCATTTACTTAGTGGCCATTCGAGACCAGCTCAATTGGCCGGTGTTTGCCAAAGCGGGCTTGACCGTGGTGGTAGACTCTATGCATGGCGCGGGCAAGGGTTATCTGGATAGGTTGCTGGAGGAATGTGGTATCAAAGTAATTAGGCTCAGGCATGAAGCCAGAGCTGATTTCGGAGGTATGAATCCTGAGCCTATTGCTGCCAACCTGGAGCCCCTTATGGAGGCGGTAAGATGGCATCGGGCGGATCTGGGGTTGGCCATCGATGGTGATGGTGATCGCTTGGGTGTGGTTAATCATATGGGTGAATATGTCAATCCCCATCAGGTTTTCCTTCTCTTGCTGACCCATATGGCGGAAAATCGGGGCGGGAGGGAGGTTGTGGTTAGGACCTTTTCTACCAGCTCACTCATCGATCAGGCCGCACGGAGCTATGGACTGGACATAAGAGAAACACCGATCGGCTTTAAGCACATTACGGCTTTGTGCCGACGAGAATCGGTGATTCTGGGCGGAGAAGAGAGTGGTGGATACGGCTTTCCCCAGCATCTATTGGATCGAGATGGAGTGCTGGCTGGGCTCATGTTGGTTGAGTATATCTGCCAGAGGGGCAAGCCGCTCCGGTCATTATTGGGGGAAATGGTACAGCGATTTGGCCCAAGCTTCTACCAGAGGCTGGATCTCCCATTGCGATCCAGCTTTACTTTATCTAAGCTAGAGCCTCCTATGAGACTAGGGCAGAGGCTTGTGAGCGATGCCCAAACTCTTGACGGACTGAAGCTAAAGCTGGGCGAAGATGGTTGGATCTTGTTTCGGGTATCGGGGACAGAACCGTTACTCAGAATTTATGCTGAAGCAAGATCCAAGGATGTACTGGAGGAGATATTGAGGGAAGGGAACCACTGGATTCAGACCGTAGGGGACGGACTCATCTCCCTACGGCAAAATAGGAGTTCTCTCCCATAGCCGCCAGCTCCTAAGGCACATAATCATATATTAGCTTTGCAGGTTGGCAAAACCCGTAGCTGGGTTGTACCGCTGCAAAGGCTCATCCCACATCCCTCCCTTTTTGAGGGAGGCGGCCCCAGTGCTACCCTATCAAGTCTACTGATGGATGGGTAATTTCAAAAAGGGGCTGCCCCCCTTTTTTCGACTGCCAAATAAAAACCCAATTCACAGTGAATTGGGAGGTGGGTTCCATAGCTGGGCTACTTTCCTCGCCTAATCTAGGCTAATCAGTCCGTAACGTATAGCCCACAAGGCTACCTTGGTACGGTTGCGCGAACCCATCTTGCGATAGATGCTGGTTATGTGGTTCTTGACAGTGTGCTTACTGATGAAAAGGGTCTTGGCAATTTCTTCATTCGCCAGGCCCTTGGCGATCAGCTGCAGAACTTCCCTTTCCCGGGGGGTTAGCTTACCAAAACGAGCACTCTCATCAGACATCTTTCCACCTCCGTTACACAAGGTTCGGTGGCAAAGAAACTTGCTGCCGTTATTAGAGCTATAGTTAATCCTATGAGCGAAGCTCCTGAAGGGAAATAGGAGTTTGTTCTGGTTTTTGGAGATTCAGCCTTTAGAACACGGATTCTTAGGGTGGAGCATAGGATAAAAATAGCGGGGATCAAGGGAAGGGTGAACTATGTGGGTAGAGATCGAGCAGAACTATGGGGGGTCTTGGCTAATTATGCCATATCGCCCCAAACAGTCAGCCCCTACAAAGATGTCTATCAGGTAAAGGCTCTGGAAGGCCTGTATTGCCTCAAAGAGATTGACAAAAAGCCCAGGCGAGCGCTGGCTCTGGAAGGGGTGTTTGATCACTTGGCGGAGCAAGGTTTTGCCAGAACTGCTAAAGCGTATCGCAATAAGCAAGGTAGGATGATCAGCCAAACCGCAACGGGCCGCAACTACATATTGACTGACTGGCTGGTAGGGCGCAAGCCATCTTTCGCCAACTCTAACGAGGATATTACCGGAGCTGCAGTGACTCTAGCTCTTTTCCATCGGGCTTCGGTCGGTTTTGTGGCCCCTCCCGGTGGTAAGCTGCGCAGCCGCCTAAACCGCTGGCCCTCTCGGTTTCGCTCTCGCTTACGTCAGGTGGTCGAGCTCCGGGACGCACTGGATCATAAGCCCTTCTTGGACAATTTCGATCGCGCCTTTGTCGAGTACTATCCCTGGATATTGGATCGAGCTCAGGACGGATGGTGTGTGCTGTCTACCTCTCAATATGATCAACTAGTGGAAAAGGTGCAGAAGTCCCATTCCTTTTGCCATGGTGATGTGGCAGAGCGGAATTTCGTGGTTACTGACAGTGGAGAGCATTGCCTAATCGATCTCGATCTCGTTCGGCGAGATGTTCGGGTGGCAGATCTATATAAGCTCCTTCGGGATGTATTAAAGAAACGTCGCTGGGATTGCTCGGCAGTCAAACTCATACTGGACAGCTACTCTGAAGTAGATCCCTTGACTTTGGAGGAGATTACCGTACTCTATGCTTTGCTCGCTTATCCCCATAAGATCATCCACTTGCTCTTGAGGTATTACATCAAGCGGGAGGGTAAGAGCTATGGCTGGTCTACCCGTAAGTTTATCCTGAAGTTCCGGGAACTCGGGGAGCAACAGGTGATGGTTGACCGATGCCTAGAGCGCTTTCGTGATGAGTATAATATCCGATAGGACGAAATAGAGCAGCTAACTAGCCACTACCTTCTCTTAGTTAATCTTCCCTGTGATTCCATGATCCAAGCAGCTGCGTCAAGTAGATCATCTGATATATAATCCGGGAAGATGCCTTCTCGCGATATCTGATGCTCATGTCCTTTCCCGTAGCCGGTGCGGACAAGTATGGTATGTGTGCCTGCACTCTTTCCAGCAGCAATATCTGATAGCTTGTCACCGATGGTATAGGAAACAGATAGATCCAAAGCCAGATCCGCGGCTGCCGCTAGCAGCATCCCCTGTTTAGGTTTCCGACACCGGCAGTTCCGTCGATAGGGAGGATAACCGGCTTGGGGATGATGGGGACAATAGTAAATACCCGCCAAGGAGATCCCTGATTGAGCCAGTAGTGCCCTTAGATGACCGTGGATCTGATCGAGTTGGTTTTCATCGAGATAACCCCTGGCGATGCCTGCCTGATTAGTGATAATAACCAATGGAAAATGCTCTTGCAGGATGAGTAAGCCCTCTATAGCTGCAGGGATAATTCGCACTTCAGCCGAGTCCCTTAGATAGTTCACTTCTTCAATGATGGTTCCGTCGCGGTCGAGGAATACCGCGGCTCTGGTTTGTACTTGCTGCGGCACAGATCTCACCTCTCTCTCCATCATATGCAAATACGATGACATAGTAAGATTTTGTAACGAAATAGAAACAAAGGCACGCCACAAACGCGGGTTCCCGAAACACAAGTTTGATCTATCCACATTCTGTGGATAACCTGTGGATAACTTTGTGTAGAAGCGGGGATGGGGTGCGAATAGAACTCTTTCATTCAATGGCCTTTGACAGGAATCGGGGGGTTACTTCATACACGTGGTTGCCTTACGTGCCGATCCTGGTTGACTGTGGGTTGGAGTTAGGGTAAAATAAAGACACTGCAATTCCCATGGGAAGGAATTGAACAGCATAGATACGCCCCCGTAGCTCAGGGGATAGAGCAGCAGTTTCCTAAACTGTTAGTCGCAGGTTCGATTCCTGCCGGGGGCGCCACTAGAAGGTGTCATGTCTGATCATATCAGGTGTGGCACTTTTTTGTTGCTGTCTGACTGCGAGCGCCTGGGAGGAAAGGGTTCAGGTAGGTAGAAAACACCAAGTAGAGATGCTGAATTGCATTCAGAAGTCTAGTCCGCTGTAGATAGTGGGTTCACCAAATATGACTGGAGGGTGGTTCTCGTGGCACTAAGGGTAGGTTTACAGCTATATTCGGTCAGGCAATCATTACAGGCCGATCCCTATGGCACTCTCGACCAGGTTGCAGAGGCTGGGTATAAGTATATTGAAGCAGCTAACCATAATGCTGCCGAGGATTCTGGTATTGGATTCGGTGTCCCTGCAAGCAAAATGAAGGATGCGCTAGACCGATTGGGCATGTCGATCGTGGGTTGTCATGTCAATCCTCTCAAACCGGAGTTACTAGATCCAATCCTAGATTATCATCAGGCTATCGGTAGTCCTCAGATAGGCACAGATATTGAGTTCTTCCCTTATGGTGACATTGATTTCGTATTGCGACGATGTGAACTCTTTAACAAGATCGGCGAGATGTGTCAGGCACGTGGTATGCGCTATTATTACCATAATCATTATCAAGAGTTCCAAACCTTCGGGGATAGAACAGTCTATGATATCATCATGGAGAATACCGACCCGGAGCTAGTGTTTTTGGAGATGGATACTTATTGGATGATTCGGGGAGGCCAAAACCCGCTGGAGCTGATCCAGAAGTACAAAGATCGCCTTCTGCTACTTCACCAGAAGGATTTCCCCAAAAGCGCTCCACAACCCAAGGTAATGTATGATGGCCTGATCGATCCCAAGCAAGATATCTCTATGGATGTTTTTGTCTCCACTTTGGAGCCCTTGTGTTTTACCGAGATTGGAACAGGTACTTTGCCTATCCAGGAAATCATCGATGCAGCGAAGGTGGCACCCAATCTTGAGTACATTATCCTGGAACAGGATCATTCCCAGCTAGGTGAAATCGAGTCCATCAAGGTCAGCATGGAGGCTTTTCGCAAGTTCTCGGGGGTTAGGTGGGCATAGTCAGACATAGAAAAATAAGCGGGTTTCGCCGACACTTTGATAGGTTGCAGCCAGAATGGGCGAGGCCCTAGTGCGTCTAGGGCTTACCATCGAATGAGCGAGCATCTCGGGCAGACACGACTATGTAAAATGAGGTCGTTGTCTGCCCATTCTTTATCTGCAGGTTCTGATCTTA
>JAAZLW010000156.1 GCA_012799135.1 Bacillota bacterium | reverse complement strand
CTGAGTACTATGATGCTGCCTTTCCCGGTGACTATGATTCCTCTCTTTGTCACTTTCGGCAGGCTTGGCTGGATTAATACCTTCAAACCACTGATCGTACCGGCTTTTCTAGGAAATGCGTTCTATATATTCTTGTTGCGTCAGTTTTTCATGACCATTCCGATGGAGCTCTCCGATGCAGCTCGAATCGATGGAGCGTCGGAGTTGGGCATTTTCTGGCGGATTGTTTTACCCCTTTCCAGGCCGGTGTTGGCTGTTGTGGCCTTGTTTCAATTTCTCGGTAGCTGGAATGACTTTCTAGGACCTCTCATCTACCTGCAGTCCAACGAGAAGTATACGTTGGCAATTGGCCTGCAGATGTATAGGACTACTAATTATGTAGAATGGGAGCTCTTGATGGCTGCCTCTACCTTGGTAGTCATCCCCATCTTGATACTATTCTTTTTTGCTCAAAGGACGTTCATAGAGGGCATCGCCATAACCGGGATAAAGGGCTAAGAACAAGGTAGGTGATTATGTCTATCTGGCAGGTTCCCTTAGCGTGGAACCTGTTTGCTATTTGAAGCAGCCATATCCAGCGATTCCATGGCTGCATCGGGCAGGAACACCTAGTTGTCAGTAGAATATCCAATTAGGTAAGGACTTCAAGCCAAACAGCGGAGTCAAATTGGCAGCTTTGGACACAGCATTGATTGGAGACCGATGGGAGAATAGAATCGCAGGATCGTGAGGGAAAGGTAGGTACGACAATTGAATCGAGAGTCCTTGACTTGGATTGCTAACCTTAGCTTAGTTTTGATCGGCCTCATGGGTAATGTGATCGGCCCAGTGATGCCCAGTGTTATCGGGGAATACCAAATATCCCTAGCTACAGCCGGAATGGTCTTTACGGCTCTGGGGCTAGGCAAGATAGTGGCTGTATTTTCCACGAGCAGTTGGTCTGACCGGGTTGGCCGCAAACCGGTGATGCGTTTAGGAGGCATCCTGATGGTGATCGGTGCGATTGGTTATGGGATTAGCCCGGTCTGGTTTGGACATATTCTTAGTGCTGTCGTACTAGGAGCGGGCTCAGGCATGCTTGACGGAGCCTCCAATGCGTTGGTCTCGGATCTATATACAGAAAAACGGGGTTTAGCACTGAATCGCCTCCATGTTTTCTTCGGCCTGGGATCCTTGATAGGTCCCTTGGTGGCAGCGTTCTTTCTGGGAGTTGTACATTCCTGGCGGTTGTTGTTCGTAACGATAGCAGCCATGGCAGGAGCACATGCTATTTTTGCCTCCAGCCAGTCCTATCCCGAAGTGAGAATTGCTCAAGGTAGTAACGAGGCTCAGGTTGCACAGGCGAGAAAAACTATCTTGACCTCCCCTGAGTTTTGGTTACTTAGTGGTATCATGTTTACCTATAGCGGAATGGGAGGCACTATTGTCGGGTGGGTTAACACGTATCTATCAGATAAACTCACTGTCACAGTTTTGGCAGCTTCTGTAGTTCTGGCTTTATATAATGTCGGTCTTACCATGGGTCGATTGATCTGGGGTGGTGTCTCGGAGCGGGTAGGTTATCCCCGCACTCTTCTGATCTGTGCCCTAGGTGGCTTAGCCTTTGTTACATCGGCAGTATTAGGTAGGCAGTTGTGGTTGATTGCCATATCCTTTTGGTTTACTGGGCTGTTCTTGGCGGGTTTGTTTCCCACAGCTGTAGCCCATGGTACAGGTCTATTCTCCCAGCTGACAGGTACTGTCTCAGGATATATGATCACAGCTGCTGCTTTAGGTGGTATGCTTCTACCGTTTCTCGTAGGGGCTTTGTCTGATGTTGTCGGTTTAAGGCTGGGCATGTTAGCGGCACCTTTCTTCGGTATTGCCCAACTGGTCTTGGCTGCCAGTTTGCAGCGGCGGCAGGCTAAAAGGGAGGTTTCGGCCGAGATGGGAGCCTAACTCTATGCAAAGTGTGGTTGGGGCGCTTCAGATTGCATCGCCCCAACCGCAGGGCAAGGCATGGAGAAGTAGTGGAAGGACG
Organism: Bacillota bacterium; assembly: GCA_012799135.1. Classification (GTDB taxonomy): domain Bacteria; phylum Bacillota; class Limnochordia; order DTU087; family DTU087; genus JAAZLW01. The sequence goes on along the minus strand of JAAZLW010000156.1, from coordinate 1,341 downwards.
AAGGGAAGCACTTCCCTAAGGGGCTTGGTCATCTACCTCATGCTTTGTCTTCTCAGAAACGTCGATGGCGGATCAGGCCGGAGAAGGTGATCACTTCTACTCCCTTTTTCTCAAATTGATCGAGGATGATGTTCATGCCAATGGAGTCACTGGCCATATGGCCGGCGATGACCACATTCAGATGATGTTTCTTGGCTTCCTCTATCTTTTCCTCGGACATATGCATTTCCACCGCTGTCCCGACTCCGGCTTTGACGAAGGCCTCGATATCGGCTTTGGGTCCGCCGGTACCTCCGGTCATAGAAACGGCGATCTTTCCACAGCGGCTCTCTTTCTTGCCAACCAGGATTACCGGACCGGTCCCTCGCAAGGCGGCTTCTTTATATTCGGGAATCTCCTTCAGGGTCTTGGTAAGATCCTCCAGCGTTTCAGGGTTGCGGGAGTCGATATGGGTTTGAACCAGCTTTTGAACATTGTTATCTGCCGGAGTATGGATGGACATCAAGGGCATATCCAGAAGGCGAGCGGCATCAACCACCCGGTAGTGGTTGGAAGGCATGCCTCTGCGGCGTACCTCGTCAATCCGGTCCTGAAGAATCCCTTCAGCTACATTAATCGGTATTCCGAGGGCTGCCATCATGTCGGCTTGCATATACATTACTTCTGAGAAGTATACCGAACCGAGTCCTGACGGGTGATGGGAAAGGACTAAATCAATGGCAGTGCCGTTGCGACGCAGGTGATCGGCCAACAAAAGGTCAGCTACATCTACATCTACACCGGTAATCAGTTTCTTGATCTCTAGATCGGGGTCTCCATAGGAGATCCGGGTATCAGCATAGGGGTTATTGAGTTTCTTCTGATCAAATTCTTGCTTTTCCTCTGGGTCGAGCTTATCATAGTCCTCCCGGGTTTTCTGTAGTATTCTCTCCATCTCTGCTTTCCCTCGGGGGTCGGCTTCCATTCCCAAGGAGATGGCTAATTCGTATAGTTCTCGTAGATACATAGTGATTCCCCTTTCCGTTCATATGGTAAACCTTGTCAATCACCTATAACAAGTCTATCTATGGGACATACGGATCTATCAAACTAGCACAGTTCAGAAAGAAGACTTGCGGGCATCGATATTGCTGAAATCAAAGCATTGTATGGTGACAAACTGTGTTTAATTGGTACTATCTCCGAATACACCAGATCTGGAAAAAGCGATGCGACTATAGCCGAGCTTCGGATTGAGACTCTCCGGTTTTTTTGTCATAGGGAAGTGGCACATATTGCACCGATGGGCGTCTTTGGGTAGGCTGGGGATAAAGCTCCATTAGGGTATAGATCTCCCGGGGG
>JAAZLW010000155.1 GCA_012799135.1 Bacillota bacterium | reverse complement strand
GTAGGTATCACGCAGAAGAGGTTGAACTGACTGGTTGCATCCCTGTCAGGCCCTGGCAGCACACCTTACTATCTGAGAGCAAAAGCGGCGGCTAGAAAGTATCAAGCCAGCCTATGTGGGAGAGGGTAGCAATATGGCTCTCGTGTGAATGGAAAAGGAGTAGTATCAATGGCGGGAAAGAAAGCAAGTCAGCGACCTGTGAGGGTCAATCAGCAGGCAGAGATAGAGATTACCGGGCTAGGTCACGCCGGGGAGGGTGTGGGTAGGGTCAATGGTTTTGCCATATTCGTGCCTGAAGCCATCCCCGGAGATCGCATCCTTACCAAGATAGAGGAAGTCAAGCAGAATCATGGCCGAGGAAGAATTATGAAGATAGTGCGGCCGGCTAGGGGACGGGTATCCCCGGAGTGTGCCGTTGCCGGAGATTGTGGTGGATGTCAGCTGCAGCAAATGGCCTATGAGCTACAGCTAGAGTGGAAGCGACAAATGGTCATAGATGCACTTACCCGCATTGGTAAGTTTGAACGCCCTCAGGTCCAACCGGTTGTAGGCATGGAGCATCCCTATGGCTATAGGAACAAGGTGCAATATCCTGTGGCGCTAGTAAAGGGCAAGCCGGCTCTTGGCTTTTACCGGAGAGGCACCCACGAAATAGTGCCCATTACAGAATGCCGCAACAGTCATCCGCTCTGTATTAAGGCTTTGCGGGTGATGTCCTCTCTTCTAGCAGAACATGGTCTCCTTCCATATGATGAGATTACGGGTACTGGATTGATCCGGCACCTGGTATTAAGAGTCAGCACTGCTCTAAATCAACTGATGGTTATCTTGGTTACTAACGACCGGGAGATTCCCGGTATTGATCAGCTGATCGACAGTGTGAAAACCCATTTGCAGGAATTAGCTTGTGTCGCTCAGAGTGTCAATAAGAAGCGCACAAATGTCATCATGGGAGAGGAAACCCATTTGCTATGGGGTAAACCCTATTTGATTGAAGAACTCAATGGTCTGAAGTTTGCGGTCTCCCCTCGTTCTTTTTTTCAAGTTAATTCCCAGCAGGCCGCGGTACTCTGTCAAAAGGTCGTCGATTATGCGAAGGCGGCCCCGGGTAGCAGGGCTCTAGACTGCTATTCGGGAACCGGTAGTATTGCATTACACCTCGCTCGAGCAGGTGCCCAGGTGATCGGGATTGAGACAGTGCCGGAAGCTATTGCGGATGCGCAACTCAATCGAGAGCTGAATCAGATCAGGCAAGCAGACTTTCGTATCGGTCGGGTGGAAAGGGAGCTACCTGCGATCCTACAGGAAGGTCCGGTCGATGTAGCGGTTCTCGACCCACCCCGTAAGGGCTGCGAGCCGGCAGTGCTTGAGGCACTGATCGGGGCCAAGATCCCTCGGTTGATCTACGTAAGCTGTAACCCTAGCTCACTGGCTCGAGATCTCTCCATCTTGGCTGATGGTGGTTATGAGTTGCGGCAGGTGCAGCCAGTGGACATGTTCCCCCAGACTAGTCATGTTGAGTGCGTGGTATTGATGTCGAGGGCAGCTTTTCTTGTTCATCCTATAGTATCTTGACACGATCCGCCAAACGCATTGTTTAAATGACCATTGACAAACATGATATGATTACAAAGTAG
>JAAZLW010000154.1 GCA_012799135.1 Bacillota bacterium | reverse complement strand
TGATGAACGCGGCTCCCTGTTCTATTACCCCTTTCTTCAGCCTATATACCTGGCGTTCACTGAGGTTGAGTAATCCTGCCGCCTCCCTGACTGTGATGCTCTTTGCAATGGTTTGATCAATGACCCGTAACTTCTTCATTTCTTGATGAGTCATGTTGAATGTCTCCGCTCTCATGAGTGACATTTTACCAGAATAGGTTCAACATGACATTATCACAGAATGACTACATTCTCTGTTGGTTGTTATTGACTTCGGATCTGATTTGGGTTATGATTACATTAACGTTAACATTAACGTTAACATTAACGTTAATAATTAGTTAGGTATTTTGTAGTCCTTTAATACAGCCGGAGCGGATCTCGGTGAGGGGTATGCCTTGCCAAGTTTGACCTTATCTAGCGAGAAAGGAACTTCACATGAAACCAGTGCGAAGAAAAGTCACACTTAAAGATATAGCCGAAGAGACGGGCTATACGATCAATACAGTGTCTCGGGCGCTTAAGAATAAAGAAGGGGTTGCCGAGAGCACGAGAGAGCTGATCCACGAGACCGCTCGTGAGATGGGATATATAACCAACAGTATTGCAGGTGCTCTTCGTTCAGGAGAGACAAAGACGATTGCAGTGATTATTGGCGACATCTCAAACCCCCATTTTTCGATTATGGTTAAGGAGCTAGAAGTAGTGGCTAAGAGATTCAAATATAGCGTCTTCGTTATCAATACAGATGAAGATGGTGAAATGGAGTGCCAGGCTGTTTATTCAGCATTGAGTAAGAAGGTTGATGGCATTGTGATCTGCCCTACTCAAAGGGGAGAGTCCAGCATAGAACTTATGCGAAAAAACGGTATTCCCTTTGTACTGCTAGGGCGCCGTTTTCCTGAAGAAGACGTAGACTATGTGATTTGGGACGATCTCAAGGGAGGATACCTAGCTACACAACACTTGATTGAAACCGGACGTAGACGGATTCTTTGTCTGAGTGGTCCAAGTTACATCTCAAGTGCCCGGGAGAGGCTTATGGGCTACAAGAAAGCACTGTCTGAGGCCGGCCTACCGTATGCGAAAGAGCTAGTAAGAGAGACGCCTATTACATCAGGCAAGTGTCATGAGGTGATTAGCGGCCTGTTGGACGAGGGTGCTGATTTCGACGCTATCTTTGCTTTCAGTGACATGATAGCGTATGAGGCAATCTGGGCTCTGGGTGAGCGGGGCCTAGCTGTTCCACGTGATGTTGCTGTTGTGGGCTTTGACAACATACAATCTCGGCTTTTTCTGCCTGTACCCCTGACTACTGTTAGCGCACCAAAAGGTAGAGTAGCACGGCGAGCCATGAGTATTCTACTCAGGAAAATGCGAGGAAGAGATCTTGACTCGTATTATCATGAGATCATTGACACCAATTTGGTTATCAGGGAGACAGCCTAACTGGCGAATTCAGATGGAGAGGCGGTACTTCGTGGCAAAGGGCATGATTTTCGACATACAGGAATTCGCTGTTCACGATGGGCCTGGTATCAGAGTACTTGTGTTCTTTAAGGGTTGCCCCCTTCGCTGCGAATGGTGCCATAATCCAGAGGGCCTGTCACCGAAGAAGCAGCTGATTGTCACAAGAGATAGATGTGTGGGTTGTGGTATCTGTCAGACCGTTTGTGAACATCAAGCGGCACCCTTTGCACTGGATAGATGTGTTGGCTGTGGTAAGTGTATCTCCGTATGCCCTAATGGGGCGCGGAGACTCTGTGGGTGTGAGATGACTTCTGAGCAACTGGCGAAGGAGCTCCTCTCATATCAGGCCTTCCTGGAACTGTCGGGGGGCGGTATCACCATTTCGGGCGGGGAGCCTCTTTATCAGGCGGAGTTCTTGATCGAAGTACTGGAGCGGCTGAGGCCGTTGCATCTAGCAGTAGAAACATCAGGCTACGCACCACCTTCGGTTTTTCGGGAAGTCGTTGAACGGGTAGATCTGCTGTTTCTTGATATAAAGCACACTAACTCAGCAATTCACAAGCGGTTTACGGGGGTGGACAACGATCTCATACTAGGTAACCTGGAATATCTCAAAGAGTGTGGGACCGAGTTCATCATTAGAATTCCACTGATCCCAGGAGTGAACGATAACAGGACTACCATGGATACTGCGGCGGATCTCCTGTCTGACTCACAGGGCCTTTTGAGGGTAGAGTTTCTTCCATATCACAAGACGGCAGGGGCCAAATACTCGATGGTTGGGCGGGAGTATCAGCCTTCATTCAGTACAGAGTCCACTCCCAGGGTTATCCACGAACCGTTCAAGACACGGGGTATAAGGAGTGTCGTTCTATGAACGATCGCATAGGAAGGATACTTGAATACATCCAATCAAAGAAACACCATTCATTTAGGCAGTCGGTGAAACTAGATTTCGCTACGGAGTTTGAGGAAAGACAGCTATCCTACACGGAGAGAGCCGTTGAACGATTGGTGCGGGTCTTAGACGCAGAGCAACCAGTGATCTTGCAGGATGAACGCATTGTATTCACTCGGACGGTTAGCGAAATCCCTCCCTTATATACTGAAGAAGAATGGGAGCAGATTAAGGCTACACATTACATTCATGAGGCGGGCGCAGTGTGTAATGTCTGCCCGGATTATGCTACCACAATTCGTTCCGGTTTAGAAAACAGGCGTCAGGAAATATCTGACTCCCTTGAAAAATGCAAGGCGAGGGGAGATATCGAAGGCCAGGTTTTCCTGAACGGCTTGTTCCGCATCATTGACAGTATTGAAGACCTTGCCGATCGCTATGCAGAAAAAGCCCGGGAAGAAGGCAATTTTCAGGCTGCTGAGGTTCTTCAGCATGTACCTCGGTATGGAGCTAGGACCTTCCTTGAGGCCCTGCAGTTCTTCAGGATTCTCCATTTCACTCTGTGGTGTAGCGGAAATTACCATAATACAATTGGCCGTTTTGATCAATATATGTTTCCATATCTGGAGGAAGATCTGGCGTCGGGATATCTTACCGAGGAAGAGGCTTTCGAACTAGTAGAGGAGTTCTTCCTTACGTTTAATCGTGATAGCGATCTTTACCCCGGAATCCAGCAGGGTGATAACGGGCAGAGCTTGGTACTGGGTGGGACTGATGCGCAAGGCAATGACGCCTATAACATATTGTCTGAGATGTGCCTGAAGGCAAGCATGGAGCTTAAGGTCATTGACCCGAAGATTAACCTGCGGGTTCATAAAGATACACCTCTCAGCATCTATGAGCTTGGTTCAATGCTTACCAAAGAAGGGTTGGGATTCCCGCAGTACTCCAACGACGATGTCATTATTCCTGGGCTAGTCCAACTTGGATATGACCTGATCGATGCAAGGAATTACGTGGTAGCGGCTTGTTGGGAATTCATCATTCCAGGGGTAGGCATGGATATTCCCAACATTGGGGCGCTTTCTTTTCCTAAGGTTGTGGATACCTGTCTGCATCGCGACTTAGCCAAGGCTACGAATTTCGAGGAATTAATGGAGAGTATAGAATCGGAAATCTCTCGGGAGCTACAGTGCATTACGTCCCGATTTGAAAACATCTTCTTGGAACCGGCTCCTGTCATGTCTTTACTATTCAAACATTGTGTAGATGAAGCTAGAGATATTTCCTTAGGGGCGAAGTACAACAATTACGGACTCCATGGAACGGGGTTGGCGGTTGCTGCAGATTCACTGGCCGCCATACGGAAGTATGTATTTGATTCTCGACATATCTCAGCTGAGACATTTATGGAGGCCGTAGATGCCGATTTCAAGGGATACGAGACTCTCTTAGCCAGACTCAAGGCCGAAGCACCCAAGATGGGAAACGATGATGACTACGTCGATAGCATAGCCTGTGAGCTACTGGAGATATTCGCTGATTCCTTGGAAGGCATGAGAAATGAACGAGGTGGATGCTATCGGGCTGGAACGGGATCGGCAATGTACTATCTTTGGCATGCAGCTGAAATCGGTGCATCACCTAACGGCAGGAGACGGGGAGAACCTCTGCCTGCCAATTATTCTCCCAGTTTGGGTGTAAGGCTGAAGGGCCCGATATCACTTATTAAGTCGTTCACAAAGCCGGCCCTTTCCCGAGTGATCAATGGTGGTCCCTTAACCATCGAGCTTCAGGACTCAGTGTTTCGCAATGAGGAAGCCGTAAGGAAAGTGGCTATGCTAGTGAGAGCTTTCGTTGCCCTAGGCGGGCATCAGCTGCAGCTAAACACTCTAAACAAGGACGAGTTGCTCGAGGCCCAGAGCAATCCTGAGAAGTATCGCAACCTAATCGTGCGAGTATGGGGATGGAGTGGCTATTTTGTTGAGCTGGACAAGGACTACCAAGATCATATTATACGGAGAGCTTTGATTGCGCCATGATTTCACTTACTATGGCATAGCTCTACAGATAGCATTCCCAGCTCATGAAAGGGAGGATGATACGAATACTGATTGTCAGCTGAGGACTAGGCTAGTGATCACACCATAATCAATCACTGTCGGGCAGTTTTGTTCCTTACTGAAAGGAGGGGTTGCGTGTCCGAGTTCATACTGGAAATGGAGCACATAGTTAAGAAGTTCCCGGGTGTACTAGCTCTCAATGATGTAGATTTTTCGTTGAGACGTGGCGAAGTTCATGTCTTATTAGGAGAAAACGGGGCAGGCAAATCCACTTTAGTGAAAATCCTATGCGGAGCTTACAGCAAGGATAGTGGCCGCATTCTTTTGAACGGAAGGGAAGTTGATTTCCCGGACACTCGAAGTGCGCAGAAAGCTGGTATTGCGGTAATCTATCAAGAGTTCAACTTGTTTCCTCACCTCTCAGTGGCGGAGAATCTCTTTGCTGGCAGGCCATTTCTAAAAGGGGGGACTTCGCTAATTGATTGGTCTCGAATATTCGATGAGGCGGAGCAGGCACTTCAGAGGGTAGGTCTAGAAATCGATCCACACCTATCAGTACATGAATTGACAGTCGCGCAGCAACAGCTTCTGGAGATCGCTAAGGCTCTGACACTTGATGCCAAGATAATCATCATGGATGAACCAACGTCTGCTCTGACTGAATCGGAAATCGAAACTCTCTTTGATCGCATCCGCGAGTTAAAGTCACAGGGTGTTTCGATCATATATATCTCTCATAGGATGGATGAGATCAAGAGAATCGGCGATCGTGCAACGGTTTTGCGAGACGGAGCCCGGGTAGCTACTGTCGAGCTTTCAGAGACGTCAGATGATCAGCTGGTTCAGTACATGATTGGCCGGCGTCTGGAAGAGAAATTCCCCAGAGGTTCAGTCACTGTTGGGGAAACGCTCTTGGATGTAAGGGGTCTTTCTACTGATAACGGTCTGAAGGACATTAGCTTCTCTTTGAGGCGAGGTGAGATACTCGGGATCTTTGGACTTTTGGGGTCAGGCCGAACCGAGCTGGCGAGAGCGATATTTGGTGCTGACGAGTCAGCCAGTGGGTCCATTCTTATTGGAGGCAATGAAAGAACCATACGGAGGCCTCTGGATGCCATTCGGTGCAAGGTTGCGCTCTTACCAGAGGATAGAAGGCGGCATGGTTTACTCCTTCCCATGTGTGTCATGCATAACATAACACTCTCGAGCTTGAACAAAGTCTCTCGCGGATTTGGCCTGATTGATCATGCTTCTGAGCGAAAAGTATCACGGAGTCTTTGCGAAAAACTGACCGTTAGAACACCTGGGATGGACACAGCGGTCGCCAACCTAAGTGGGGGCAATCAGCAGAAAGTCGTTCTGGCCAAATGGCTTTGCTCTCAGGCAGAGGTTTTCATATTTGACGAACCGACTCGGGGAATTGACGTTGGTGCGAAAGTTGCCATCTATGAGTTAATGGATGAGTTAACCAACCAGGGAGCTGGCATATTGATGATTTCATCGGAGCTTCCTGAAATCCTAGGGATGAGTGACCGTGTTTTGGTCATGAATCGAGGGCGCATTTTGAAGGAGTTCGATAAGGAAGAGGTATCAGAGGGAGCTTTGATGCATTATGCTTCTGCCAGTTGATGAGGTTTTTTCATCGTCTCCATGTTGACAATCGTAAGGGGGATCCAAATGGCAAGCACTGCTAAAGACGTGAAAAGGCACAGTGCGCTTGCATGCGTAGAGAAGCTGGTAACTAAGTATAGCTATGTTATTATTCTTGCTGTGATTATGCTTTTGTTCTCAATTCTTTCACCACGATTTTTCACTCCTGCTAATCTGAAGAATGTAGGTCTGCAGGCTTCGATTAGAGGGATCCTGGCGGTGGGAATGACTATCGTGATTATCACCGGTGGCATAGACCTTTCTGTGGGAATGACAATGACTCTTTCCTCAATAGTCCTGGGATACACCATGCTCCATCTTGGTTATGGGGTAGCAGCGGGGTTTGCGTGTGCTTTGCTTACTGGAACCATATGCGGACTCGTAAACGGCCTCTTGATTACACGGGGCAATCTTCCTCCTTTCATCGCAACATTAGGCGTATCAGGAATAACTGGGGGTCTTGCTCTAGTAGCAACATCCGGCTATTCACTCTACGGTTTCACTGATAGTTTCTATGCATTGGGGGCAGGCACAATTCTCGGTTTGCCGGTCCCACTTATTCTCCTAGTTGTAATCGGAATTATCTACAACTTCTTGCTCCACAATACCCCTTCCGGGCGGTTCACATTTGCAATTGGCTCCAACGAGGAAGCAGCGCGTCTTTCGGGCATCAGTGTTAATCGACAAAAGATGCTTTACTATGCTAACTCAGGATTTCTGGCTGGTGTATCTGCAATTGTCTTGACTTCTCGCATCGCCTCCGCTCATCCTGCAGCAGGTCAAGGATATGAACTTGATGCTGTTGCTGCTTCTGTCATAGGTGGTGCTAGCTTGATGGGAGGAGAAGGGTCAATTCCAGGTGCGATAGTAGGGGCAATAGTCATGGCGTCCATCCAAAATGGATTGAATATGCTCAATGTCAATCCATTTTGGCAGAAAGTAGCTATCGGATGCATACTGATTGCTGCTGTATTGATGGACCAGTTACGCAAATCTCGTCGGAGGGTCTGAGAACGAAGGTGCCGCAACCAGCGTTGAGGCATGACGTGGTCAGCGCAATTGTGTTATGACCAGAGAAGTCTTTCGGCGTGAGTGTTGGTCCAGTGCAAGGCAAGTACGCTTCTTCAGGGGGGTGGGAAGGGCTTCAGAAAATACGCGGTTGGATGTGACGCTTGAATGCTAGATTATGAAAGGAGATCAAAATGAGAAAGAGTAGACTGATGTTAGTAGCCTTTGTGCTTGTTACCTTAGGCCTACAGATCATGATGGCTGGGTCGGTCCTCGCAGCTGATAGGTTCGTGATTGGTTATGTAACGAAGACTCTGATCAATGATCCTTTTCAAGTTCTTATGGCTAATGCAGCGAAAGAGGCTGGCGAGGCCAGAGGCGCTGAAGTACTGCTCTACGGTGGTTCTGGTCAGGCAGCCATCGAAGAGGAAATGACCATTGTTGAAAACCTGATTGCGCAGGACGTGGATGGCATCGTTCTGAATCCCCTCGATGCCCGTGCCCTGATACCGGCTGTAAGAAAGATCAACCAAGCTGGCATTCCGCTAGTACTCATTGACAACTCCATCGCTGATGGTGAGTACATTACGTATATCGCCACTGATAACGTCAGGGGAGCTGCTTTGGCTGCAGAGTATATTGCAATGCTTCTAAATGGAGAAGGTAAAGTCGCTATGATAGAAGGGGAGCCCGGAGGACAAGCAGCTAACGACCGCCGCAAAGGGTTCCATGATTTTATGGCGACAGTACCAGGAATCGAAATCGTTTCCTCGTTAACTGGTCATTGGACTACCGAAGGTGCAATCTCTGCCACTGAAGCCATCCTGCAAGCGCATCCAGATGTTCAGGCAATATTCGCGTGTGCTGACATGATGGCAGTCGGGGTTGCTCAGGTTCTGAGTCGAGCCAATAGAGAAGACGTCATCCTCGTTTCCTTTGACGGAATAGAAGAGGGTCTTGATCTAGTAAAGCAAGGGAAGAGTGCCGGAGACATAGCCCAATTCCCAACTACAATCGGCTCCATGTCTGTTGATATTCTGCTCGATGTCCTATCGGGGGAGAAGGATGCGGCTGACTATCCGAAATACATGGATTCTGGCACCGCGCTGATAACCAAGTATACTGTAGATGCATTTGCGGAAGAAGTCTTAGGGATCAAGTAGTACTGGGATCAATTAGTACTGGTAGTACTGAGAGATTGGGATAGCTGACGTTAGGTCAGCTATCCCGCTTTATGCAGAGTGTCGATTCCACCCACAAACGACAGCATCCTACTCCAGGGAGACTATCCCATGAGGAATGGAGGGAAGCAAGGTGGGTACTGTTTGATTGCTTACCTAGGTGCTACAGGCAGCAATCTTTCCCTGCCTTATGCTTATGTCACAGATCTGCCTTTTGATGCCTAGGTAGACTAATCTGCAACCCTTCGTTAGCATCTTGTTTTCATAGCTGAGCCTAGCAATACCACTAGCATATCAAGGATCACCTCAAACGGGAGATAGACCGAATCTCTGTTTTTTGGCCATTAGGCTCAAGTTCTCCAGGGTAACTAGAGCACTGTCGGCCACATACAGGATCCCCTTGG
>JAAZLW010000153.1 GCA_012799135.1 Bacillota bacterium | reverse complement strand
GCGTTTGGATTTGACTTTTAGCTAGGAGATGGGGACATGTCCTTGACTGATTTGGATACGAAGCTTCACGAGCACTTCAGTGGCCGCGTGGTTCGCAAAGATCTCACGAAGAAGCTAAAGGAAGGTGCCAACGTTCCTGTTTATGTATTAGAGTACTTGCTGGGGATGTATTGTGCCACCGATGATGAGATTGCCATCGAGTCTGGTATATCCACGGTGAAGAACATCCTCGCCGACAATTTCGTGCGGCCTGATGAAGCGGAGAAGATCAAATCCAAGATCAGAGAGCTTGGGCAGTATACTGTCATAGATAAGCTGACTGTGAAGCTCAATGAGAAGCGGGATGTCTATGAGGCGGAGTTTTCCAACCTGGGACTCCGGGGCGTGGATGTACCGGTAAACTACGTCAGGCAGTATGACAAACTGCTGGCTGGTGGCATCTGGTGCTTAGTTAAGATGGAGTACTACTATGATGAGTTCGAACGTAACCGCAGCCCCTTTATTCTAACTAACCTCAACCCCATCCAGCTTCCTACCATGGATATTGACGAAATCCTGGATGCTAGGAGCAGTTTCAGCAAGGAAGAATGGATTGACATACTGCTTAGGTCAATCGGGCTGGAGCCCACCAGGTTTGAGTATAGCGTGAAGTGGCATATGCTTCTCCGACTTGTCCCTTTGGTTGAGAATAACTACAATCTGTGCGAGCTGGGCCCGAGAAACACCGGTAAGTCCTATGTATACAAGGAGATATCGCCCAATTCGATTCTGATTTCCGGAGGGCAAACAACGGTAGCCAACTTATTTTACAACATGAGTACTAGACAGGTGGGGCTGGTGGGCCTATGGGACTGTGTGGCTTTCGATGAGGTGGCAGGGATACAGTTCAAAGATAAAGACGGGATTCAGATCATGAAGGACTACATGGCATCGGGCTCTTTTGCTAGGGGCAAGGAGGAAAAGCAGGCTGATGCTTCCATGGTCTTTGTGGGCAACATTAATCAGAGCGTAGATGCCATTCTCAAGACATCGCATCTATTTGAACCTTTTCCCGAGGCGATGGCCACAGACACGGCTTTTTTCGATCGGATGCATTATTACTTACCCGGCTGGGAGATACCCAAAATGAGGCCGGAGTTTTTTACCGATGGCTATGGATTTATAGTTGACTATTTGGCAGAGTTTTTCAGGGAAGTCCGCAAGCGCCCTTCCTACTCAGATTGCATTGATCGGCACTTCAAGCTGGGTAGAGACCTAAATCAGCGAGATGTTATCGGTGCAAGGAAGACTGTGAGCGGATTGGCCAAGCTCATATATCCTGATGGTGTAATAACCAAGGAAGACGCGGAGGAACTATTGACTTATGCCCTCATCGGCCGAAGGCGCGTGAAGGAGCAGCTAAAGAAGATCGGCGGCATGGAGTTCTACGATGTACGTTTTTCTTACATAGATCGGGAGACACTGGATGAGCACTATGTATCAGTACCGGAACAAGGCGCTGGGAAGCTGATACCCGAGGGCGATCTTAAACCGGGGCATCTCTTCACTGTGGGCAGAAGTGAGGGTGGTATGTTCGGAGTATTTAAGATAGAGACAGAGACGATAGCAGGTACAGGTAAATTCGAACCTGCTGGCCTAAGCTCCGGTGGTCGAGACGTCAGGGAGACGGTTAAGCTGGCATATAGATACTTTGAGGCCAACGCCAAGCACATTAGTGGCAGCATTGCAGTGCAGAACCATGACTACTTGATGCACGTTATCGACCTTCAGGGTGTTGGAGTAG
>JAAZLW010000152.1 GCA_012799135.1 Bacillota bacterium | reverse complement strand
AGAACCTCTACAAAGGCCGCTTCTTCCTTATCTAAAAGTCTCTCTCCTGTAACTTGTGCATAGAAGTCCCGAAATAGCTCGAGGTCTGTAACCCTTCTGTGATCTACCCTTGCACCAACAAGGTCGGATTCGACACCTGCCAGGGCATCCTCGCTAGGGACAATTTCACATACATTGGGATAGACTGACCGCAGCCGATTCATTGCATCCCAGATCGCCTCCCGATCAGTAAGGCAAACTGATACATAATCCTCCTTGGATTCGCCAGGCCCGGGGCCTTGCATCACTTCTTCGAACCGACCTTTGACCCTGCGCACATCCCGCCTGGGCGTTAAAGGCACTGCTCTGACCCGCACCGTCCCTTCCCCGTCTATTTCCACAACTGTAACAGACTTTGTATGCTTCTCCTCGTCAAAGGAGTATTTGAGCAAAGAACCCGAGTATCTTACTGTAGTTCCCGAGAGGGTCTGTGGCCGGTGCAAATGTCCCAGGGCAGTATATGTAAAAGGCATAAAGCGGGATATGTCAATCATACCCGTACCTCCCACTGAAAGGGGCCGCTCAGATTCTGAGACCATCCCACCACTAACAAACCCATGGGCAATGGCAACTGTTCGGCCACCCTTAAAAACGGGGGTTGAGCGATAGCTGGTAGCTGGTGGTTCATCAAGCAATGCCTCATCTTCTGCCAAGTTTGCTGCAATCTCTTCCCCTAACGCGATACTGACACCAGCTCCCCCGGAAAACTCCACGGCAGTCATAGCTGCAGCAAGCTGTGATTCTATGGCAGTATCGTGATCTTTGGCATCCACCGTAGCCAGTGTTTCCCGAACAAGTACCGGCTCAGCATAGGGAATAGGTACGAACCATACTGGCCCATGCTCATCGTATATCTCAATAGGGGCAGAGGCATCAGGTAGCCCAATGATATGCAGCCCCTGTGCCTGCATGAGGGAGGAGCCGAAACTGAGGCGCTCGGGTGAGTCGTGGTTTCCGGCGATCATGATGACAGGTACTTCAAGCCCTAATACAATTCGCGAGAGGGTCTCATCTAAAAGCTGCACAGCCTCAATGGGAGGTGCAGATCTATCATAGATGTCACCAGCAATCACCACTACATCCGGGGACTCATCCCGAATCAGGCGAATGAATTGATCGAGGGCGTAAGCCTGATCTTCAGTAAGGCGAATATTGTAGAAGATCCGCCCTAGATGCCAATCAGATGTATGAATGAATTTCAAAAAACATCCCCCCATAAGTCAAAGCGAGGCAGTGCCTTGCTATAGGACCAGATTGAGTACTGCAAAGGGTCTATTCAATGAGAGTGCAAGCCAAAAGAAGAGGGTAGGCAGGGCCTCCATAACTCGGTCGATCACTGGCTCCATTGCCCTACCCGGGCCATTTCGGTGCTTGGCTACTCTGAGGAGTTCCCATCAGCCAGCAGACTCTCTGCTTTCTCTGCCATATTGTCAAGGGCCTCTATTGCCTCTAGCGCTTCATTCTCAGAAATATGAGGTTTGAGATCATGAAGCCATCTTGCCCTAGCATGAGCATCCTTTCCGAATGTACCCTCAAGTGTTACATACTGAGCAGTCGCCAATTTCTCAAGCTCTCTCACACGCTTGTCCCCGGTCTCCTTAGCAAGGATATTGACGTTTTCCTGATACCGCCCAACTGTTCTTGCAAACTTTCCCATAATAGTATAGCTTTGGTCGGTCCGTCTAAATGAAGCACCATATGGCCGTTTAGGAACCCATTCGAGCAACCGATCTGCTCTCATTCTCATTAGTTCATCAGTTAAAGCAAAAGAATACGGACCATGTTTATACAGTACAAATTCAAACCCCAATGGAACCCCAAACGGCTACATGACGATATACAAACGTTTGGGTAATCTCTATAAATGCATTTCAACAGCCACTCGAGAATGCCTTTTTGGGCCCCGAAAATCCCCATGTAAAGAGAGCAGACCCACAAAGTGGGTGATGGCTTACTGTAAAGCTCTTAAGCTGCACCGCTTTACAGCCGAAGATGGGCTTTCGTGTTATTGCTAAGAGATCCGTATACATCGTAAGAGCGTGTCAAGCAGAAAGAGTTCATGAAAGGCCGAGCCTGCGCGAAGGGACAAATCGATGTGTACAAGAAGGTAATAGATATATGCATGCCGTAAGAATGCTGAAACCTAATCTGCAGCCGAAGAATTATCTAGCCACAAAAATCTGTGAAAGTGGTGAATATGGATGCCTGGACCAGAATACGGTATCAGTCACGCCGGATTGCGTGAATCAATGGTGGAGGAGTTCTGTGAGCTTGTGAGAATTGATGCCGAATCAGGGGAGGAGGCAGAGCTTGCTCAAGTAGTGGCAGGGAAGCTGAAGAGTCTAGGACTCGCCGTTACCCAGGATGATGCCGGTGCCAAGTTTGGTGGCAATGCCGGTAATGTCATTGGGCGGCTACCTGGCCGAGTCGACCTTGAACCGATTCTGCTTTCTGCTCATCTCGATCGAGTCCCTCCAGGTAAGGGGATCAAGCCTGTAGTTGAAGGAGACAGAATCGTATCGGGCGGAGATACTGTTTTGGCCGCGGACGATTTGAGCGGGGTTGTAGCGATTCTAGCCGGCATTAGAATGGCCCGTGCGACAAAGAAAGAGCTACCACCTCTGGAAGTCGTATTTACTGTAAGTGAGGAAAAGGGGCTCAAAGGTGCTAAGTATCTTGATTACAGCCAAATAGAAGCTAAGAGAGGCTTTGTATTTGATTCATCGAGCCCTGTAGGCGTGGTTATTCTACAGAGTCCGACACATGTCAGCATGGATGTGATCATCACAGGAAAGGCGGCTCATGCCGCTACCAATCCAGGAGACGGGATCAGTGCAATAAAAGTAGCTGCCGAGACTATCAGGGGTTTTTCTTTTGGGCGTATCGATGATCAGACTACTGCCAACATAGGGGTCATCTCCGGCGGTGTAGCTACCAATATTGTAGCTGAGCAAGTCTCGTTCAAGGGAGAAATACGCAGTTTGGACCGGGACAGAGCCTTGAGCTTAGCCAAAGACTGTGCCGAGAGAATAGACCAAACAGCGTCCAGATATGGAGCTTTAGCAGAAGTCTCCACCACTGTCGACTACTACGGATATACCATTTCCAGGGATGCACACGTAGTCAAGCTGGCAGAGAAAGCGTTGTCAATGTCCGGGAAAGATGCTGTCTATCGATCGACGATGGGAGGCAGTGACGCCAATGTCTTCAATAGTATGGGACTAGAGAGCATAGTTCTGGGCATGGGTGCTAAGGATGTACATTCGACCGCTGAGAGCTTGCCCATCAGTGAGCTAGTTGCTGCGGGCAAGCTAGCTAGATGCATCATACTTGCAGGGCTTGGGGAGTGAAGGAGGCTCTCCCACGAGCACTTGAAACCCGGCGCCTATGCAGGATTTTCTCATTATCGGTCGAATATTGTAGGCCCCAAAAGTCCAACAAGAATGGCCGTTGCCTACGTTGTTTGCGTAGCACAACCCAATGATAGAGTGCCATAACCTATCACCCTGCTTTCACATATAATGGAATAGAAACGGGCGGGGGTGGTACTAGTGGTACTATATGAAAGGAACGTGGATTGCCGACTCTGAGTTAACCATCTCAAAGCTCGCGGAATTCGCGGATAAAGACTCGGAATCTATCTTCCTGCAGCACTAGT
>JAAZLW010000151.1 GCA_012799135.1 Bacillota bacterium | reverse complement strand
TCCACAATAAGGGGAGACACTCCAGCCTCAAATTGCGGCATAAAGGGCTCCATTATACTAGGTACTGGGGCGCCCTGAATAATCGGCAGCAGCTTCTCCGCTTCAGAAACGATCAAGTTGTTGTTTTCTGGTACAGTAATGAACTTAAGAAAGTCCACACATCGCTCTACCTTACCCTCTCTTACAGCAGTGGCAGTGATAGCAAATTGCTCACCGGAAGCCCCTCCAACCATATGCATTGGGCTTTCATTAGCATAGGGCGAAGATTCCTTGGTCATTTGAGGAACGTAGAATGTGCCAACCTCAAAATCACGGTTTTCACTACTCATCACAACTGGCGTATCGGCACTTATGCCCCAATACATTGCCCCTTGACCACGCAGGAATTTTTCGCGACTTAACTGCATCGTTGAAGAGACATAACCCGGTGCCCAGAACTCGGACCACTCTTTGATTATTCGATAGATCTCTCGATGCTGTTCCTGTGTAGCACTAAACAGGCCTTTTTGATAGGCCCTCGCGAATTCTTCTGCACTCACTTGACCAGGATTTCCCAAGACATCCATATCAGATATCACTGGGGCATAGAAATGGGAGAGTAATACTCTGAATATCCAGCTGAAGTTTACCCAATCCTTAAGTTCAAAAAGAAACGGGGTCTCTCCGGCTGCCATCAGTTTCTGCTGCACTAGCATGAACTCTGCCCATGTTTCGGGTGCAGTTAGCCCTGATGCTGCAAATACGTCTTTGTTATAGTACATGATAGTAGCTACCAGATCTATGGGCAAAGACCACAATGCCCCATTAGGAGATCGACGTAGTTCGACTGGTTTCTGATAGAAAAGATCAAACCAAGTCTCATTACCTTCGATGTAGGGATTGGGTTCACTCAGGTATGGCATCAGATCAACGAACCAACCGTCTGCCTCATATTGCTCTATCTGAGTAGCGTGTCCCCACACAATATGAGGTATGGTCTCACCTGCGGCTTGACTAACTAACCAAGCCATGTACTCTTGTTCATTCATCTCTGGTAATTCCACAAATGTAATCTTGACATCCTTGTGAAGTTTTTCATACGCTTCTTTGACTTCAGCCATTGCTTTCAGAGGTTCTCGGCCAGGCTGGGGGACATTTGGTAAGTAGTTGCGTGTAACTATGCGGATTTCTTCAGCTGCATGTACAACACCGGCCGCCATGACAACACACAGGCTTACAAGCACCAACCATAGAATGCGGTTTGCTATCCCTCTGTCCAATCGGGCGAATCTGTACGGAATCACGCGTTACTCCTCCTTAATGCTGTAGTCGAAGCTAACATTCCCTTTCACGCCACGTGTCAACTGCCTTTTCCACGAGCAATAAGACCCACACGGCAATAGGGCTCTTTATCGGCTTCTCCCACCTCCCTCTCCCATATCTATCTCAACAAGACCCTCGTAGATTCAATTTCGGGGATACCATGATAGTCAGCGTCTTATCGTCCTCGCCTTGGCATAACTCAAGCAGCCTCTCCACCGCCATTGCACCCATTTGACGCTTAGGTATACTCACTGTACTGAGTGGTGGGTCCCAATTCGCCCCCAAACCACTGTCACCGAAACCGACTACTGCAACATCTTCTGGTACTCGCAACCCTGCGTCTTTGATGGCTTTTATGGCCCCAAGAGCCATCATGTCATCTGCCACAAAGAGCCCAGTCGGTGCTCCACCTGGGACGTTCAACAGTAGTTGTGCTTGCTGATAACCTCCTTCGAAGGTGAAATCTCCTTCGGTGTAAAGGCTATGATCAAACTCTAGCCCGCCTTCCCGCAGTCCCTCCCGAAACCCCGCTAGCTTATCCTCACTGGTATGGGTAGCCTTCCAACCATTGACGATGCCTATGCGCTGATGTCCCCTGCGTATCAACTCTCGCACAGCACTGAGCGCACCCTGGTAGTTATCTGCGAGAATACAGTTGACCGGCTCGGTTTTTAGGCGAGTGAAAAGCAAAACTAAAGGAATAGCTCTGCTCTGCAATGCAAGAATGAGATCATCAGGAACTGTCCCGCCTATGACCACAACTCCTTCAACCAGGCGCTCTTTTACCATAGAAGGAATCTCCCAATCAGTAGTTGGAGTCGGGAGTGTCTGCAGAATAATGTGACGACCGCTGCGTGAGGCAACATCTTCGATGCCCTCCAGGGCTTCCGCTGTAAAGTAGCTTGCTAGCTCCATCGGCGATGAATCCTGGTTGCGGGACCTTGTAAATGCATCTGGCATGGTGCATGAAATAACCCCAAGGAGCCCAGTTCGTACCCTGGAATGCTCAAAGTAGCCCAAATCCCGAGCTATCTTGATTACTCTGTTCTCAGTCTCTAAACTTGCCTTTCCTTTGCCCCTCAAGACATTGCTGACCGTGGCCACTGATACTTCAGCTCGTGCCGCTATATCACTCAAGGTAACTGTCATCGAGATCAACCTCGTTCATATTCATTGTCGTGGTGTGATTTTACCATTTATCTATGTATAAGTCAAGGACTCCGTTTTGTGCTTTATATCGCGTTTCTGGCAAGATTCCCGTTCCACGCTTCACTTCACGATTACGAGTAAACTCGCATTACTCTTCATTCGCAAGAACCTTGGCTGAGTTCATCGTGTTTATCTAAACAGGAAAGGGAGGTGAACTTTAACCACGTATATTAGCATAGCTTTACCAGCCGCCTTGTATGAAACGGTGTTTGAGTTGATGTTCCGAAATGGAGGAATTGTGATTGCTCGATACGAAAGTAGTATCGTCTGAAAACGATAGCTAGGGGGGTATACCATGCGCATTGGCAGTTCTTCGTATTCGTTTAAGCGGTTCGACTATGGTGGGACAGAAGGTGAAAGGGAGAGAACGCTGCTGGAGATTATCGATCTGGCCCCCGAGTACGGGCTAGATGGGCTGGAACTCTTGGCTGTTCAATTCGCCTCTGAGGACAGGGAGTATATCAATGAGCTTAAGCAGAAAGCAGTCGCCAACGCCCTAGACATTTATGCACTTAGCCTGCATCATGATTTCGTCAACCCCGATCCAGAGATAAGGAGACAGCAGGTGGACTTGGTCCTGCGCTGGCTTGGCCATGCGGAAGCATTAGGGGCTCCCATGGTGAGAGTCTTTGGTGGTCGTTGGGGTACGGTATCTAACTTCACTGAACTAATGGCCCGCAATGGCCTAGAGGATCCATTGTCCGGCCACGCCTACGAAGAAGGCATCGAGTGGAACGTCGAAGCCTTCAAGCAGTGTGCCCGAAGAGCAGAAGAATTAGGTATCGTGCTTGCCCTAGAGAATCACTGGGGTCTCACCTACTCCGCTCAAGGTGTACTAGATATCCTGAGTGGAGTCGACTCCCCTGCCCTGAAAGTCGCCCTGGACTGCGGCAACTTCCTAGAAAACATGTATGAACAATTGAGCATGTTAGTTGAGCATACGGCCCTGGTACACGCCAAGTGCTACCATGGAGGCGGCATCTTCTACACCCTGGATATCGACTACCCCAGAATCATACGCATGCTCAAGGATGTAGCATATAATGGTTACCTTTCCATCGAATATGAAGGCAAGGCCGACCCAGCAACCGCCATACCGGCTCAAGTACAGCTGCTGGAGCAAGCGATCAGAATGTCGTAGTCAACTGTCAACTCGAGCAACTATGTTCCCAGAGTGGCACCTTTATGCCCACAGATGACCATCACTGGGCATACGTTAGACTTAGATGCGGATAGGCCCAGGTGCCTATCCGCATCCCTTTACTAGTCCCGGCCTAGTAATTCTATAATATCAAATATGCTATACCGACCGCAGCTGAGGCCAGTCCAGCTCCACCCCTTGCCTAACCAACACCCCCTGGAAGTCTTCCAGATAATCGGGCTGGCTCCGCACCGCCCGGGGCTTCAGGCCCTTTTCGAGCGAATACGCTGCCAGGTATCCTGCCGCCTCCCCGATATTCCACTCCACTGGGTGCAGGCGATAGCAGCCGTTAGTGATGTGGGTCACCCCTAGGTTCTTACAGGCGGGCAAGAGGTTCTCCATCCGAATAGGAATCAGGGCCCCCAGCGGGATCTGAAAAGGGTAGCTGCCGATATCAATGTAGTTCACATTGCCCGTACTCGGATGTAGGTCTATGCGATAGCAGCCCAGTCCCACCGAATCTGTGAACTTCTCTGCCCCGAGTTCTCCCCGAACAGCGGTAGCTACATGCTGCTCCAGTACAGTAAACTCCGCCTTAATCCGCCTAGACTCCCTCACATAGGGATACTTCGCTAAACCATCTTCCGTATTGACCACATCGCGGCGAAGGCGCAGCTCGGGATAGCCTTCGCCCCCATTGTGGCGGGGCGCCTCAGTTTGAATCCAGTAAAGCAGAGATAGGCTGAGATTCTTCGCCGCTTGCTTGTGTCTTTCCGCATCTACTTCCGGCACATCGCAAATCGGTCCTAACCAGTAGTCGTTCTGCGGCCAATTGACTAGAGTGATACTGCTGGCAAACGCTCCTGGAGCGAAATTGGCCTTATCTAGTATCTGCCGGTAATACCACAGCGCATGCCGCTCAGGCTGTGGAAAGAGCGAGTGATAAAATGGCTTTAGCGTCACTGGATTGCTGGTCACCCAGCTGAGCTGCTTATCCGGCCAAAAATCCGCCTGATACTCGTGCCAGAAATCGTAGTCAGCAGGCCGTTCAATAGTGTTATCTGTCCCCAGCAAATAGTCCATGGCAAAACAATAGGTAAAGGCCTGCTGGCTATGGGGCTCACTCGGACCCGGCACGGCATGGGGCTCTCCTGTATCCTGCCGAGACTCCGCCCCCACCACGTATTCGGTACCAGATAGAGGCAGCAGATCACCTAGTTCTGTGGCGTCCAAGAAAACGGCAGCCTCAATCGCAACTTGATTACCCGTGTTAAGATTGGAAACCGATACACTTTGAACCTGATCGCCATTGACCTCACAGCTAACCGCCTTGTGCTTTAGGAGCAATACGATCCTCCTGCTATTCACATAGGGCGCCAGCATCTGACGCAATACAGCC
>JAAZLW010000150.1 GCA_012799135.1 Bacillota bacterium | reverse complement strand
GCCAGGAACCCCTATGCCCAAACCGACGATAGTCTCCATGCTTAAAGCACTATCACTGACCATCTTTTCAACTGCAACGAAGATCTTCTTAAGGGTATCCTCAGGCGTTTCGTCTGTGCCATAGCGAATCACTTGAGCTTCTGACAAAATATTCCCCTTAAGATCTAGAAGACCGATACGAGTTGTGCGTACTCCTAGATCCACGCCTATACTAACCCGGGAGTAAGGACTGAGACCCAGAAGAGCAGCTTTTCTTCCGGCTCCTCCACCTTGGGGTTCAGCAGTCCCTAGCTCCTCAACGATTCCCTCCTGCATGAGTTCTCTCGTTAATCCATGCACTGTGGGTACAGTTAGCCCAGTTATGGAGGCTAACTCTATGCGGGATACAGGTTCATGCAGGAGCAAGAGCCTAAGGAGTAAGGCTCGATTATGGGATCTGGTTGTACTACCGCTATGTCCTCGATACATCTTAACTAACTCCTCTTGATATCAACCTAAGTTAAAGGTATCTAGCTACCACTCAATCGCTGCACCTTTACGATGGGCCACTGCAAGTAGGCTGAACTCCACTAATCAAGCCCTCAATATAGGCCGCAGATTCCCCAAGCTTATCGGTGCTTTCGGGAGCCTTACATTCAAAGCCCAGAGTACCACTGTAGCCTACTTCTTTGAGGGCTTTTAGGAACGAGCGGTAATCTATGTCATTTGGCCTTGGTACTAGCCTATCTGAGCTGGCAAGATGAACATGGGCAATCCAATCTGCCGCTCTATGAACAGAATCAACTGTATCCTCTTCCAGATTCATGTGGTAGATATCAGCCACTAGCCTCACCGAGGGACTGCCCACTTTCTCGCAGATCTCCTTCCCCTGGATAAGAGTATTCAGGAAGTGTGTTTCGTTCTTGTTGATCGGTTCCAAGAGCAGGTATACACCCTTTGCTTCTGCATAGGGAGCCACTTCCTTGAGAATGGCCACAAGCAGCTCCAGCTCTAGCTGCCGAGCAGAATACAGAGGGCTGAGATCGGGTAGAAGCGGGCTTCCGAAGACGGGCACCAAGATCACCCCTACTGCACCCACCAAGGCAGCTCCATCCAATCGATCCTTGAGAGCAAGCATAGCCTTTTTCCTTAGGTCCGGTTCAGGGAGCAATAGGGAGTTAGGCAATCTACTATAGACCGCCCCAGGCTGCACTCCTGTCTCTTCCATCGCCTGCAGCACAATCTCCGCTTTCTCCCTTAACCCAGTTCCATTAAGGTCAAGACTCTTGAAACCCAAGGTGGCGGCCATCTGAAACTTGGCCTGTATAGTATCGCCGGGGATTAGCTGTTCTGCACACCCTAGAATCACCTGTAATCACCCTCGCCTAAATGTGATATTCCCTCTACCAGATGCCTCGTCATACTATCTACCTAGATAGCCGGCAGCTCTTCACCTGACCTAGCCCTATCCATCAATTCTGTCAGCGATACGATCTCGCCAGTCTTTGCCGAAAGATTGGCTGCGATTGTAGTTGCTAAGCTTTTTACAGAATCGGCTGGAGGTGATTTGACAAGGCTTCTATTCTGTGTAGCTACCGCCTTCACAAAATCCCCGATAATGTCGGACTGTACTGTAAAGCCTTTGGTGTTCGCCCCCAACTCTTCTCTACCCTCAGGGCTAACCACTATGACCTTCTCTCCCAGAATCTTAATCAAGATTCCGGCACCGATGATGTCTAATGTCACTGGTTCTCCGTGTTCGAGAAACAAGGCGTATGTACTCCCAAAGCTCCCCACAGCACCAGATGCATACTTCATTGTTACAGCATAGCCATCCCAATTGTCGTAGTTATCGAAGTCGGCCCTCGAGCGAGCATTAAGGGTATAGGCCGCGTAAAGCGAAGTGACATCACCAGCAAAGAGCCTAGCCAGGTCAATAATATGCGTAGATTGATCGAATATTTGACCTCCACCCGTACTCACGTCTCGAATTGATTCCACTAAAGGAACCGTATGGTACCAAGTACCCCTGATCAAGGCGATCCCAGATTCGCCTAAGCGCTCAGATGCTACTGATAACAGGGGGTTATGCCTCCACTGATATCCTGTTTCACAAATCTGCCCAGTCTTGCTCGCAGCGTCCACTATTCGCAAAGCATCCCTTAGCGACCAGGCCAACGGCTTTTCACACATTACCGCTATTCCGTTCTCTAGTGCTAGGATGGTCGGATCTGCATGCACTGGTGCCGGTGTGGCTACCACCACTGCATCTAGCTCTTCTTTATCCAGCATCTCACGATAGTCCAAATAGGGACGGGACTCAGTTATCTTCGCCGCCTCTTTGGCCACATTGGGAAGGATATCACATATAGCCGGCACTTCTACGTTTTGCTGCTTGGCCAGCTGACGCAGATGCACCTTACCGCGCCTACCTGTACCTATCACACCCACTTTGAGTTTCATCTAATTCCACCTCTTCCTAGCGCAACCGCTCACCATTGATTAATGCCCTTAATGAATACAGGACTGTTGCGGTCATCTTAAACCAACTAAAACGCACTATTACCGTGTTTTTCCCGTAGACTACTTGCTAGTCGTCCTGCAATTCATGCTTTAATTTTTTGCGGCAATTTATTCTTCTACGACTGACTGTGAGATTCCTTCTCTTGAGGCGAATTCTTTTAAGGAAGATTTGAGAGAGAAATCGAAAGAGGGAGGTAAAGACCTATGTCACCCAAACTGGGGGCAGTGCTATTTGGCGACTATGATAGTCCCCTAAGAAGCCAGCTTTTCGGTAACACATTTGGTTCCTTAACTTGGTTCTGCCTTAAAAAGCCTAACAATATCAACCCATAGGTGCTCTTCATCCACTGCAAAGCCAACCTCCCGTAAGATCTTGCCGGTCTGCCTGTTAACATTCTCGCCTAACCCTCGGGCAATTAGGGGATTGATCAGATTCATCATCGGCCCGATCACTGGCCGCTCTGAGCAGACATGTTCGAGCATCATAAGTCTCCCATTAGGCTTTAGCACACGATGGATCTCAATTAACCCTCTTCTAGGGTCAGGTACCGAACAGAAAACACAGGAGCTAATCACGGTATCAAAGGTGTGATTGGCAAATTGGAGATTCTGTATATCCATTAGCCGAAATTCCACTTCCAGATCTAGCTGCTTGGCCTTTTCCCGAGCTCGATCAAGCATACCTGAACTAAAGTCTATGGCAGTCAGGCTAAGCCCCTCGGGATAGAAGGGGAGGTTAGCTCCTGTCCCCACACCTACCTCCAATACCCGGAAACCGCTAATAGAGGTCATTAATCGTCTACGCCACATGCCGAATTGCCCTGTTTGCATGTTTGGGTCTAGCCGGCCATAGATGCGTGATATCAGATTCCAACGTTTTCGCCGAGACTCTGTCTTGTTGATCGTCAATCACCTACTTTCAGTCTAGTCAAGAGCTTAATCACTAGGGTTCAATGCGCGCCCGGCATCCTGTTGCCCTAGGCCAACAGGAACAATCATCAGCGCACTTAAGTTGTAACACTGCTTTCGGTAATATGGTTCTCGAGCCCAAAAAACATGCGGATAGGCTTGGACAGCTTATCCGCATTCCTGTTCACGGAGCCCGTATCCGACTCCACCTCAGTTTGATGGAGCTCAACCGCTCCCTCGGCATCAGTTCCTTGGAGCAAACCTGCTTGCTGTTGGTTGCTCTACTAGAAACCTCTTTGGATATTATAGCGCCGAACCGCAGCTGTGACTTCCTCTGCTGCTTCATCCAAAGCTTCCTGGGGGGTTGCCAGACCGAGCAATACTTGTTCGATTGCAACCTCAATAGCTTTACGCGCTTCAGGGAACACGCCGATAACTGCCCCCTGGGTCGCAGGACTGATCCGGCTTGCTTCCAACTGGTCAATTGCTGTGCGGAAATGGGGAGTGTCGGTATGGAGCTGCTTGACGTTATCTAGCTCCATTGCCCTGCGGTCAATGGGGAAGTAGCCTGTGTTGACATGCCAGTAAGCTGTGCTCTCGGGAGTAGTCAAGTGCCTGAGGAACTCCCAAGCCGCTTCGATTTCTTCTTCAGGGTGATCCTTGGACATCCAGATCGAACCACCGCCGATTACTACCCCACCCCGTTCGAGGCCTTCAGGAACAGGCAGAAATGCTGCTCCCATCTCAAACCGGTCGCCGATATCCGCCAAAGTACTGGCGAATCCACCGGTGGAGCCGATCCGCATTCCAACATTACCAGCTACGAATGCTGATCTCAGGGCACTGCCATCCCGGCCGCAGTCCAGATAACTTCCGTCATTTTTCATGTCAGCGAGCCACTGCAAAATGCGTACACCCGCTTCACTGTTAAAGACAGCTTCAGTTGCCGGTGCAAGGCGTCCATTACCATTGTTTACATACTCAGCGTTTTGAACGGCCATCAATTGTTCGAAATACCAACCATAGGCATAGTTGCCAAAACCGTGCTTGCCATCTCCAGTCATCCGCTTCGCGTACTCTCGAAATTCCTCAAATGTTTTCGGTGGTTTGTCTGGATCAAGACCGGCAGCTCGGAACATGTCTTTGTTGTAGTAGAGGATAGCGTTAGATGTATTAAATGGCATGGAATACAGCTGGCCATCGATCGTGTAGTAAGCTAGGACATTTTCCACTATGTGCTCAAGTCCCAAGTCACCCCGGTCAATGAACGGTTGCAATGACACGGTACTGCCTAAATCAATCATCAGTCGAGTACCAATCTCATAAACATGAACAAGGTGGGGCGTTTCCCCTGCCTGAACTGCTAGACGGTATTTGTTTAGGGTATCGTCATAGTTCCCTTGGTAAATGGCTTCCACATGAACCCTATCTTGCGATGCGTTGAACTCGTCCACAAATCCCTGCAGAACATGGCTCCCAATGTGCCCACCCAAGGCATGCCAGAACTGAACATGCACCTTGGCGTGAATCAAACCCGAAGTCGCGCAAAAGACCATGACGACGGCCAATAAGAGACTCATTACATGACGTCTTTTCATGGTAATCCCTCCATATGTTTTGTGGCGCACCGATCGCAGAAGACACATCCTTATACGATAGTCTCCTTATCCACCCCCCATCCTGGTGATCTCGTTAACCCTTAACAGCACCGCCGACGATTCCCCGAATCAGCTGTTTCTGGAATATAAGGAACAAGATGATTGCCGGCATGGTTACAACCACAACACCGGCCATAATGGTGTTCCATGCATCACCTTCTGCATCACGTAACATGGAAATACCGATTTGCACAGTGCGCATCTGGGTGCGGTTCGTAATAATTAAGGGCCAAAAATACTGATTCCAAGTCGATAAGTAAGTATACACACCCAGAGTTCCCAGGGCAGCTCGACTTAAAGGCAGGACAATGGCAAATAGATACCTAAGCCGGCCACATCCATCGACGACTGCAGCATCATAGAGTTCCCGGGGGATCTGAAGAAAGAACTGCCGCAAAAGGAATATCCCAAATGCACCGGCAAAGAACGGTACCGTTAATCCCCAGTAAGTATCCACCCAATGTAAGCGTTGGATCGTTAGGAAGTTGGGAATGATAGTGACTTCACCTGAGACCATCATTGTGGCCAAAACTAGCAGAAAGATGACGTTCTTGCCAACGAAGTCGATATAGGTAAACGCATAAGCGGCCAACGCCGATGTCAGCATCACGGCGACGGTGACCATAGTGCTTTGTACTACGCTATTTAGCAAGAAACGACCTAAAGGAACAAAGCGAAATGCATCTGAGTAGTTCTGCCAACAGACCGGCTTCGGTATCCATTTATGCGGATAGGCAAATACATCCGATGGCTGCTTGAGGCTTGTGCTGATCGCAACATACAAGGGCAGCAGAATAACGGCGCTGACGGCAATCATCAAGGCATGGGTGCAAATCTTCCGGAGAGTCTTGCGATAGGTCATTGGTAATACACCCCTCTTTCCACATAGCGAAACTGAATGAGGGTGAGAGTTAAGATGATTAGAAACAGCGTTACCGCTTGGGTACTGGCAAATCCAAAGTTGAAATTGATGAATGCATCCCTATAGATGGAATATACGAGAATGGTAGTGGAGCGCAGAGGACCACCTTGGGTCATGATGTGCACTTGGGCGAAAGACCGAAAAGCATCTATAGTCCTAACGACGAGAAGAAAGAATATCGTCGGAGAAAGCATAGGTAACGAAATACTCCAGAACACATGCCAGTTATTAGCACCGTCAATGCGAGCTGCTTCCACCAGCTCTTCCGGTATGCCTTGTAGACCTGCTAGTAGAAAAAGGACATTCAAGCCAAGACCTTTCCAGACTGTGGCAATCGAAACGGCAATCAGGGCGATAGAGGGATCCTGCAACCAACGCATAGGGGGCAGACCGATGATTCTTAAGAGATCATTTATGACGCCGGTAGTAGGGAAGAACATCCATGTCCAGATCACTGATGCGATGGCTGTAGATACGGCGATGGTCGAGATAAAGACTGTTCGGTAAAAGGTAATCCCCCTTATTCGTAGATTCCCCAAGAGGGCTACCGGAATTGCCAGTATTAAAGCGACCGGGACAGTATAGATGGTAAACCAAAATGTGGTCCGCAGACTGGCCCAAAACCGTGTTGAACTGACGAGACTCTTGTAGTGCTCTATGCTGTTAAAAAATATAGGTTCCCCCATAAGATTGGTTTCGAATAAGCTTAAGTAGAACGAGTGAACCAAGGGATAAAAGACAAAAATAGTCAGGATGATCAGGGCTGGAGCCAAATAGAGAAGCGCTTCCAATAGCGGGACTACTGTTTTGCCAAACCTAGTCCTCCTCCAAGAAAGACTGCCGTTTGATATTACCTGTTTCTGCATACCACTACCCCCCAAGTTCAGTGGTTTACCGGGATACCTCTGGCACATCATTGCCCTATTTGGATCTCGCCAACTGTGGTGGACATCTTTCTGATTGCCTGCATAATATAGTCCTTACTACTATTGTTCGCCTTTTCTGGCGTAACCCCTTCCTTTTTGTATACTGTTTAATTGCCCATAGTTTTCTTATAATCTGCTGTCCAGCTACGGTAAGCCGTATGAGCCCATTTGCCGTACCAAAGAGACTCAAAGCCGATTCCAAAGGAAGGAATAAGGCCACTGATCAGGAAAGATAGAACAAAGTGTGTCACAACAGCGAATAGATGCTAAATAGCGGAAAACTCTTGAACTATAGTGAGTGACCTTTCCCTACCTTGGTATACAAAGCCGAGGCCGGGGAGAAAGCGCGAGGAGGCGAGATCATGAACGAAGAGCGGCCGGCGAGAATCCAAGCGAGTCTGGAGCGGATAACCCGCAGGTGGTGGTTTTTTCTGGCTGTTTTATTGGTTCAGTTTATTCCACCCTATACTGCTCAACGCTACGACCCCATCGAGACCGGAACGGTGATCCAAATGATTTTGAGTCAGGCGATTGTCTTCTCCTGGGAGAGTTGGTACCCACTTTTCAAGATTCTCCCGATTGCACTAGTCGTCGGCCTGATCCTGCACGGGGAAAAGAGTAGTCGGATCTTCAGTATCTATGCGGGCATTACCTATCTCCTTTTCGCCTTCTTGCAGAGTATCGCCGTAACCGAAGAGTACGGCTGGGGGGTAATCATCTCTAACCTTCTGATGTTTCTCTTTGTTGCCCTGTTTTGGTTCTGGGAGGCGGCAGTCGGAGAAAACGACTTCTCTCGTCCAGGAAGGCGGTCCTTGTGGAATTTCGCGGCCTTACTTCTCGCTTTCTTCGCTTTCTGGGGGCCAATCAACATGCAGACGATGGCACCCGACTTTAGCCCGGTCCATATCTTCACTTCCGGATCAGGCCTGGCTT
>JAAZLW010000149.1 GCA_012799135.1 Bacillota bacterium | reverse complement strand
TGGGTTTTGTTTGGAAAAAAATGGGGAACAATTAGGCGAACCCCGGAACCACCAGCCGTGAGATATAGGCAAAGAGAGCGCCCACCACACTACCGGCCAGCACATCGGAGGGATAGTGAACCCCGACATAGATGCGAGACCAACCTACTAAGGCTGCCCACAATACCCAAAGCGAAGAATAGCCGGGAAAGGCCAAGGCATAGCTTACTCCCACAGCGAAACTAGCAGTTGTGTGCCCCGAGGGAAAAGAATACGCACAAATGGGGACATTGAAAGTGCGAATATGCTCTAACCGGAGCATCGGCCGGGGGCGGTTAACCAGCCGCTTGACTATGTGACTGACCAGATGGCTACTAGCTAAGGCTGCCAAAGCCCGGCTGCCCGCGATCAAATAGGAAGAGCGGCGCTGACTCAAACCGGTGAGGATGGCGGCAAAGGTAATCCCAATGGTAAACCCAGCACTACCGGTATGTGTAACCCATACTGAGAACCTATCAAGTAGGCGGCACTTGATGCGGTTATTAAAAAGGCGAAATAGCCACTCATCACTATCATGCAGTGCTGACATCCCCAACCCTCCCCAACCGGATGATCCTAGTTTACCACATCTATCGCCTAGGCGCAGCAGAGAATTTACCTTTCTTGAGAGCCCGATCAGCAAATCCCTCTAGGCTTTGATCTGATCAATTGGCTAAGGTTCCCTCCAGACTCATTCATTTCCCAATCTAATCACCGGCGAACTGGTACAGACTAAGAGCTAGATGGGAATCGGTCAACATTTTTAGAGCCTTCCCATGATCCGCAAGCGGAGACAGGAGGAGCTAGTCATGATATATGATAGGAACCAGCCTCGGGTCGCCTATTTCTGCATGGAATATGGACTCGACGAAGATCTACCCATCTATGCCGGTGGGTTGGGAATCCTTGCAGGAGACATTCTAAAGACTGCTTATGACTTAAGGCTTCCCTTCATAGGAGTAGGTATACGATGGAAGGAAGGATATACCACCCAGCTCATCAATGAGCAGGGTTGGCCCTACGATCAACCTGCTACCTATACTAAAGACATCCTCCAAGATACCGGAATCATTGTCCATGTAACCATCAGGGGCGATTTGGTGCCGGTGCGGGTGTGGCGAGTGGATTGCTTCCGCAATGCCCCCCTTTATCTACTTGATACCGCCGTTCCCGGGAGCAACTATGATTGGGCTACTCGTCGTCTATACGGGGGTAGCTCCCAAGATAGAATTGCTCAGGAAATAGTCCTTGGCATCGGTGGAATTAGGGCCCTAGAGGCTCTTGGCCACAAGGTTGATGTCTATCACTTCAATGAAGGGCATGCAGTCTTGGCCGGGATCGAGCTCATCCGCCGAAAAAAGGCTGCGGGAAAGACTTTCGAAAACGCTTTGGATGCCACCCGTCGAGGGGTGGTATTTACCACCCACACCCCGGTCATGGCCGGTAATGAAGAACATGAGCACGAGCTTCTGCGGTATATGGGTGCTTATGATGGCCTGTCCTGGGAGGAAATGCGTCGCATCGGTGATGATCCTTTCAATATGACGGTGGCCGGCCTGCGGCTGGCCCATGTGGCCAATGGTGTTTCCAAGTTACATGGCATGACTGCTCGAGCTATGTGGTCCGACAAAGATGATCGGGCTCCCATCGTCTCCATTACCAATGGGGTTCACATTGCTACTTGGATGCACCCTAGCATACACCAGGCCTATAAAGCCAACCTAAGTCTTTGGGCTCCACACCTACAAGCCAAGCGAGAACTGCTGGAGGTCATTGCCAAAAGAACCGGAGTCTATCTTAACTCCCAGTCCTTGCTAATTGGTTTTGCCCGCCGTGCCGCGCTGTACAAACGACCCGATCTGATCTTCAAGCGCATGGATATCATGGGACCTCTTCTGGAAAGTGGCCGCGTGCAGCTGGTCTTTTCCGGCAAAGCTCATCCTCAAGATGAATCCGGTAAACACTTAGTCAGCACGATCGCGAAAACAGCCCAAGACTTCCCACAGAGTGTTGTATTCCTGGAAAACTACGATATGCAACTGGGACGACTGCTCACGGCCGGCTGTGATGTATGGCTAAACAATCCCCAACGGCCCCTGGAAGCCTCAGGTACTTCAGGCATTAAAGCTGCACTGAATGGCTGCCTCAACTTGAGTGTCCTGGATGGATGGTGGCTGGAGGCCTGTCAGCATGGAATCAATGGCTGGCAGTTTGGTGGTGGCTATGAGGGGCCAAACCAGGTTAAGTACGACTTGGCCAGTCTATATGAGGTATTGCTGCAGGAGGTGATTCCCACTTACTATGAAAATCCCACAAAATGGCGGAACATGATGCAGGCCAGTGCCAATATGGCCTACCATCGGTTTTCTTCCCAGCGCATGCTGACAGAGTATTACAATATTATGTATCAGCCATCCCGAACAGCCAACCTCGTAACTGAGGAAATCGAGCTGATGGTTGGCAGTTAGGCTAGGTGATCGCCTCCCACGGCCCATCCCCTGGGAAACCTTTAGTACTGGTATGGCGATAGCGGTCCAGATCAAGGCCCGCACCGGTGTAACTTTATTTTTATTCCAGCAAAGATAGGTCTATTCCTTTTCTGAAAACTGCCATGGCCATGAATCAAGATCATTGCTAGTCCCCAGTTGACTAATTCCTACATCTAGAGACAGCTTACCCACGGAAATTAGCTCGATCGCTACCCTTGCTATCTCCGGATCGAATTGGCGCCCCGCTTGTCGTTGTAGCACCCTGAGAATTCGATGTTTACCAAGCGGTGTCCGGCGATAGGGCCGAGGATGGGCCATCGCATCGATACTATCGGCTATAGCTATGATTCTACTTAAGAAAGGTATATTCTCCCCCACCAGACCATCAGGATACCCCTTTCCATCAAAACGCTCATGATGGTGACGGACTATTGTGGTCAGGAATCCTAGCGGCCGATAGCTTCCCAGTAACCTAGCACCATAGATTGAATGAGCCCTTATTCTTTCAATCTGCTCCTGTCGGAGAATTGCAGCGCTCTTCAGTAGATGTGGTTCAATCTCCAATTTCCCCAGATCGTGCAGAGCAGCAGCATATTCCAGTGTTTGGAGTTCTTTGTCCAGAAGCCCTAGAGCCTCACCCAGCAGCTTAGCTATGGAAACAGTACGCATAGAATGAGTGAAGGTATCTCTGTCTTTCGCCTGCAGAAAGCGCAAGAGCAAAGCGACAGCTTGCTTCAAGACGGTATCATCGGTCAAGACGTCACCCTCAGCTGAGCCGCCGGTGTCTTCATGGGCTTCGGCAGGTATTCTAGAGGAAAGCAAGCGCAACACTACTGCTCTAGTCTCTTTCTCTAGAGCGAGGAACCTGATTCCATGTGCCCACTGCCCATTATTTGCCCGCCTGTTCCATACCACCTGCCCCTGACATCGGAAAGGAGTCGACAGTAAGAATTCGATGCGCAAACTAACACCTACCGGGAACCTTAGTGCCGATTGTATACATGTGCCTCCCAGACTCAGATCAACTGTTTCTCCATCACAGAACTTGCTGGCCAGTGATAGGTCTATGGCTTCCCCGTCGCTAGCTTCAACAAAAATCCGTACTGGAATGATTATTGGTGCCCGGTAGAAGCGCCTCCGTTCCAATGAGAAGCAACCATAGACCGGGTTAAAGGCACACTGGGTGCCGAAGGCACAGTGCCTAGGGTTGGGTATAAGGTGAGTATTTTTCGCCAAACACTGCTGCAACTGCATAGCATGTTCCACAGATATGTCGGCTATCCAGCTAGTGGCAGGATAGCCACGCTCTACCGCCAATCTTTGTACAAGGTGTCGAGCAACCTCGCTGCATTCCTTACTAGGCTTAGGGGAATAGGGGATGTAGTATCCTATGCATCCTGCCGGAGACTGTTTATCGGGACCCCATAGTAATAGTGTGCTCACTAGCAAGTTATGATTCCCGATCTTGATCCTTCTACCACTGACCTCTTCTCTCCAAACTAGAGAGTGTCCGATGACGCTCCTGGATAAAGAGAGCCCCAGTAGTTCCTTCAGGGGCTGATTGATTACCTTCCTCTGGGTTATGGGCCGATCTACTGCGTCCTCAAGAATCTGGAGCATTCGTTTGTTGGTAAATACTATGGTTCCCTTCCCATCGAGGCCCAAAACACCGATCCCGGCCAACATCTTTGCGTAATCAAGCACCTCATTCGGTTGCTTTCCCTTCTTGCGTTTCCCCCAACGGAACAACGTTCTTATCCCAGGTAGACCACCGATTGCTACCTCCGTGACCACACTTCGCTCTCCCCTTTCACTCATGTTGAGTCTCATATTATGTTCGATTGTGGAGGACTTTCTCACTAGGACTTCAGCCTTATATTACCATATGGCCAAGATATTGTCAATTATTCCCTGAACCGCGCCACTATTTGCGCGAATCTGTATATTATTGTCATTGTAGATCGAATTTTGGCGCGTATCTGCTTCTTTCTAGAATAACTGCAAAGGTTCAAGGCTGGACATCGCTTGTGTGCCACGTAGAGCATGGCTTTGCGTTACGGGCCATAGAATAAGGAAGCTAGCCCAAATCGCTCTATATCCTAAGAGACATACCACGATCGCGGGCTCACTGGAGGTAAATTGGCGACAGGAAAATAACAAAGGCCGAGCATGGCGGGGACCCCGCCACACTCGGCCACGTAACAGGCCCAACTTACATCTCAGCCAGAGGCACATAGCTGGTTCGGTAATCTCCTAACCCAGCTACCATCGTGGTAATTTCCAAATAAGTATAGCCATGGAAAGCAAGGGGCTCAATGATATTCCGCCGAATATCCGGAACATAGCACTTCATCAAGTTGCCGGTACCACGCAGTAGGTATCTACTAATACAGGCGGGAATCAGAACCGAGTCACCGGGGGTTAGTACTGTATCACGACCAAATCTGCCTACACATTCCACTCCAAAACTGCCTTCCAGACAAGTAAGAAGGTGGAACCTTTCACCTTGGGTTGCTTCTTCTATGTTACCATCAATGGCTAGAGACTCTAGGGCAAAATATCGGTTAGCCACCAGAATGGTTCTTTCGCCTTCCGGGGCTGCAATGGTCAACCCAGTTACTGCATCGCCTCTTTGCCCGGAGAATTGGATCACGTCCAAAGCCTGCTTGATGTGTAAAGGGCGCCGCTTGCCGGCCATATCAACCCGATCCCAATCATACAATCGATAGACCGTGTCCGAATTCTGCTGAATCTCAGCTACCATTACCCCTCTGCCTAGGGCATGGACTACGCCTGCCGGTACGTCGAAGACGTCGCCCGCCTCAACTGGCACGCGTCCGAGATATTGCGATATGGTACCACTCTTGACGGCTGCCCTCAGAGACTCACGGGTCGTCCCGGGCCTTAAGCCATAGATAATCTCCGCACCTGGCTCGGCGGCGATGACATACCAGGCCTCCCATTTGCCCGGCTCCCCTACCTCGTGATTGGCCGCATACTCATCATCAGGATGCACCTGAACTGAGAGGTAGTCATTGGCATCAAGTATCTTGAGGAGTAGCGGAAACTTGATTAGGGCAGAGTCAGGTAAAGATGTCCCGATTAGGTCTCTGCCGTAAAGCCCAACTAACTCCGGTAAGGTTCTTCCAGTCAGGGGCCCGCGGGAAACCACACTAGTCCCATTCTCATGGGCAGCGATCTCCCAGCTCTCCCCGATATTGCTACTAGGAAGTGCTCGTCCAAATTGCTCCTTTAGGGCTGTTCCACCCCAGACCTTTTCCTTATAGATCGGGTGAAACTCCAAGGGATATGGCGTGATCACCATTAGTCCTCCCTACTACGATTACCTGTTACTGGGGATAATCTCTTTTCCAAAATCTCTCGTTCTTTCTCAAAACCTGGTCTGCCCAGCAAAGCAAACATATTGCGCTTGTAGGCTTCGACCCCCGGCTGATTAAAGGGGTTTACCCCCAGAATGTATCCACTGATCGCACAGGCTTTTTCAAAAAAGTAAACCAACTGCCCAAAATGGAATTCGTTGAGCTGCGGAACTCCTACCACTACACAGGGAACATCACCATCGGTATGGGCTAGCAAAGTACCCTCTAGCGCCTTGCGATTTACATAGTCCACACTCTTGCCGGCCAGATAGTTCAGACCATCCAGGTTTACTGGATCACTGCTGAGCGTAATGTCTGCTTGGGGGTGTTCCACCTGAATCACTGTCTCCATGAGTATCCGCAAACCATCTTGAATGTACTGGCCCAAGGAATGTAGGTCTGTAGTGAAATCTACTGAAGCAGGAAACATACCCTTGTGGTCCTTGCCTTCGCTCTCACCAAAGAGCTGTTTCCACCACTCCGCTAGATAGTGCAAAGCCGGTTCATAGGTGACCAGGATCTCAATGAGTTTTCCCTTGCGATGTAGACAATTGCGTACCGCTGCGTACTGGTAACACGGGTTAGATCTGAGATTAGGTGATTGATAGTCATGCAACGCAGTCTCTGCTCCAGCCATTACCTCATCGATGTTGATACCTGCCACTGCCATAGGCAAAAGGCCCACTGCCGTCAGTACCGAGTAACGACCACCTATGTCATCGGGGATCACAAAGGTTCTATAGCCCTCTGCATCCGCAAGCTGTTTCAAGGCTCCCCGGGATCGATCTGTAGTGGCTAGAATCCTATCCTTAGCTTCTGCTCTGCCGTACTTGCCCTCCATCAAATCCCGCAAGATCCTGAAAGCCAGAGCTGGCTCCGTGGTAGTGCCTGACTTGGAGATGACGTTAAGATAGACATCTTTGCTCTCCAACAAAGATAATAGATCGGCAAGATAGCTACTGCTCAAATTGTTACCCACATAATAGATCGGCACTTGTTTACTGGTAAACGATGGAGTCAACATCTCAATAGCTGCCCGGGCCCCCAGATATGAGCCACCAATGCCTATGACGACAAAGGCATCGGCATTGGCCTGTACCTCTTGGGCAGCGTCTTTGATCCGCGCAAACTCTTCTCGGTCATAGTTTTGAGGTAAATGCAGCCAACCCAAATACTCATTGCCGGCACCCTTGCCGCTGTGAAGCAGCCGATGAGCTTCCCGTACTTGTTCAGCCATATACCCCATTTCGTGTTTTCCAATGAAGGGTAATGCCGGCGTATAGTCAAACCGCAATTTTTCTGCAATCAATGTTTTTCCCATTTCTGCTTAGCGATGGAGCCGCGGCCTACTGCTGCGGACTAGATCGCCTCCACCCTCCTTTGACATCCCGGTTCCCCGAGAAGTTCATTGCTAATACGCCCATAGTAATCGGACCCATTGATGGTTCAAATGTACCAAGTAGACCTCTCTGTGATATTCTATTCCCCCAGCAAGGCCTGGCATCAGGCCCACGTTCCCAGATTAATGCATCCGCTCACCCAAATAGAGTTCTGCAATATTGGCAGCATGGTCACCAATTCTCTCCAGATTAGAAATGATGTCCAGGAAAATCACACCGGAAATGGGTGAACAAAGGTTCTTATTCAATCTATCGATATGACTCCGCCGCAATAATTGCTCTTGGTGGTCGATCTGAGCTTCGCGATCCTTTACAGCCTTGGCGTATTCAGGCTTGTCCTCTTCCCAGGCCAAAAGGGCCGAACGGAAAGTCTCCATTGTATAATCAATGAATTCCTCCAGCTCCTGAGTAGCCGTTTCACTAAACGCTATCTGGTTAGAGGCCTTATGGGCCAAGAGCTCTTCGATATTCTCACCATGGTCACCTACTCGTTCAATGTCGTTGATGAGATTATACAGCTGGCGGTGCCTCTCAGCTTGGCTTTCAGATAGGGACCTTTTGGACACTTCAACTAAGTACTGTGTAATACCTTCCTCATACTGGTCTATAGCCTCTTCCAGAGCCAGCATTCGGGCCAAAGCGTCATCGCTAGGATTGGTAAGATGGGATCGGGCTATCCCCAGCATCTCCAAGGCCATTTCTCCCATGCGAGAGACTTCTGTGGAAGCCTGCTCCAAGGCTACCGAGGGTGTACCCAGAAGACGACTATCTAGATGTAGGGTCAATTCACGCTCATCGGGTCTACCGGGAACCAGCCTGGTTACCAAATAGGCCAAAGCTCCCGCAAAAGGCAATAGCAAGATCGTATTGGCCACATTGAAAATTGTGTGCGCGTTGGCAATCTGTCTGATGGGAGCGGTGGCCGTAAGCCTGACTACCTTGGCAAACCAGGGTAGTAGGGGCAAGAAGATCAGAGTTCCCACCACGTTGAAGAACAGGTGGGACATAGCTGCTCGCCGGGCCGTAACCGAGGTACCTATGCTGGATAGCAATGCTGTAACTGTAGTCCCTATGTTGTTGCCAAACAGGATCGGTAAAACCAATTCCAACGAGACTAAGCCACTACCTGCCAACCCTTGCAATATACCGATAGTAGCCGAGCTGCTCTGTAACACGGCTGTCATCACAATGCCAGCTATTATTCCGTAGAACCACTTATCGGACATAGCCAGTGTCAGATTGGCAAAGGCCATTGTTTCACTTAGCGGGTGCATAGCACCTTTCATTGTCTCAATACCGATAAACAAGAGACCAAATCCCACCAGAACTTGTCCCAGATAACGGTGACCTCTCTGTTTGCCAAATAGGTACGGCAAGGCGCCAAGGGCTACAAATAGCAGAGAATACTCACCGATATCAAAAGCGATCAATTGCGCTGTTACGGTGGTACCAATGTTAGCCCCCATGATCACTCCAATAGCCTGTGGCAAATTCATCAACCCTGCGTTCACAAAACCTACTACCATTACCGTTGTAGCACTACTGCTTTGAATGACTGCGGTAATGGATGCACCTAGTAGCATTCCCAATATCTGGTTACTAGTTAGTACCTCCAGTAAGCGGCGCATCCGAGTGCCTGCCATTTTCTGAAGGCCATCTCCCATCTGGCGCATACCAAAAAGAAACAGGCCTAACCCACCTAGCAGGCCGAAAAGCATCTCAGCTGTCAAAATTACTCCACCCCTACGCCGACCCTCAATTGGGCCGGTAGAATAGCATGTCCTAGTTTTTCTTCGTTTACAGTATTACCAAGCTGCCTAATTCGAGAAAAAGTGCCAGTACCCTGCCTACTCCCAGAGAAATCTTAGGCATAGCCAGAAAGATCCTGCCCGACATTGGCCTCCCAGTAGCTCAAAAAACGCATCAGCTGGTCCCAGGAGGGACTGCGAGCTGCCCTAACGTAATATCCAGATGTAGCGGTCCCAAGGGTCAAGGCCTGTTGTGGAGTCAACCCCAAGAGCATACCTAAGCAAAAACCTCCATTGAAGTTATCCCCGGCACCAGTGGTGAGTATGGGACTGGAAGTGTAGGGACCCGGGGCAAAGAAGTACTCTCCATCGATCACGGCACCGGCTCCATCAACAGGATGTACTACTACGGCATAGAGTCCCAATTCGGCTGCTATGGCTTCGGTTATCTCTTTTAGCCCCGCCTCCGCTAATGGTACCGACAGTTCAATCCCGTAAGCTCTTGCCACTTCCGTGGCTTCCTTACGGTTGATGCTTAAAATCGTGCGATAGCGCGATGAGAAGTCGGCATAGATATCCATCGCTTCCCGCCAATCCTCACCGGTACGTTTTTCAGGATCAGTCGGATCCATAAAAAACAAAGGTTTCTCCCCTTCAAAGGTAACCTGGGACAGGATCTCACTTTGCAACTTCTGCCAGATATCGTTCATATCGGGAATCATTGTCCAGTTAATGGTTGCCACCAACTGAGCCCCTTGCATCAAGTCCCTCAATCTATCTCTACCCACCACTGCTAATATTCTATCCCAAGTGATCTCCTGCAATGGTGATGTGTTGCACAACATAATTTTTCCATCCCTAAACTCAACGGCAATGGTCTGCCCCGGGTCCGCGATATTATAACACTGGTGAGCAGCAGCGGCAAAATCACTAAAGACGGGATTCACCGTCGGATACCCAATACAGCCAATGTAGACCAGGTTGCACCCAATGCTGGCCATGGCAGCCCCCATGTTTACGGCACTACCGCCGATCTTAGTATAGCGTGGCACATACTCAATATTTGTGCTAAGACCTGCAGCTTCCATAATCTTAGCACCAAATGCTTGGATGGTGTCCAGTCTATCGTAGTGTTGGAAGTCCTGCCGCTTATCTATCAGATCAGCAATCTGATCAACAAAAGCATCAAACCCGAACAGCAAATTGAGCTCTCTCACTTCATCTTCACGGTGGATAAGGTCGTTTCGGGTACCGGCAATCAGCTTTGCTACCTCGTTACTTGTCATATCACCCACACTCCCGGAATATTAATGACTTGTCCTAAACGACACTGGTAGTTACTTAGATTGTCGGGCTAATTGGCAAGAACCGGTGGCTATAGCATCCACCGGTACCTCATCTATTCCTTTTCGATTGACCACGCCAAAATCCTGCCAAAAATCCGCCCATACATAGCCGGACTTAGCTCAACTGACCTCCAATCGGGGGCCACTTATCCGCTCATCTCCCTGTCTCTTGGTAATATTCAAGCCATCAAAGCATTCCAGCAGAGCCACGGCCACTTTTCGATTCGTCTGCAGAATATCCCGAAACTGACCCACCGTAATCTGGTTGTGGCCGGCTAGATGCTGCTTAAGCGCTTCTAAAGCCTGATCAAAAATGCTTCTGTGGATCACCAATCCATAGCCCACATCCACTACTTTACCGGAGTGGATTAGTAACCCGATCATGTCGGGGATATCGGTCATTTCCAAGGGAGAAGCGATTGGGTTTTCCATGGACTTAGGTTGATATCCTTGATAGTTCCTTTCAAGGATTTCTGCCTCTAGATGGAGCAAAGCCGGATGGTCTGCCCGCAAGAGCTCATGGTACACTCGTGGCTCGCTGACCCATCGGCCTTCGGCTACAATGAGCCCATCCTGAGCGAGCCTCTCTAACAACACCCCGTATTCCTTCCGCCCCCACTCACGGAAGAGCGTGTTTCTAAGCTCCTCTTTGTCTACGCCCAAACGAAAGGGAGCCTTTATGTAGGATTCACTCAAGGCCATCACAACCGCCTCGCCCGCCGCTTGATAGTCCTCTTTCAGGAGATGTTTCCCCGTGATATCCACCCAATCCCGTGATGCCAAGACTTCCTTCACGGCAACTATGGGTAAATGCGCAGCCCGGCTCAGTTCTTCCTCGTCAAGGGGAGCAAGAATACCGTCACCTCGAGTCAGTTGCCTTCGCCGATTTCTAAGCACAACCTGTAGGATCTCTTGGGTCGAACTCTCGGCTTCCAACTCCATGTCCCGTCGGTCCTCTATACTAGACCGCCGACGATGAGGTGCATTGACCATGATAATCTGTCCACCACCTATGGTTGTCACCGGCGAATAGGAGCGGACAATATAGCGGTCACCCCTCAAGGCTACTACCGGCTCTTCGGTTCTGATTTGTACATATCCTCTTTCTCCGCCAGCAATCTCGTCTCCGCCAATCACCCGTACACGACCCATGACTTCGCTGGTTCCCAGATGTACCCTTACCCTCTGGCCATGTCGAATAAGTGAAGCTGTTCTCACGGAAGCTAGCACAGCATCTAACTCCAGGCTGGATTCCAGCTGCCCGGGATAGGCAATGGTATTTCCCCGCCTAACATCTTCGCAGGAGATGCCTGTTAGATTCAGGGCACAGCGGTTGCCGGCAGTGACCTTCTCTACATCCTTACCATGGACTTGTATGCCGCGTACCCTCGCCTCCAGGTTTTGTGGAAGAGTGACCACTTTCGCTCCCCGTTCAAGCAGCCCCCCATAGACGGTACCGGTGACGATGGTCCCATGACCTTCGACCATGAATACTCGGTCAACCGGTAAGCGGAAAACATCGTCTGCCACTCCCTGGCTGGCTTTATCGCTCTCGGTAGCGATGCCCGCCATGAGCTCACCTATCCCCTCTCCGGTCTTAGCCGAGACCGGTACTACCTTGGCCTCAGCCAAGGCTGTACCATGGAGGAAATCCCGCACTTCCTCCCTGACCATATCCAACCAGTCCTCTTCTACTAGGTCTATCTTGGTGAGAGCCACCACTCCCCGGGTCACTCCCAATAGGCCGATGATATCCAAATGCTCACGAGTTTGAGGCATGATCCCCTCATCGGCAGCCACTACCAGAAGGACTAAGTCAATGCCCATAACTCCTGCTACCATAGTCTTGACAAACCTCTCATGGCCAGGTACATCGATGATGGATAAGTGCCTGCCATCTGGTAGCAAAAGAGGGGCAAACCCCAAATCAATGGTCATACCCCTCAGCTTCTCTTCCCTGAGCCGGTCTGTATCCACATTGGTCAAGCGTTTCACCAACGCAGTTTTGCCATGATCCACATGGCCGGCCATGCCCATAACAACTTGCCTCATATTGGCTGGCCCCCCATAGCCGCGGCTAATGCCCCTGCAATCGCAACTTCGTCGCCGGGAAGCAACGTTCTTAGGTGAAAAACCACCTGATCATTCTCTACAGGAGCAATTATCGGTAGTAAGTGCCTATCAGGGTGTTCAATCCCGACTAGCCTAAGGCTGGCCTGCACTTGGTGAACTGATTGACGGTGAGGCCTCACGGCCACTGCTTTGCCCGGTAATTTGAGCCCAGGCAAAGTCCCACCCCCCATCTCCCCTTCTGCATCTATAATACTAACTCCACCATGGCCGACAACACTGTCAGCAATCAGCGAGGCCAGCTCCCTAGCCCTAGTCTCCAGTGCGCACTCAGCCAAAGCGAGCATCTGCAAAGCAGGGACAACCTCCACCAGGTGCTGAGGCTCTGTATACAACCCCAGCAAAGCCTCGAGTGCCGCCAGTCTCAGCTTATCTATCCGCAGAATTCTAGCCAATGGGTTTCCCTGCAGCTTCTGCACAAGGTGCCTGCGCCCCACAATGATCCCCGCTTGTGGTCCACCTAAGAGTTTGTCACCACTAAAGGTTACCAGATCGATCCCGGCGTTAATACTATCTTTGACGGTGGGTTCGCCCCTAACCCCGAATCCGGCAAGATCAATCAAACTTCCACTGCCGACATCTTCCATGGATAGTAATGCACGGCTGCTTGCCAGAGCTGCCAGCTCCTTAGGGGAAACAGAGGCGACAAAGCCCACTAAACGGAAGTTACTTCTATGTACCTTAAGAAGTACCGCGGTGGATTCACCGATACCATCTACATAATCGGAAAGATAGGTCCTATTGGTGGTACCTACTTCGACCAATGTAGCGCCACTTTGCCTTATGACATCAGGTATACGAAAACTACCGCCGATCTCCACTTGCTCTCCCCGAGAAACGACCACTTCCCGACCATCAGCAAACGTGTTGAGGCAAAGAAAGACCGCTGCAGCATTGTTGTTTACCACTAGAGCTGCTTCGGCGCC
Source organism: Bacillota bacterium (assembly GCA_012799135.1). GTDB lineage: Bacteria > Bacillota > Limnochordia > DTU087 > DTU087 > JAAZLW01. The sequence goes on along the minus strand of JAAZLW010000149.1, from coordinate 12,913 downwards.
GGTGAGCTCTGTCAGCATCTTCTCCACATGGGTTTGACGCGAGCCCCTTGCTCCACTGGCTAAATCAAGCTCTAAATCGCAATAGCCACCGGCAATGGTGGCTAACGCCTCGATGGCCGCCTGAGGTAGAACGGCTCTACCGAGATTTGTGTGTAGGATTATGCCGGTGGCATTGACGACACGCTGCATCGTGCCACACCCTTGTTTCACTAGGATAGCACGGGCCTCCGCCATAGCTATGTCCATCAGTTCAGCCCTAGATAGCAGGTCCAGCTCTCCTTGGAGCAGCCTATGCCGCACTCGATCCATGGCGCTCCGCAGGGCACTTGTTACCTGTTGCTTCGAATATGCAAGGAGGAGGGATTGAGCCATGGGATGAGCTAGGCAGCTATCGATCGACGGCAGTTCTCTTAGATGTTCTCTCCTCGTATTGCTCATCTCCTCATGGCCGCCCTATATACCTATTTTATGACAAAATAATCCGTCAAGTTTAGTCGCTCAGCACCATTTGCTGTTACCAAGTAACCATCTTCCAATCTGAATCCACCCCAAGGAGCACCAAATACGGGAATATCGACAGATATGGTCATCCCTTCTTCTAGCTTGTCATCTTGGGTGGGGCCGAATATGGGAGGCTCAAATTCCATTATGCCGATGCTGTGAATTCCTGAGTACTGGAAGTACTTGCCCAGATTGGCTTCATCCATTATTTTCCTACCTATAGCCTCAACTTCCCTGCCTTCGATGCCGGGTCGGATAGCTCTATAGCACGCCAGCTGAGCACGGTGGGCGGCTTCCAGTGCATGTAATGCTTCATCTTTGGGTTCTCCCACGAATATAGGTCTAGCGACGGCGCCATGATAGCCTTCATAGCGGGGGGCAATTGTAACCTGGACAATATCACCCTCTTGGATTTCTCTGAAGGTAGTCCTGGAGATAACATGACGGGAATTGTCCCCCGAACCGATCATAGTATCAATACCCGTTCCTTCGGCACCAGCCATTCTCATGGTATATTCAACAATGGCAGCCACTTCACGCTCTATTGCCCCCGCGCGGATAGCATCCATTGCTGCTTGCATTCCTCTTTGAGCAATTCCGTAGGCGTAGCGTATGACTTCTAATTCAGCTTTGCTCTTTTTTGCGCGAAGGAGGCTCATATCATGTTCAATGTCTACCCATTGGGCATTTGGAAAGGCTTGCTGAAACTTCAGGTATGCATAAGCTCCTAGTAAGCTTTGACCGGCAATACCGATCTTCTTGATGCTCTTGATGTCGACTAAGTCTGCAGCTACCGCCTGCAAGTTTTGGATTCTTGTGTGCAGATAGTCTTCATCAGGGTGAGTAAACTCCTCCAGAATACGGACATCCGGTATCTGGCCCACCAACATGGCATATCCGTCGCTTTCTGCTCCACATAGCAAGATGGGTTCCTTGTCCCTGCTCATTAAGATACATATCGGTTCAAAATGAACAGGAAAGTTCGCCAGCCATCTAGCGTATGCAGGACCAAACACTGCATGATCATCTGCATATGCCAGGAATAAGTCAAGCCCTTTTCTGTCCATCAGCTCTTGTACCTTTTCCCATCGCTCTCGGTATTCCCCCACCGGGATGGTTGGCATATTTTTTCTCAATGAATCTGCTCCTTTCTTTCTCGTCTTCTTACTCATTCCAATTGCGCCACACTTGGGACTATCTCAACTGTTCGATAAGACAGGCAGAAGATCCTCTTAATCACCTGCGTGGTTCTTGTTGGCGGGAGTATGTGGGAATCGAACCCACCCCGGATGGGGCCACCACCCGATACTGGATTTGAAGTCCAGAGGACCCACCAGGACCCATCTACTCCCAAGTCGGGGCCACCTAGCCCCGATTATTTTATGTAAGCAGAGGTATGTGGTCACTACCATAGAAAGAAAGTCAAACCAGGATCTCTACACAATGGGCAGCGGGCCCTCGTAAGCTAGCAAGTAGAGGTACCAGCACCCCTAATTCGAAAACCCTTGCCCAGCAAACCCTGGTGGTACTCAACTGTGGCTTCTTTCAGATACGCCGCCGCGTTAGCACTGGCAACGAACCGTATCCCATCAACCTCATAGATCTGATCTTCCGGATTAGCTGTTGACTCTTCCAGAGCCAATCCCACGCGGGGCCCGCCTCAACCCATGCCCGCCAAGTACAACCTAACTAGCGTATCATTCCCGCCTTCTGCGCCAATCAGGTCTCTTAGCTCTTTCGCTGCCCTTTCCGTTACCTTCAGCATCCCTTCACCTCCCTTTTAAGCAAGTTCGCTGCCTACTCAAGCATTGCTCTTATTCTGTCACTATACTGTGCTGATCACTCCAGATCATCGGCCGCAACCTAGCCAAAACAGCATAGCCCCCAGAACCAGGCGGCTGAGCTGGTTGGCGAAAGGGGAGACCGTCATCTCCGACTCTGATCAGGATGAGCCACCAACTGCAGCCGTTTCCCTGTCATAGGGTGCTGCCTTGGCAAATCGTCAGTTGGGGTTATCCTTTCCCCACCTCATAGGCAGAAGCCCCGTATGCATCACATGCCCGTTTCTTCTGGTTTTCTATCATTTTCACCTTTTCCGCGTCCGGATAAATCAACTTGACTCCTGAGTCAGCTAATCGCCTGAGCCATAGTTCCGAGGGCTTCTCATCAGTCACAAGGTAATCAATCTTACTAATATCACAGATGATCCGATAGGACGTCTTGTCGAATTTCGTTTTGTCACACAGGAAAACTACTTCCCTGCAGCTACGTAACATCTGCTGCTTCATGTAAACATCCTCTTCATTGACATCAGTAATACCATCCTCCAGAGATAGTGAACGAGCTGAGAAGAACAGCAGATCCGGCCTAAACTCAGCGATCCTCTTTCGAGCCGCTTCTCCAACAAAACCACGAGAAAAGGAACTCATCCAGCCTCCTGTGCAATACACCTGGGCAGACAGACTGTCCAGACAATCCAAAGCAATCTCAGCACTCGTCGTAAGGACCTTGAGGCTTTCCTTGCCCCGTAGATACTTAACCATGTGGGCCACCGTACTGGTGGAGTCCAAGAAAATAAACTGATCATTCCTGACTAACTGGCAAGCCAGCATCCCCATGACGTTTTTCTCCTGTTTGTTCTCATTTTGTCGAACGAAGAAGGGGATCTCCGAGCTCTCATGTTGAACCAACATAGCGCCGCCATAGGTGCGACGGACTAGACCTTCTTTCTCCAATGAGTTTAGGTCTCTGCGAATTGTAGAAGGGCTGACAAAGTATCGTTCAGCTAGATCCTTAACATATACTGTTCTCTTCTCCCGAAGCTCCTGCATGATGTAATCTACGCGTTCAATGTTAAGCATCGCTACCTCCAACTTTTGTAGGTGAGCTTCTTGCTTATTTCCACAAGATGCTCTGCCATTTCATGCTCTTTTGTTAATCATACCACACACCCTAGGAAACTGGCCTCCTTTCATGTATAGTGAAATATAGATTACCTATGTATGAACAAGAGGTGCTATCACTGTGAATCTAGCGACCATGACCATCGCAGACTTTCTCGACCACCCGGTAGTATGTAATTGTGGCCACTGCCACACGTCTGATGTGAAGACAGTTGAAATTGGTCCTGGAGCTTTATCCAAGCTGCCATCGATTGTCAAACATCTCGGATATGACAAAGCGTTTGTGCTTGCCGATTGCCACACATATAGGGCTGCGGGACAGCAGGTTTTGACTAATCTTGAATCAAGGGACATCCCCTACACATCCTTTATCCTCGATGCCGACGAGGTAGTGCCTGATGAGTATACTATCGGTAGTGTGCTCATGCATCTTGATCCCAGCTGTAATTTGATCATCGGCGTGGGTACTGGCACCATCAATGATATTAGCCGCTTTATCAGCCATAGAATGCGCCTACCGTACTTTATAGTGGCAACAGCTCCCTCGATGGATGGTTTTGCTTCAACGGTAGCGCCGCTGATCACCAATAACCTTAAGACTACCTATGACGCCCATGTCCCTCAGGCCATCATCGCCGATCTGGATATCTTGGCCGATGCGCCCATGCCCATGATTGCTGCAGGGTTTGCTGATATTGTGGGGAAATATACCTGCCTATGTGATTGGAAACTATCGGCAATAATCAATGATGAATACTACTGTGAGACCATCGCCTCCATAATGCGCTTAGCCCTCAAGAGGACCATTGCCAGCAAGAACGGCCTTTTGAATCGAGATAAAGCCGCTATCGGCAGATTGACCGAGGCCCTCGTCTTAGCCGGGATTGCCATGAGCTATGCGGGAAACTCCCGCCCTGCCTCCGGTAGTGAGCATCACCTATCACATTTCTGGGAGATGCGTTTCCTCTTTGAAAACAAGAAAGCCGTTCTTCATGGGGCAAAGGTGGGCATCGGCACAGTCATCATTCTCAGGCTATATGAGTATCTAGCCAAAACCCATTTTGATTTTGCCAAAATTAAAGCGAGTCCTACACCCAAGCCAAACGATGCTTGGAAGGCTGAGATTGCCCGAGTCTTTGGACCTGCCGCAGAGGGAGTAATCCTCTTGGAGGAACGAGTTGGGAAGAATCTACCGGCAAAACGCGGGCAACGACTTGCCTCGGTGGAAAAGCACTGGGCAGAGATTCACTCCCTGATTAGTGCACTACCACCCTCAGATGAAGTGGCAAAGCTGCTTGTGGACATCCAAGGACCCATGCATCCCAAACAAGTAGGGCTTGACCAGGCGGCTGTGAAAGATAGCTTGCTCTTTGCTAAGGAAGTGCGCAACCGCTACACAATCTTGCAGCTCCTGTGGGACCTGCAGTTACTGGAGCCTTACACAAACCAAATAGTAAACGAGCTGTATCAGTGACAAGATTCTTGGCGAAATGGCGGCGCCATTCATACCTGATCTTAGCACTATCTGTGGACCTGGCTGTCGTTTCTAGCATCGGCTAACAGGGAATCATTCAAATGCTCAGCCAAAACGTCGGGTAGGTGTTGGTAGTTTTCGATATTTATGCACTCTATACCCGACTTCATAAGAGGTTCATCATTTCCACCAGGCCCAAAGTCATCCCCTACATAGATAATTCGGTCCATAGGCACTCGCCGCTGATCAGCATAACTGGTCAATGCATAGAATTTATCATAGGGCTTAGGCACAATATCAAAAGATGATGTTCCTCCGATAAACACATTGTATTCCGGGAACATCTCGAAAACGAGCTGGTATATTTCCCTGCGTTTCTGCCGATCCGGATCAAACGACAGCTTTCTTAGTGGGTCAGCTTTTGTGCCCAAGAGGGGAAAAGTAATAACTCCTGAGCGATGAAACTCGACCTCGTCACCAGTAATGTCGGTGTAATTAGTCAGGTCACGAATCTTCTCCACCCTGGCATAGGTTTTCTCTCTATCTATGTCAGCTTTCTCATCTCTTATTAGCTCAAACCTCTTGCCTGAATCAGTGTCAATAACCCTTGATTCTTGCATCCCATAATTCCCTATTATATCAATCGGGAATTCGTTGAGTTGCGTATAGACTCTTTTGCAGCTACCTGCGGCAACCATTACTACCATGTACTGCCTCTTCAGCATTTCCAGAACGGCATTATTGCGAGGTTCGAGCGGTGTTTTGTGCTGGGTCAATGTTCCATCTAGGTCAAAGCCAATCAGCTTTGGTTCTGCATGCACCATTGCCTAATAATCGTCCTCTCCGACTTGATTGACTTCCACATTCACCTACTTGTTGAAGGCGTCCCTAATCCAATCAGGATGATTCGAACATATGCCATCCACACTACAAGCGATTAAGTTCTCCATCTCATCACGACAGTTAGTCGTAGCGAGAACCTTAAGTCCATGACGATGTGCATCTGCAACATCAGTCTCGGTTATTTGCTGTCCGGCCGGAGGGCACGGATGAATCACCTCAGCAGAGACAGCAGCCGCATCAACCCAAGGTTCGGCCGACGTTCCGTACAATATTCCGGTCATAACTGCCGGCTCCTTCTCCTTGAATCTCTTGACGATGGAATGGTTAAATGAAATGATCTCAGCCTGTTCCAGCATTTCAAGCTCTTTGAGCTGGCGAATGACCAGCATTATGTTCTCGTCATCCTCCCAACTCGGTTCATCCTTGATCTCTACCATCACTCCTGCTTTGCCGCGCAGTACCTTAAGCACATCTTTAAACAGAGGAATGCTTAGGCCAGTGTATTCTGGCGAGAACCAAGACCCAGCATCCATTCTTCTGATCTCATCGTAAGTTAGGTCGATTACTCTCCCTTGGCCATTAGTTGTTCTGGTTATGTCCTCATCGTGAATAACTACAATCTGATGGTCCGCTGTAAAACGCAAATCAAGTTCCACTGAAGTTGCGCCCAAAGATAGCGCTTTCTCAAAAGAAGTGATAGTATTCTCTGGAGCGTAAGCCATAGCACCTCGATGTCCAACTATCTCAAACTCATCAAACATAGCCATGTATTTGCCTCCCTCAATAAACTGTTTCCAGTGTTAACCTTTAAGCCCGGTAGTGGCTATGCCCTTTACGAAATACTTCTGGCTAAACAGAAACACAACCACCGAAGGTACCAAACCAATTACTGATGCAGCCATGAGGTAATGCCAAGGAATACCCGTTTCACTCGCAACCCTAAAACGAGCAAGCCCTATGGGAATCGTACGGATCCGATCGGAATTGGTCATAATCAGGGGGTAAAAATAACTGTTGTAGTGAGAAATAAAGTTGAAGATCATGAATGTTATGATCGTCGGTTTGCTCAAGGGGATCATGACATTGCGAATGATCCCGAGATGCGAACACCCATCGATTTTCGCTGCATCAATTAGGTCCTGGGGAATCTTCATGAAAGCTTGCCTTACTAGGAAAATACCAAAAGGGGAAGTCATCATTGGGATAATCAATGCCTTGTATGTATCTATCCAGCCAAGCGATGAGACCATCAGATACACAGGAATAATCCTTACTTCCAGTTTGACCATCATAAGAGAAAGCACTGAAAGGAATAAGATATCTCTACCGAAGAACTCAAGTCTTGAGAAGGCGTACGCCGCCGGGATTACGGTGAAGAACTGACCAATCATAATAGTTGTAGCAACAAACAAGCTATTGATCATGTATCGTGTAAAGGGAGCAGCGTTCCACGCTTCAACATAGTTGTGCCATTGTGGTACAGACGGAAACCAAGCTATGGGGTAGCGAAATATCTCCTCTACTGTCTTCAGAGAACTTGATACCATCCAGAAGAAGGGAAGGGCGACAGCTATGGCACTGATCAAGATCACCAAAAACATCAAAATACGTTCCACTCTACGACGTACTTTTTGTTGTTGACCTTGCTTCTTCTTCATTTTCACCACTTCCTAATCAATAGTTAACCCATCTAGAAGACAACCTGAATTGCATCGTGGTCAACACCAAAAGTATGACTAACGTAACCACAGAAATTGCCGCCGCCGAACCACCCTGGAAGGCATTGAAAGCCCTCTGATAGATATACAGTACCAGCAAATTAGTACTGTCGGCCGGACCGCCACCAGTCAATACAGCCGGCACATCAAATTCCGTAACCGTATTGATCATCAGCACAACCACAATGAATAGTGTGGTCGGTGATAGAAGAGGCAAAGTGACGTGTCGGAACTGCTGCCATCTGTTGGCGCCATCGATCAAAGCAGCTTCGTATAGTTGCTCTGGGATATTCTGTAAGCCGCCAACATATATGACACAAAAATAACCTATACTTTTCCACACGGCGATCAACGCAACAGCAGGGAGTGCCCAAGTTGGGCTGTAGAACCAACCTGGACCGGTGACACCCAATTTCCCAAGCAAATAATTGAACACGCCATATTCAGGCTCAAGCATATACATCCATAGAAAAGCTACATTGACAGTGGGTACGATCCACGGAATAAAAAACATCCCTCGAAACAGATTCTCTCCGGGGAGACCTTTGATTAAGAGTAAAGCGAGCACCAGAGATACTATAAGTATAGGAGGAATCTCCAGCACAGCATACTTAACTGTGTTCAGCAACACTTTAGGGAAAAGGCTGGCATCGCCAAACAGGTTGACATAATTATCCAAGCCCACAAATCTCTTCTGAGTAATGAAGTTCCATTTATGGAAACTAATCTCGATGTTCTGCGCAATAGGAATTAGTCCAAATACCACGACTAATATCATTGCTGGCAAAATCAGTAGATACGGCAAGATATACTTCTCGTAAATGCCATACATATTATCATCTCCCAACCAGCTATTCACCAATGTATCGGAGAGCGCAGCCTGTTGCGATATGGGGCCATCTAGCATATTTGGGATCCTAGATGGAGGATCCCAAATATGCTAGCAATGTGGCAGTGATACTCAACTTCCTATCACATTATCTGCCAACTCTCTTGATAGCCTCTGTCAAGACTTCTGCGGGATCAGCTTGGCTGATAACGATCTCTTGTACCGCACTTTCAAATACATTGATGATGTCAAGGAATACCTCTGAAGACGGTATTCCTTGAGCGTGCTTTAGTTGGTCAACAGCTGTCTTGTAGTTCGGCTTTTCCGCATAGAACTGTTTCATTTCCTCAGTTTCAAGTGCGGCGAGACATGTGGGCATATAACCTGTACTCCTAGACCAATAACTCTGTTGCTCTGGGCCAACGAAATACTTTATGACTTCCCAAGCAGCATCCTTTTGCTCTTTGGTCGCCTGGTCTGCCACAAAAAGACTGCCCCCACCATTGGGAACAACGTATTCGCCCGCCTTGAATCGAGGCACAAAGGCTGTTCTGAAGTTCAGGTCTTTGCTAAGACCGCCCAAGGAGCCGATGGAGTTGATCCACATGCTTATCTTGCCTTGGTTGAAGTCTTCCATCGCCCTATTCGAGGCACTAAAGACAGTACCGGCATAGATCTTGGCGGTGCGATCTACGTTAACCATATCCGATATCAGCGCCATGACCTCAGCGACCTCTGGCGAATCAAATCTTGGAGCGCCTGTTTCCGGATCGGCAATATTGCCCCCATTCGACCAGATCATCGGCATCAAAGTCCACCAATGCAGGTTGGGACTGAAACCATGCCTAGTGACACGACCATCTTTGTCCGTAATGGTCAGTTTCTTGCTGTAGGCTACAACCTCTTCCCATGTCTCAGGTGGCTCTGTCCCCAATCCGGCTTCAACGAAGTGATCCACATTGTAGAACAGCACAGGATTGCTGCGGTTAAAGGGAATAGCCAGGAACTTGCCTTGGTAGCGGCTGTCTACCAGAAGACCTGGCTGGAAGTAGTCGTAGTTGACGACAGGGTCTTTCTCCAGATATTCACTTAGGTCGGCAAGCGCACCAGTAGGTCCAAAAACGCCAGTTCCTTCGATAGGAAGCTGAATCAGGGCCGGGGGTTTGCGAGCCGCAAGTGAAGCCATGAATTTCTGCTGTAAATCATAGTAAGAGCCTTGGAACTGTAGATCCACTATAACATCCGACTGACTTTCGTTGAAAGCATTCACAATGGTCTGAAGCGTCTCACCATTAACTCCACCCATAGCGTGCCATAACTCGATCGTAACCGGTGCTGCAAGAACGGATTGTGTTCCGGCTAGAAACGCGCATAACAACACAGCGATTAGAACTTTCCTCAGTCGCATACTAAGCACTCCTTTCAGAATCTACTGATGCAAGGACACACCTGTGTATTTCCTGATTCCTCCACCCCCTAATACAGCATAGTTGATCAGCAAACAAGCATTGAACCTTCCGAAATGTGTTTTCAACTCTCAAAGTGCGCTTGTTATTTTATTGGTTATGTTATGTATATATCCTATCACATCGTTACTCCTTTTCAACATCCTGCGTTCATGTTAAACAACGAGCGCAGACTGTGCATAATATTGCGCTCGTTTGCTCACAAATGAGCGTAAGCCGAATTGCCTGCACTGAGTGTCAAAACCCCCGCCTTGGCTCCAAGTGAGGGTTGCCTTTAGTCCCCTTGGATCGTCTGCCCCCGCTTAGTCCGATACCGTTTGATATGGAACTTAACTTTCTGCTGCGGAAAATACTGTATCCCGAGAAAAACCGGTTGATCTTTGTCATCAAAATGGATTTCCTCAATCATCAGTGCTGGTGTATTGGCAGGTACTTCCAGTAAGGCTGCGATAGATTCATCTAGCGTTAGGGGAGTCAGCCAAGTCATAGCATATTCAAATCGAACTGCAAATTCTTCCTCCAGCAAGACAACCAGCGATTCGGAAAACATTTCCGGTTTCACGACCTTGTCTCCGAACCTCTTCCGAGGCACATAATCTATTACATAGCTCATCGGGTCTCCATCTGCAGTTCGGACTCGCTCTAGCCTCATGCAAGCCTCATCTCCAGCGATTTTTAGCCGAGCGTGTATGTTGGACCCAAAGGTGCCCTCGTTAAGGCTGAGAACACGCGCACCAGGTTTTCTTCCGGATTCTGCTATTACTTCTGACAGGCTACTCCAGGTCTCGAGTCCACTCTGAAGAGAAGCGAAACTAGTGACAAAAGTCCCTTTACCCTGCTGTCGTGTCACAATTCCCCTTTTTTCCAGGGTTTGGAGCGCTTCCCTTACGGTGGGTCTGCTAACATTCAGATCTTTGGATAGCTGCTCCTCAGACGGCAATTGGTCTCCACTCTGAAGATTCTGCTCCTCAATCATAGCGACGATTTCTTCTTTCACCAGATCGCTAAGCCTTCCACGATATCTCACCATAGACTTGCCTCCCAACAATACTCAGCATACGCCTTCATCCTCGACTTCTGAGCTTCAAGCGCCCCCTGCTCATCAAGGTGACACCCATGGTGTTCAGAACCACCCACATTACCAGAACCCCAGTCCAAGACCAAAGCTGTAGAGTAATTCCAGTAACGACACTCATGATTCCAGCACCAATGTAGGAACAGAAATCAAGAAAGCCCGCTAACGATGAAGCCCTATCAGTATAATGCATAGGAATGAGAGATACTATGATCACATTGATTCCATGGGATACCATAGCACAAGAACCAAGTGATAGACCTAACAGGATTGGATTCCCCATATCCATGGTGAGCAAAACGCCAATACTAGCCAGGACTCCGGCACCGAACAAAACGATGAGAGTCTTGGCCTCGTCCTCAAGTATATGATGCAGCCAACCTCCAATAAACACCCCCACTAGACCCATCAAAGGGACTGCAAGCGAATACTTGACTGCCTCACTTGGGGTCAATCCTTGAGATTGAGAGATAAGAGTCGGAGCCCAGAGGGTAAGACCTTCCTTGAACATGCCTGCAATAACTGTAATCAAGGCTATAAGGCGAAGAAATGGCTCCTGAAGGAACACAAATGCCCGCCTGAGTATAGGATACTTTAGTTTCCCTCCAGGATGTGAGGTTACCGCTTCTACATTTACCTCTTCCTCACTGGATTTCGCCAGCCCTACTTCACTAGGTGTATTCCGCAAAAAAACGACCCAGATGATGGCCATAACAAGAAGGGCTAAGGAAGGGATGCGAAACAGAAGCTCCCACTGATTGTATTTCTCCAGCAGTTGCCCTGAGATATACCAACTGAATGTAGAGCCTATCACAAACGAAGTCCCCAGTATGACTGACGCGATATTGTAATGCTCCCTGTCAACCCACTTAGATGCAGTCTTCACAATGGGTCCCCAGCCAGTCGATTGGAAATAGCCGTTAATGCCCCAGATTATTACTAGAAGCAGAAGCGAAGAGGCCTTTGCAAACAAACCATTCATAAGCGCCGTTCCGAGCAATCCACAAAAAACGAATATTCTGCTGGAGAACCTATCTCCTAGTTGCCCATTGATTAACTGCCCTACCGCATACACCCAAAAAAACACTGCACCAATCAAACCAACCCTATGTGAACCCCATCCCTGGCCCTCTTGTATAGCTGGTAGCGCTACCGACATATTCACACGGCCAATATAAAAGGTAGCATATGTGAGCCATAGAAGTAGCATCGTCCGGATCTGCCAGTACAATTTGATACGTTTCATCTTTGTTCCTGAAGCTGTTTTCATCATATGTCTTTTCCTTAACTAGATCCATGATTGTTTTCGTCTTTCATCTGTCATATGTCGTCAATCGTCTTACGTCTAACTCTGTATTCATCACTCGAGACGATTCTCCTGCTCGCCTTTGACGATTCTTTTGAGACCCCCATGTGTTACAATAGTCGTCAGGTGCTCCGCCAATTATGCTTGGTCCAAGTCCGAAGCCTTATAGCTATCCTGACCAACGTCACTACCCCGCTGCAGGGTTACAGTAATCAGCCACCGAATATGCCAATACAGGTATTAGGAGGGTGATTTTCATGCTACGCAAGCGCAAGGCTTTAACCACTTCCCATGTTGGTACATGTGCAAAACCCCTGGGTATAGCTTTGCTCCTGGTTTTCTTGGTAGCTACCGGTGGATGTGAACCACAGCCAAGCCGGATGGAGAGATTGGGCATGCAATCCCTGGGTCTCATAATTGAGACCGATCATAGGGATTACTTGGAGCCAGTTATTACTACCTATATACAAAGGAAACTACCAAAGGTGAGCATTACCGACTCCCAGAGAATATGCAAGGATCTGAAGGTACCCTTAGGTTCGGCTTATATCTTCGTGGTTGAAGAACCACACTCAGAAAACGTACTGGGTTTGAGTAAGAATTTGGGCATAGAATACCTGGCAGCCATATCGATAGAAGTAGAAGAAAGCCCGCGCCATACTACTTCCCTGACCGTGGGCACTGAGAAAACTGAGCTGCACCTTAGCCAGTACAAGACGGTCACTCTCCACTATATGGTTATTGATACCAGTACCGGTAAGATAGTCTTCGCTGGCCAGGCTACCGGTAAATCCAGCG
>JAAZLW010000148.1 GCA_012799135.1 Bacillota bacterium | reverse complement strand
GTTCAAATGAGTGCCCTGCAGGGAATTAGTGGGGGTAAAGAAGCGGTTATCAAGATGCTTGCTTTTGCCGAGAAGCCCTCGGCGATTTTCGCCTGTAATGACTTGACCGCGATTGGTGCTCTGCACGGTATACGCCAGATTGGATTGCAGGTTCCCGAGGATATCGCTGTGATCGGATTCGATAATATCGAGGTAGCCGAATATTTGGAAGTACCGCTCACTACTGTAGGGCAACCCAAGACGGAAATGGGGAAGATAGGCGCTAAGCTGATCATTGACCAGATTCAAGGTAGATCCCCTGAGTTGCACAAGGTCTCTCTGCAACCAAAATTGATTGTCCGTCAATCATGCGGCAGTCTGGTGATGGCCCGGCGGCGGGCGGGGGCATAGCGAGGAATATTCAAGCTAGAATGGCATGGGAGGGTCAAGATGATTCCAGTTAAGTCAGGTGTTGTCGTAGTAGGAGCAGGGCTAGCCGGCATCAGTGCGGCAGTGGCAGCGGCAAGATCAGGCTCAAAAGTAGCCTTGATTAATAATCGCCCTGTTCTAGGGGGTAACTCGAGTAGCGAGATCCGTGTTTGGACATCAGGAGCCAGTGTGGGTTTCAATCGATACGCGCGGGAAACCGGCATTACCGAGGAAATCCTTCTCGATAACAAATATCGCAACCCTGAAGGGAATCCCCATATATGGGACATCTTACTACTGGATAAGGTGGTTTCTGAGCCTAACATAAAGCTTTACCTAAATACTCACGTATTTGAGGTGAAGATGGATAGAAATAGAATCATAGCAGTGATCGGTCAACAGCTGGGGACTGAAAAGGTTTTCTCCTTCGAAGCACCTATTTTTGTGGATTGCTCTGGTGATGCTACAGTTGGTTATCTGGCGGGAGCAGAGTATCGAACGGGAAGAGAGGGCAGGAGCGAATTCGGCGAGCCTTCTGCACCTGACGCGCCTGATAATGTCACTCTGGGTAGTTCTCTTCTCTTCTATACAAAAGACGTAGGTCGCCCAGTGAAGTTTGTGGCACCTAGTTTTGCCCGGGACATGTCTCAAGAGAGGTTCATTGTACATAAAGACCCAGAAAGGAAGCTCAGCAGCAAACACTCAGGCTGTGACTACTGGTGGATCGAATGGGGTGGCGAGCTAAATACAATTACCAACCACCAAGATATTACATGGGAACTGCAGCGGATAGTCTTCGGTATCTGGGATTATCTAAAGAATAGCGGGCAATTCGATATTGAAAACCTGACACTTGAATGGGTCGGCAGCATCGCCGGAAAGCGTGAATCGCGACGCCTTATAGGTGACTATATCCTGACAGAAAACGACATTCTTGACCAAAGTACCTTTGAGGATGCAGTTGCCTATGGTGGATGGCCGATTGACCTACACCCACCGGAGGGCATATTTTCAAGCATGCCGGCATGTAACCAAGATTATGTCTCCATATACCAGATTCCGCTGAGGTCACTATATTCAGTAAACATAGAGAATCTGTTCTTCGCTGGACGAAATATCAGTGCTACGCATAATGCTCTGGCTTCCACTAGGGTCATGCTTACCTGCTCAGTGATGGGGCAGGCGGTTGGCACAGCCGCTGCCATATGCCAGCAGAGTGATCTCAGCCCTCGCCGGTTGGTGACCGAGAAGATAGATGTGTTGCAGCAAAAGCTCTTGGAAGATGATGCTTATATACCTGGTCTCGCCAGTCGCAACCCGGACGATGCTGCTCCCAGAGCGAAGGTGAGTGTTTCTTCGATCCACACAATGGAGATAGATGCACCTACAGATTTCAAGGTGCTGGATAGCGATTATGTGTTTTCCATTCCGGTCGTTAGTGCAGAGCTAAAGAGTGTTCATCTGCTTGTCAAGGCTCGAGGTCGCACAGCTCTTTCCATAGAAGCGGGTGTGTCTTATAGTCGTCCGGGGCTACCCCTTGGAGATTATGAATGCACTCACAAGATCCCCGTTGTAGATTCAGGACCACATTGGATAGAGATTCCGGTTGGTCTGAAAGGTGGGCCTACCTACCCTTGGAGAGCAGAGTTGAAAATCAAAACCAATCCCGAGCTGGAGCTAGGCATGAGCCCTGACTGTTTGCCAGGGATTACGGTTAGCCGGCTGACTGATGATGTGCAGCTTCCGGCAATCAAAGAGCTATTCACATTCTGCTTCCGAACAGATCCCGAGCAAGAAGCATTTGGGCCGGCTAATCTGGTGAATGGTTACATGAGGCCGGAGGTAGGGCCGAATATCTGGATATCAGATCCTTCGGATCTGGAGCCGACCATTGAGTTCACGTGGCATGAACCAGTGACGATCAGCCGGATTATCATCTACTTTGACAGTGATCTCGACGTGAGGGTGAACAACTTATTCTCATCCAATAAGCGAGCATTTCCCTCAGTAGTCAGTGACTACGACATACTGAGAAGTGACGAAACAGGGAATGACCACCTGATCTTAAGTGTTCAAGGAAATTACCAGCGGATGCGACAACATATTGTTGCTCCTTTCCGGACAAAGCGAGTGCAGGTGCGACCCAAATCAACAAATGGCTCAAACCGTGTTGGGATCTATGGTATCAAATTGCTGGAGAAATAGAGATATCCAGTTGCTTTAGCGGAGCTACAAGAGCTCTTAGCCTGTGATGACTTAACAATGGTATTGGGGGGTGACAAGAGGGCGTTGACGCAAGGTAGCAGCGAGAATTGGTTCCATTTAGGATAACATGACGTAAGGAGGAGTAAGTGGTGAAAAGGCAAATCGCTTGGTTACTTGTCGTCTGCACTATTCTGGGCCTTGGCATCGGAGTTGCTGGGGCCAATCCCAAGGAAATCAAGTTGAAATACTGGGTAGATCCACGCCTGCGTCAGATAGAGGGCATGGAAGATGTGACTTCCCTGCCGGGGGATTACGAACGGATCCAAGCTGAGGAGTTCATGAAGCTGCACCCGCACGTCTCCATCGAAGTAGAAGTAATACCTTTCGAAGATTTGACAGTCCGTATTCCTGCCGCTATTGCAGCCGGTGCAGCTCCGGACCTCCTAAGGGACTATTTGGGGCGTACAGCACAATACTGGCATCAGGGAGTGCTTGAGCCCCTGGAAGACCTGATACCGGAAGATGAGAAAGCAGATTATCTACCCGGGTTCTTGGACATGTACACTCTGGATGGGCACATGCATGCCTTGCCCGTGTATGCTTGGGCCGGTCATTTGGCGGCTAACAAGGAGATCTGGGAGGAAAAGGATGTCGCCGAGTTACTGCCCACGGACAGCTTGGACTGGACAGTGACGGAATTTGAAAAGGCTCTGTATGCGGTAAAAGAAGATAATCTATGGCCTATGGGCCTGTTCGTTCCCCCAGATGGTCAGGCGGATTATCGCTACCTGGCGTTCTTCTGGATCTTTGGCGCGAAGCTGTACGAGAACGGTGATTACAGCCGAGTGGCCTTGAATACACCGGCAGGAATCGAGGCTTTAGAGTTCCTCGTGCATCTGTCGGATGAAGACCTGATTCAGCCAGGTGCAACGACTATGACTTCTGCCCAGCTTGATAGCATGCTGTGGCGGGGAGAAATCGGTATTCTGGGGAATACGCTGGCTATCTGGAAGGGATATGAGAACGCAAAGCGGGATGGAAAGGTGACTCGGGACATTGAGTTGGTTCCATTGCCATATCCATATAAAGAAGGTACCCAGTCGCCCGGTTTGGCTGTTGGCCCAACGGGAATAGCGATTTTCAAGCAAAAGGATCCTGAGAAACTCAAATGGGCAGTTGAATTTGCCCGGTTCCTCAATCGACCCGAGTATCAACGGGTTTACGCTCAGAATGCAGGACAATTCCCAACTAGAATTTCAACCGGCAATCCGTTTGGCGATGATCCAAACTATGCTGCAGTGCAGTACATGTTAAATGAGTATGGGGTTGAGGATCTAGGAGTAACATCACCTAAGTACAATCAAGTTAGGGCCCTGTTGAGTAAGGAAATCCAATCGGCACTCGTTCATTTGAAGAGCCCGGAAAAAGCGCTGGCTGATTTTGAGCGAGAAGCTAACCGTCAATTGAGTCGCTAGAAGGAGTTTGGGCCGGTGGAACGCGAGGCTTCCATCGGCCCTCTCACAATGCAGTCTGGGGAAGGGATGGTTATCAATGCGCCTGAGAGCGTTGTTTGAGGGGCGATGGGGTTATTTCTTTATTGCTCCTGCCTATATCTTCTTTGCCCTGTTTACGCTCTATCCTCTGCTAGATGGCCTAAGGTTGAGTCTCTTTGATGCTGGGTTGGCCCACCAGACATGGGTCGGATTGGAGAACTATGCACGTCTGCTAACAGATGAAGCCTTTCGCCAAGCTGTTGGTAATACGCTACACTTTGTCGTGATTGTAGTGCCCCTGACAGTGATCATATCGCTGGGTTTATCGTTACTCATTTTCCCGTTAAATTCTGTTTGGCAGTCGATCTTTCGAGGAGCATTTTACTTACCTACCGTTGCCAGTGGAGTAGTATTAGCCATGGTGTGGCTGTGGATCTATAACCCGACTTATGGGTTGCTAAACTACCTTCTCGGCCTAATTGGTGTATCAAGTAGAGCGTGGCTAGGTGAAGTTCGCTGGGCACTACCAGCACTTAGTGTAGTTGTGATCTCGTGGTCATTGGGACGACCGATTATTCTCTTTCTCGCCGGGCTTGCGGGGATCCCCCAAGAAATAAATGAAGCTGCTTCCATAGATGGAGCGGGTTCTTGGCAGAGACTGGTCCAGATCACGCTTCCTTTGCTAAGGCCGACTACCATGTTTGTGTTGGTAACTCAGACCATAGGTGCTTTTCAGACTTTTATTGTTGTGCAGTTACTTACCCGGGGCGGCCCAGCGTACTCCACACAAACGGTAGTCTATAGTATCTATGAAACCGCTTTTCAGTTCTTTGAGTTCGGGTACTCGGCTACAATGGGTATAGCCCTTCTGCTCATATCGGGAGCAGTTGCTTTCATGCAGTTTAAGCTCATGCAGTCAGATATTCAGTACTGATATTGTGTGTGCATATCTGTCCTATAGAACGGAAGGTGGACCTATGAATCGCCAACATGCCTGGCAGAAGACTGTTTCAGTAGTGTTCCTGGTAGTCGCTGCTGTTATCTATCTCTTGCCGCTGTATTGGATGATAACCGGCTCGTTCAAGATTCAATCTGATGCCATGAAAATGCCTCCGGAGCTTTTCCCGAAGAACCCTACACTGGCAAACTACCGTGAACTGATTTGGGGAGGGATGCCTACTCTGAGGTGGTTGGCCAACTCCTTTATAGTAGCTGCAGGTATTACGCTTGGCAGTGTGTTGACGAGTGCAATGGCAGGATACGGCTTCGCCAAGAAGCGCTTCCCCGGGAGTAACGCGCTATTTTGGATTCTGCTTCTTACCATGACCACGCCTATGCAGATCCGCCTGGTACCTCTATTTGTCATGGTGCGTAAACTAAATCTTGCCAATACATATACCGGAGCAATTTTCCCTTATGTGGCGTTTCCATTTGGTGTTTTTCTGACCCGGCAGTTTGCCTACACTATTCCTAATGATCTGTTGGCAGCCGCCGAAGTCGATGGTGCATCGGAAATAGCAACATTTACCAAGGTAGTGTTGCCTCTCCTCAAACCGGCTCTTGCCGCTGTCGGGATATTTGCCTTTGTTCAAGGATGGAATCAGTATATGTGGCAATTGGTGGTCCTGACTAGAACAGAGATGCTCACCTTGCCTGTAGGGGTAGCCAAACTAGTGACTTCGGCGAGTGGGTACAATCTGGGACTGGCCATGGCTGGTGCAACCTTCGCATTTCTGCCAATGCTTCTCATGTTCATTTTCTTTCAAAAATACTTCGTACAGGGTATCACAATGGGTGCACTCAAGGGCTAGCCGGGTCTGTCCAAAAGACCCACTAGTTTTTCACTCCATTCATTCCCGGCAGGTATCTACTCAGTGATGACGAATCATCTATCCATGCTCGTAGAAGGGTACTAGACTGCTGCAGGAGGAAGGAGTGAGCGTTAATGTTAAAGGAATTTAAGGAGTTTGCGGTAAAGGGCAATGTAGTGGATATGGCTGTGGGAATCATCATAGGAGGAGCTTTTGGCAAGATCGTTTCATCACTTGTGAATGACATTATCATGCCGCCCATAGGTCTTCTGATTGGCAAAGTTGATTTCTCCAATCTCTTCATTGATCTTTCCGGCACTGGCTATGCTTCGCTTACGCAGGCCAAGGAGGCGGGGGCCCCCACCATCAACTATGGCCTATTTGTGAATAACATTATTGACTTCGTAGTAGTTGCTTTTGCGCTCTTTCTGGTGGTTAGGTGGATGAACCAGCTGAGGGAATCGGCGACAGCTGAGCAGAAGAAGGCACCGGCTCCGGCTGTACCGACAACGAAACAGTGTCCGTACTGCTTATCGGAGATACCGATCAAGGCGGTTCGGTGCGCCCATTGCACATCGGATCTGTCCACTGTTGTAGCGTAGAGTTCTGCAATGTAGTCATCTTTTTACAGAAGATCAACCCTAACCCCTGAGCAGGTGTTCAGGGGTTTAAGAATCCATCACATCTGTTGCCTCAAGGACCTCTTTGTTGGGATCTGCCGAAAGAGTGAACTCAAGAACCAACGCCTCAAAAGGATCCTTGAGACCTCAGGGTGCCATCATCTTACCGGTTGCCCCAAGCAAGCCCCTCATCTAGCATTGCCAGATAGTTCTCTACCCGGACATAGTTGGTGACTGTATTGCCAGATCCCAAAGCGTATGGCCCCCGGGGCATACAAGTATCCAACACCGCCGCAACGTGCTCCCGGATGTCAGCCTCACTTGCTCGGCAGAGTCTGTCTACATCGATTCCACCTAGAGGGGTCACTTTATCGCCGTATTTCTGTTGGAATACAGTGACTGGTTCTATCTCATCCTCAAAGGAGTGCTTACCATCGATACCTACATCATTGATCAGGTCCGGCATAATTGCATCTAGATTTCCACACGCATGTAGAAAATACAGCAAATTGTGACTATGGGCGAGGTCTGCCAAACGCTTATGGTGAGGCAAGACATGTTCTCTCAAGAAATCCGGGGGCAACATGGTGGCTGTCTTAAAGCCCATGTCATCTCCCTGGAAGAAATCTACCAGGTTGTCCAGGCCTATAAGCTGCCTGTACCATGAGAGGAGGATTTCGCCGACACGATCAAAGACCGCCTTGACTAGTTCCGGGTTGTCATACATCAAGTAACAGAGATTCTTGTATCCAAGAAGGTCGTGCATAGAGATCTCCAGTATGCCGGAGGCAGGACAGATGAATATTCCCATACCTTCCGGTATCTGCTCCGCTACATATTCAAAGACCTCCAGATTTAGGCGGTCGGTTTTTGGCCATGGATACGCATCGAATTCTTCCCAACTACTGATTAGGCCAGTATCTTGGTCGGTCCAAGTTCTCTCTTGCCGGCTAAGCTGGGCTGTATCTGCTGTTTTATGCCGTTTGTTGGGGAAATGCAATCCATCAGCTTCTCCTAGTGGATTTATGCGTATATAGTCATAGCCAAGGCGGTACCAAACCTCAATGTGGTTGTCCCAATAAGCTTTCTGGCTTTGGATATCGTCGGCTTGGGGTTTTACCCATTTCCCACCCAGGTGATTTTCAGAAATGTACTCCATAACCTCTTGATCCAAGAATAGCTCAACAAAATGAACCCGGGTGAAGGGCGTTTGGTTCTTAATCCCCTGAACAAAGCTGGTTATATCGGGTTTTGGAGGCTCCTTGAAGACTCTCATCGTCATTTCTCCCTTCACTAAAGTCAGTAGTGGCCTTTGCATACCCCAGACTTGATGGGCTACAGATACACTCTCGCCAGGTAACCTCCTGACGGGCATCGGGTACCGGGACGAAGAGGATATATAGTGTAGCACATTACGGCGTTACCAGTCTCTCGGTTTGCAGATAATCTCTTGTACCTTCAGGTCAAAAACGCTATTGGAGTGGGCTGGTAGGATGATTGCTGCTGTATCGGCCCCAGATCCAGTGCCACCCACAGCCACGATCCTCTCCCCATAGGGGACCAAGCCTGCATCCAGTGCCATGATGGATATCTCAACACAGACTTTTAGACCTTGTCCTAGCATGCGCAAGGCGTTTGCCATAATCTCCGGTGGGTAGAGCCCTCCGAACTTGGTGCGAACGCTTCGATCAACACCGGCCAAAACGTGGGTGGTAGTAAGGATCTTGACTCCGCGATCTGATAGATAACGTCGCTCATCATCAGACATTTCATCGATTCCCGGTCCCCGAAAGCCCACGTGATGCGTGACACACACTATGGAGAGACCTTCTCCACCAAGCTCCAAGGCCTCCCGCACAGTTGCTCCAGTATTGGAGGCCACGACCAACCGGGGAATATCTTCATGGATAGCCGTTTTGATGGCCGATTCTAAGGTTGCAACAGTGTTTTCCGGTCCAGCCATATTCCACAGCACATCATTCACCTCTGTATTGCGTATTTACATGAGTTGCAGTCATTTTCCAGGTACATTCATAAAAGTAATATTCCTCAAGACCAAATCCATATCCTCTATCTATTATGTAAGGCAATGCCAGTGTCTGGCCACGCGATCGCTTGAAAACGATCCCAAAGCGCCAGATAGGTAATCGCAATACGTACGGGGGAATAGGCACCGCCGTTAACTGGGAATTAGAGCGATTTGCACATATTGGGCAGAGTAGAAGGAATTAAAAAGATGGACATAGAAATAAGCAATATGACAACGTTGCAATGCAGTTGGAAGATAGGGAATTGCGTACGAATGATACGACAATGGTGGGGATTGTCTTGACAGGCAAGGTGACTATCGTTGAGGTTGCTAAAGAGGCTGGAGTTGGGCCCAGTACCGTATCCAGGGTATTGAATGAACAGAGCGTCTCCGAAGAAAAGCGTCAGGCGGTCCTTCAGGCGATCAAGAAGCTTAACTACCGTCCGAATCTTATGGCTCGCAATCTGAGAACAAGTGTATCGAGGCTCTGTGGCTTAGTTATCCCGGACATATGCAATAGTTTCTTTGGCCAGATCGCAGGGGGCGCGGGAGCTGTCTTGGAGAAACAGGGCTATGAGCTGATCATCACAAATACGGGGCAGAAAATGAGCAAGCAGAATGAAGCGCTCCAAACTATGGTCTCAAGACAGGTTGATGGTATCATGCTCTGCGCAATTGGCGGCAAGGGTGAGCTGGAAGCCCAAATTAATAGAAATGACTGTCCTATAGTCATCCTTGATAACAAGCTAGACCAGATGGATGGTCTGGATTCTGTAATGGTAGACAATATCAAGGGAGCGTATTCACTTACTGAGCATCTCTGTATGATCGGGTACAAGCGGATTGCTACTATTACTGGACCTATGGAGCAATCCAGTGCTTCAGAGCGCCTGACCGGTTTTCGCAAGGCACTTGCCGATTACAACCTGAAGTTTGATCAAGAAATGATCAAGGAATCGGATTTCACTATCCGGGGTGGCGCCGAAGCTACCCGTGCGCTCTTGAAAAAGCAACCTGATGCGATAGTTGCGGCTAACAACCACCTGGCCATTGGTGCAATTATGGAGCTACGGCAATCTGGTCTTGAGGTCCCAGATGATGTGGCTGTGGTAGGCTTTGATGATACCGAAGTGGGAGAGTTGATTGACCCTCCTCTGACCATCGTGAGCCAACCTGCAGTGGAAATGGGGGAGACTGCAGCCCGCCTCCTTCTTCACCGGATTTGCAGTGAAGACGAAGCCATACCACCGCAACAGCGCGTGCTGCCCACAAGATTGATCGTTAGGAGCTCTTGTGGGTTCTACAAGAAGATCGGCAGTATGGCCTACTGATTATTGTTGTTGGGCGATGAGTTCTCCCGTAGAGCAAGATGAAGCGTGGGTTCTCGTATCCACACAAACTAGACAACCAAAAGAAAGGAGATTTCAAGATGAAGGTACTGCCCGACTTGGAATACAAAGAGAGAGTAGTTCGCCTTCAGGCGATGCTCGAGGAGGAAGGACT
>JAAZLW010000147.1 GCA_012799135.1 Bacillota bacterium | reverse complement strand
GTCGCTGTAGCGCTTATTTGGGTCTTCATCTATAATCCCCAGTTTGGTTTGCTGAATGGTATCTTGCGTACCCTGGGATTGGGAGCCTATCAACGCCCATGGTTAGGCGACTCCCGATTAGCCTTCCCCGCTATGATGGCGATAGTCATCTGGGGAGGGCTCGGAGGACTGCTTCTATATCTACAGGCGGGCATACAGAGGATCCCTATTTCCTTGTACGAAGCCGCTAGAATTGATGGAGGCAGTAATCTCCAGATCTTCGTACGGGTGACCATCCCTCTGCTTTGGGAGATTATTCGGATCTTGATAGTCCTATCGGTTATAGGATATCTGCAAGCCTTCGGCATTTTCTTTGTGGCTAAAGAAGTGGCCATTGGGATTGATCTGAATACTGCGGTGCTGGGTACCTATATTTACTACCAAGCCTTTGAAAACTTCAATTTCGGATATGCAACTGCCATGGCACTTGTAGTCATGATCATCGTGATGGCGGCAACTATGCTGTCCCGTCGGCTCGTAGCAGGGGAATCCATTGAGCTATGAAATACTGAAGTTCCTTTATTCCCCGGGAGGGATGTTTTGATGGCTACTATCGAAACCGAAAGCAGGCCCGTCAGCGGCAACAAGTTTAGCTTGGGTCGCATTTTGCCTATATCGGGTACGTACCTTGTTCTCCTGGTACTAGCTTCTTTGTATGTCTTTGTCTTTGTATGGACTCTATACTCGAGCTTGAAGACAAATCCAGAGCTTTTTGCCAACGTCTGGTCACTGCCTAGTGTCCCACAATGGAAAAACTACCGGGTTGTGATGACCACTGGCAATATGCTGCAGTATTTCTATAACTCCTTGAAATATACGGTTATCATAGTCGGAGCTAGGGTCATCCTCTCCGCTATGGCCGCGTATGTCTTGGCAAGATTCGAATTTCGTTTAGCTACACCTATCCTTTACTACTTCCTTTCTGCATTGATGGTCCCAAGTATGCTCACTACAGTGCCCTGCTTCATTCTGATGAAGAACTTGGGTCTTTTAGGCACCCAGTGGGCGTATATTATTCTCGCCATTACCGGTCTGCCCTTCAATATATTCGTCCTGATCGGGTTTTTCAAAGGTTTGCCCCAGGAACTGGCAGATGCCGCTTATATTGACGGTTGTGGGGAGTTTACGGTGTTTTGGAGGATCATGCTGCCCATGGCCCGTCCGGGGCTGCTGACTGTGGCCGTAATCAGCATTATCGGGGTATGGAATGACTTCATGGGGCCTTTGATTTTTATCCGCAGCAAAGCACATTACCCCTTAGCTACTGCGGTTTATTTTCTCAAAATCACTATGCAGTACAACGCTGATTGGGTAGCCATGCTAGCTTCTGTTGTAATACTGATGGTTCCCGCTCTGACGATGTTCGTTATGTTCCAAGATCAGGTGATGAAAGGTCTCAACCTAGGGGAGGCTTTAAAACACTAACTTCTACTCTATCAACAAGGGGGTTAGATGCTCATTATTGGGGACGCCCCCGATCGGGCGAAAGGAGAAGATCAGTGAAAGGCAAAACACCCTTGCCCAAAAGATACATCATGGGACTAGACGGCGGGGGTACCAAGACGGTATGTGCCATAGCAGATACTGATGGCAATATTATCGGATATGGCCGGGGAGGTCCCGCTAACACGCATTTTGTCAAATGGGAAATAGGCATCTCATCCTTTGACAAAGCTATCCAAGAGGCATTGGTGTCAGCTAATTTGGGCGCCAAGCCTGCACTTGATGCCATCTGTATAGGCAGTCCCACTCCCAAAGACGTGTATCTACCTGTACTGGAAAAACAGATCGTCTTTCGCGGTCCCCTGATCACGGCCGGGGAAGCAAGGGCTGCTTTGGCTAGTGCCCACACTCAGCCCTGGGGCTTGGTTATTGTAGCTGGAACCGGATCTTTTGCCTGGCTCAAGACCAGGGATGGTCGAGAACACATAATCGGTGGATGGGGTGCCCTGTTAGGCGATGAAGGTAGTGCTTATTGGATTGGCCGCGAAGGCATTAAAGCCGCGATCAGAGCCCACGATCATCGTGGCCCCGAGACCACCCTCACTCAGGCTATTATGGATGTTTTAGAGCTTTCCGATCTGCGTCAGCTTATTTGGGAAGTCTACCGGGGAAATCTCAAGTATCGCCACCAAGTGGCAGCCCTTTCCCCCGTAGTAGCAGCAGAGGCAGCCGAAGGTGATATTGTTGCCCGGGATATCCTGCATCGAGCCGCCTATGAGTTGTCTCTTCTAGCCACAAGCTGTGCCACTGCCCTAAATGCACAGCACGAGGTGCTTCCTTGCGTGCTTTCCGGAGGAGTCTTTGCCGCCGAAGAGCTGATCATAAAACCATTGGAGGCCTTCTTACAGGAGAGCCTGCCTAATGTCACCATCCTACCCAACAGGGCTCCTCAAATAGTGGGTAGCTGTGCCATAGCGCTAAGTGAGCTCGGAATAAAGCTTACCGATGCTCTGCTATCGAAGCTGCAATGTGAAATCGAGAAGGCTCAATCACAGTATTCTGCTAACCACTCCCACTGACTAGGTAAGTGTCTCTTTCTCCGTTTTCTAGACCACAATGAAAGGAGCTAACTGTAGAATGCTAGCAGAAGATTACCTCGACAAGGTATTGGAGACTCTCCTGCAAGTTAAGAAAACACAGGCTGCATCGATTCATGCAGCGGCTACGCTGGTTGCCACCTCCATACAAAGCGGTGGTGTCCTCTATGCATTTGGCGCCAGCCACACTTCCATGATTGCCCAAGAGCTGGTATATAGAGCGGGTGGTCTCATTCTGGCAAACCCTTTGTTCGCCCCGGGGCTATCTCTCGACGTAACGCCTGTACCCATGACCTCCGAAATCGAACGTTTGGAGGGTTATGGTACCTTACTGGTGAGAAATTCTAGAATCTCCGAAAAAGACGTGGTAATTGTTGCTTCGATATCAGGGCGGAACGCTGTCCCCATCGAAGTGGCCATGGAGGCCAAAAAGAGAGGTGCCAAAGTCATCATACTCACATCTTTGCAGTATTCCCAATCGGTTACTTCTCGCCATTCCAGCGGCAAACGCCTGTTTGAGCTAGAGGCCGATGTGATCTTAGATAATTGTGGACCACCTGGAGATGCAGTCATGGATATCCCCGGAGTCAAAGTGAAGACAGGCCCTACCAGCACCATTATTGGGTGTGCTCTAGTCAATGCCATCGTAGTTGAAGCAATCGGGATTCTCGCCAAGGCAGGCATGGACGTACCGGTATTTCTTAGTGGGAATCTAGACGAAGGCGATCAGCATAACCGTTATTATATGGAAAAGTACAAAGATAAGCTTACCTATCTCTAGACTAATACCAGAAAGAGGTGTGCGTAGATGAATCTCATCGATAGGTACTTCGAGGCAACCCAAGCGGTCATAGACAAAGTCAAAGAAACCCAACGGGAGAATATAGATAAGGCAGCCGGTATTCTGGCCAATTGTGTGGCAAGAGGTGGTGCCATCCACATTTACGATACAGGGCACATGCTGGATTCGGAGCTTATTGGCAGAGCTGGCGGACTGTTCCTGATGAAGCCACTCCGTTACTCACTCAAGGTAGATAACCCGGTCCGTCAAAGAGAAGGCAAGGGGTTTGACGTATCCCGTGAGGGTTTGGCCAAATACGTCTTAGGAGCTTCTAATATGAGGCCTGGAGATGTTCTGGTTATCGGTTCAGTTTCTGGGAAAAGGCCGGAAGTAGTTGACCTTGCCCTTACCGCTAAAGATATGGGGATTACTGTAGTTGCCATGACATCGATTAGCTACTCATCTTTTCTCAACTCAGAACACTCCTCCGGCAAGCGCCTGTTTGAGGTGGCTGATCTGGTCCTAGACAACTGCGCACCCATCGGTGACTCTATGGTAGAGGTCGAAGGATTAGAAGTCCCAGTCTGTCCCGCATCAGGTACCACAGCGTGTTTGATCATGTGGGCAGTGACTGCCGGTATGATAGAAAAACTGCTCGCCAAAGGCATAAAACCCTCGGTGTATAAGAGTATCAACTACCCCGGAGAGGCAGAGCACAACAAGAAAATGGCCGAAGTCTATGCCCAGAAAGGGTACTAAGCCAAGAGAATGGCTACGGCCCTCCCCTCTAACTGGTTGACGTTGAACTCCAAAGCCCCTGGAAACATATTCCGGGGGCTTCATCCACAAAGGCACACTTGCTCAACGTTCAAGAAACATAGCTCGATCTTCCACCACCAGTAAGCAAGGCTCGCTGGTCTCCTCTATTCGGCTTTCTCTTTCGTTTGAAAGATCTTGGCCAATCTCTCTACCCGAATAACTGGCACCTGCCGCACCCCGCCACCAATGTACTAATGCCTTGCGAATATTGGATACATTGGTATGGGTTGGTAAAGTCAAGGCTGTAAAGTGCGTTACCCGCTTTCCTGGTGCCAAATAAGGCGGCTATCCCGTTTTCCCTCATATGCCTCTATAGGGATCAGCCGCATCTCGCAGACCATCACCCATAAAGTTGAAGGCCAAAACTAACGCTATCACAAATAGCCCTGGAATCATCAACCAGGGGCTTTCGGCGATAGCCTGTAGGTTTTGAGCTCCCTGCAATAGCACACCCCAACTTATTATCGGAGGTCTCAGCCCAATTCCCAGAAAACTCAACGACGTTTCCCCTAAAATGGCTCCAGGAACCGAGATAGTCACATTCACTATAATATAGCTAATGAAGTTCGGTACGAGATGCCGTGTAATAATATACCGATAACTTGCACCAAAGCCTTCGGATGCTATGACGAATTGCTCCTCTTTGAGAGCAAGAAACTTGCCTCTTACAACACGAGCAACATGTACCCACCCTTGGAGTGCCAAGATAATCGTA
This sequence comes from Bacillota bacterium, assembly GCA_012799135.1. Taxonomy (GTDB): domain Bacteria; phylum Bacillota; class Limnochordia; order DTU087; family DTU087; genus JAAZLW01. The sequence continues at coordinate 11,681 of JAAZLW010000147.1, read as the reverse complement.
ATACTGAAATACACCGCGATAGGGGACCATTCCCTAGGTAAGGCAGCACTCAGTCCCATCCAAAGTGGAATAGATGGAATACAGAGGAGGATCTCAATAAGTCGCTGGATGACAACATCTACAGCACCTCCCAGAAGGGCAGACATGCCGCCCAAAATAAGTCCCAACACGACACTAAAGAAGATGCTGACGAGACCGACAGTAGTTGAAATACGAGTACCCATTATCGTACGAGAGAAAAGGTCTCTTCCCAGAGTATCACTGCCGAACAAGAAGATGTAACCCGGTGGTTCCACCCCAAACAGGTGTAGATCGGTATCGAAGAGCCCAAGGAACCTGTATGGATACCCTCGTACAAAGAAACGTATAGGGAATTTCTTCTCTGGATCCACAACATACTCCATTTTGAGAGTACGTGGATCTCTTTTTCCTTTATATCCGTAAACAAATGGTCGTTGAAGGCCTGTAGCGGGTTCGTAGATGTGAATTCTAGAGGGCGACGCGTTAGGCAGTCCCAAACGCGCCACAGGGTCATGAGGTGTCAGAAATTCACCCATAATAGCGATGGCATAGAGCAAACAAACAATGACCAACCCAACGACAGCCAATCGATGCTTCTTGAAATCACGCCACATCAGCTGCCATTGAGAAAGGCTCTGACTTTCCAGCTCATCTATCTCCCTAAGCCTCGCATCGAGTGCTGGAATTGACTTATGGTCTTGCCGTTCCATCTCTACAGACATTTGAAAGCTACACCTCCGGATTAGGGCAATCGCTGGGCATCGCACCGAATATTACTCATACCTAATTCTAGGATCTGATAAGGCCAGCAGGATATCAGAGATGAGGCCACCGACCACAACCAGCACGCTCTGAAACAGTATTATAGTCCCGGCCAGATACATATCTTGACTCTGTAGACTACTCAGCAAGAGTGCACCCAATATCGGCAGACTCAATACTTGTGCTACTATGGTGGAGCCGGAAATAACCTGAGGCAACTCCCACACAAGGCGGCTAATGAGGGGGTTAATTGCCACTCTTAGCACATGCTTGTATATTACGGTCTTCTCAGGTAGCCCCTTTGCGCGGGCGACATCTACGTAGTCCTTGCCGAGTTCATCCAGAACTGAAGCTCGCAAGACACGAAGGGTACCAGCTGTACCACCCATTCCTATAACAATCATTGGTATCCAAAGGTGGTTCAGGACGTCAAAGAGTTTGGCTAAGGACCACGGTTGCCCTTGAAATGCCGGCGAAACAAGACCCCCCGGGGCAATACCAAAACGGGTATAGAAAAAATACATTAGTACCAAGGCAAGCATGAAATTGGGTACAGCTAATCCTACAAAACCAAGAAACGTTGCGATATTATCTCCTAGAGAGTACTGATGGGTTGCTCCGTATACCGCAATAGGTATCGACACTACATAGATAAACAGCATGCTGGCGACAGATATGGCCACCGTAGCTGCGAACCGTTCCCAGACCAATTCCAGAACAGATGCATTCCACATGAATGAGCGCCCAAAATCAAGGCGGAACCAACCCCTTACCCAGCGCCAGTAACGGATATGAATTGGTTGATCGATGCCATATCTTATCTTCAGAGCCTCTATGTATTGCTCACTCACAGTCTGTCCTTCTCGGGCTAGCTGAGCCACGTAGTTGTCAATCCAGCTGCCTGGTGGTAACTGGATGATAAAAAACACAATAATCGAGATGAAAAACACGGTAGGAATAGTGTACAAAACCCTTCTCACCAGATAGCCACCCATGACATATCACGCCCCTCTGCACATTCATGAAAGACACTACCGTCTAGTGCTGTCTCAACCCAGTTTTCTCGATGTCTCGCTGCTGAGTCCTGGTAGCTCAAACTCATCAGCAAAATGACAGGAAACATAATGAGCGGATTCATTAGCGGCTTGTCGCAAATGCGGGCTTTCCTGAGAGCAAATGCTCTGGGCATATACGCATCGCGTGTGGAAGTGACACCCAGACGGGGGAGCCGCAGGATTTGGAACACTTCCTTCAAGTGATTGACGCCGCCTTTGCAAGAGTGGATCACCTACCGGAATGGCCGCCAAGAGAGCAGTAGTATAGGGATGCTTTGGATTGTAAAATATCGTCTCTTTGTGAGCCATCTCAACGATCTTCCCGAGATACATCACGGCCACTCTATCACTAACATGTTCTATCACGCCAAGGTCATGAGCAATAAATAAATATGTTAGGTCAAATTCTTCCTGCAGGTCGGAAAGTAGATTCAGTACCTGAGCCTGTACAGACACATCTAGGGCCGAGACAGGTTCATCACAAATCAGAATCCGAGGTTTGAGCGTCAGCGCTCGCGCTATACCGACCCGCTGACGCTGCCCTCCACTAAGCTCATGGGGATAGCGACTCATGTAGGAAGGACTCAACCCTACTCTGTGGAGCAACTCACCTGCCACGTACTCTCGCTCCCTACGGCTACCAACGTCCTGAATATTCAGTGGTTCGACCATGATATCACCTATAGACATACGTGGATCTAAGGACGAATAGGGATCTTGAAACACTGTCTGGATGTGCCGTCTAAATGGCTTCAGTTGGTTTCGATTGAGAAGGGCCAAGTTTACTGTGTGACCAGCCATGTCGAAGTCTATAGTGCCCTCTGTGGGTTCGATTAGGCGAGCTACACAGCGAGCCGTTGTGGTTTTGCCACACCCGCTTTCGCCCACTAATCCCAGCGACTCTCCTTCATTGACATAGAAATCAACTCCATCGACTGCCCTTACTCGTCCTGATACCTTCTTGAAAACACCCTTGTGGATAGGAAAATGCTTCTTTAGACCCGTGACTTTGAGAATGGGTTTTGAGCTATTCACGAAACCACTTCCTTTTCACCAACTGCCCAGCACTTAGCAAAATGCTCATCTCCCACCCGAAAAGTAGGCGGTTCCTTTCGGGCACAGATGGTTTCTACCTTCTCACATCTTGGGGCAAAATAGCACCAGCCCTGTGGAAGGTTCTTGAGATCGGGTACGGAGCCTTTTATCGGTACTAATCTCTTAGCCTCTCCAATCCGTGGTATGGAGTGCATCAGTCCTCGTGTATAAGGGTGTTGTGGTCTATAGAAGATATCTTCAGCGGTCCCACTCTCGACAACCCAACCTGCATACATCACTATTACTCTGTCAGCCATATCTCCAATGACATTTAGATCGTGAGTGATCATTATGACCGAGGTCCGCGAAGTTGCCTGTAAATCCAGCAGTAAATTAATTATCTGTGCCTCAACAGTTACGTCCAGTGCCGTGGTGGGTTCGTCTGCAATGAGCAGCTTTGGATTGCAGGACAAAGCCATAGCGATCATGGCTCTTTGTCTCATTCCTCCACTGAACTCGTGCGGATACTGATCTACTCTCTCTGCAGGAGCCGGAATCCCTACCTTCTCCAGCATCTCAATGGCAACATCCCTCGCTGTTTCACGATTCACCTTCTGGTGTAGTTGCACAGCTTCCATGATCTGTTGACCAATTGTATATACCGGGTTAAGAGAGGTCATCGGCTCCTGGAATATCATTGATATTTCATTGCCCCGAATACTTCTCATCTCAGGCCCCTGCGGGTCCAGAGTAGTGATATCTACCGATTCTCCCCGCTCGTTATAATAAAGTATCTTACCGGCTACGATCTTCGCCTGTGATAAAGGTAGTATCTGCATGATCGATTTTGCAGTAACGCTCTTCCCACAGCCACTCTCTCCTACAATGCCCAGAGTCTCACCTCTTCGCACAGTGAAACTGACTCCATCTACAGCCCGCAGAGGACCGCGCTCTGTGCGAAAATGCGTCTTGAGATTCTGCACCTCGAGCAATATGTCCTTATCTGACACCTCAGCACTCCCCCTGCCACAAACGTCACATTGCTGCCAATTCGCTATACCTACCATACGACGGAGAACATGCTCCATGACAAACGGGCACTCGCAATGGTTCAGCCGGCGTAGCCTCTTATCACCTGTCTCTTGAGCACGTGATTAATTGCGCAAGTATTGGCATGTACCGCTATCATATGGGGACATATTCCAAGACTGCCTCGACTAAGTATACATGAAGTGAGCTGTCGCACGGCAATCAGCATCGGGTATTATCCTTACCCAATGGGCACTAAATCCTGGTGAAAACTCATGATGAATGTAGCCATCATTGGGTACTCTAAATCTGTCATATTGTTTCCATGTCCCATTGCCTAGAAAGTCGATCTGGACAGTAAACTCTACATCTCGCTCAGATGTCTGGCACAAATGTAGCACCTTTTGGTCAAAGCCGGTCATCAAAAATGGTTCGGATGGCTGATGAGCCCTGACTTTAGTATCGCACCAAGGCCCACCCCATCCCTTGGGCTTACCAAACTGCCACAGGTCATCGGTTTTCCCGAACCATAGATTGCTCTGGGGCTCACCGGCCAGCAAGTTACTATCCCATATGGGAGTAACTTGATTCCCTGCGAGTACGAGAAGCCCCTGCCATGTGCAAAAGTCTGGAATCATTCGCAGATGGGTGGATATCGGGCGAATACCCCATAATCTATCTTGGTAGGCTAGATGCGGCATTTCATAGAATATTCCATGGCAATCCATTAGAAACCGCTCAGTTTCAACTTCTCGAATTCGAGGCCACTCCGTAAGAATCATATGATCCATGGCATGAGTACCCTTTGGCAGACGATAAGTTGACCATGAACCTCCCACGAAAACCTTAAGAATTGCCGAGGCCCTATCCCAACCCGTGGCAAATATCGGAGCTCCCTCTTTCATGATACTGAAAATCTCATTAAAGGGATTGCGTTCCAGAATGGTCCATTCTCCACCACTCCATTCGGCCAAACGCCCATCAGCTTTTTCACCCAGGAACTCTTGTTCATCATAGGTATTGTTGGCAACTACAACTCTACCGCCTCTTGACCATCCAGCCTTAAAATGAGGCTTTGCGTTCTGTGTCAGTTTCAACTCATCAACCAAATCAGCTATTAGGCTGGCTCCCAAAGTATGCACGTTAGCCTCAAAGAAAAGACCTTCCATAGTGAGAAAGTAAACCATATGCTCTGGATCATAGAGGTGCTCCATAGTCGCTGCGAGACGATGCTCTGCCAATGACCTAAATGTCCGCACATTGCCATCTACATCGATAATATGTGGTCCGATAATGACTTGATTGGTCGGAGAATGCAGGATCCGATTAGCATAGGTGCCCACGACGCTTTCTGGATGTTTTTCGAGTTTGAAACTCCCATCTATAGAGAATAGGCCGGTGCCACTGCCACTACTAGCCGTATGAGCAACATAAGTAATAAACCAAAGTCTCCCTGCCCATGGCATTAAGGCACCTATCCCTGTTTCCGAACGAACCGTCTTTATGCCGGCTTTTACCGCTAACTGGGGAATCACTCCACCAATATTAAACAGCTCCGCACCATTCATAGTTTCCCTCCACTCAGCCTGTTGCTCCCTGTTCCCTCAATACTCTTTGAATCAGCCCTACATCGAGGTCCCGTGGCTTGACACCGTGTCTGACGGAAAGAGCAGCTGCAATGCCGGCTGCTTGACCAATATTGGCACAAATAGGCATTACCCGGAAATTAGAGTGAGCCATGTGGGTCCCTGATATATTCCTGCCTGCTAGAAGAAGACCATCAACCCCCTTAGGTAATAGACAGCGATAGGGGATTGTATAGCTACTCTTCTGAGGGAATCCCTTTTGAAGACCAGTCTCGTCTAGTCCTGGGCCAGTTAGGCCATGGACATCAAAATTGAAGTGAGCCCCAGTAATAACCCAATCTTCAAATAGTCTTGCCTCCAAAATGTCTTGTTCTGTCAAGGTATATTCGCCCTCAAAATGCCGGGTCTCTCTTACTCCGACGCAGGCAGCGCTTGCGATCACGTAGCAGCGTTCAAAACCAGGTACATAGTCTTGCAGGAACTTAACAATCTGTGGAATTTGTTTGCGGCAAACATATTCAGCTTTGGTCAGATCCTCTGCCTTGGTCCCATCTACTTCGATACAATTGGTCATATTGCAGGTAACTACCCCAGGCAGTGTTGTCCGATAAAGCAACACGTGACCGGCGGGATAGGGAAGATGCTTATACCCCAGTGTCTGAAGATCGCCAGCAGGAAGCTGGTACGTAGTTTCAAATGAGCCCGGAAGGATCGCTCGGTTAGTATCAACACCGGCAACCTTGAACATTATTGTCATGGGCTGCATCTTTCCATCGGATTCACGGCCCTTATAAAAAGGAACTCCTGCCTTAGCAGCAACATCTCCATCACCGGAGCCATCCACTATGACTTTGGCCATGAATGCTTCTCTTCCTGACTTACTCTCCGTAACGACTCCAACTGTAGAGTTACCCTCCATAATTACATCAACGAACATGGTATATAACCTTAATCCAACGCCCTCTTCGTTAAGCATTTCCAATAACACCAATTTCAGTTTCTCAGGGTTGATTATCTGCCTGTGCTGGGAGTTATTATCTTGTGAGCGGTCCAGGATCTCTTCATAGAAACCACCCCGCGTTGCACCGGTCCAATGACTCATCAAACCCGTCGTCGCCATCCCGCCCACTTGGCCGGCAAGTTCAACCAACATTGTCTTGGCACCAACGCGAGCAGAGTTTATGGCGGCTGAAAATCCCGCCGGGCCGCCTCCTACGATCAATACGTCGACCTCTTCGATAATTGGGATCTTTCTTGCCGGCTCCTGATAGAACTTCATTGCTTATCTACCCCCTGGATAGCTGCTGGCAAGAGGCGGGAGGACTCTCCCGCCTCTTGTAGTTGCCTAGCGTTCAGTCAGCAATATACCACATTGCATGATCTGCATTCGATGGTGTTTTCAAGGGATCCCATGAATTCACAACTCTTTCTGGAACATTCTTTAGCCGGTTATGAACCACAATCGGCCTTGGAACCTGTTGAACTACACCGATCGTCCAAAGATTTCTATAGTATATCTCCCAAAAGTCCCTCGCCAGCTTATCCCGGCGCCCTGGATCTATTTCCTTTAGGATTTCTTGAAACACATCGTTAGCAGCTAGATAGTCAGCAGAAGGCTCTTTTCCCTGCTCCCCATCTGTGGCTATCCAATCCGTCCATAGTGGCGCAAAGGACCCCTCACAGAAGAGGTTGTGTACTGCCGTTCCTAGGTTTGTTGGATATACCATATTGCTTATTTTCCAGATTGAGGCCTGGAAACGATTCGCATTTTCCAGCTGATCGCGACGCTCGAAGCTGTAGACTTCCAGTCTAGTATTGATACCGATACTGTCCCAATAGCTCTTCATGAGCTCCCCTGCCTGTATGTGGGAATCCCACCCCGAGGTAGCCAGCAAATCTAACCTTAGCATTTGGCCGTCCGGTCGATCACGCCAGCCATCACCGTCTCTGTCAATGAGTCCTAGCTCATCTAATAGCGCTTTTGCCTTGGATGGATTGTACTCGGAATGCATATTCGGATAGTCTGGCTTATATATGCTTGTCCCCTCCAAGGGAGATAGGGATATTGGCTTTCCGGTTCCCATATAGACCAGTTCATTGATCTCATCGCGATCGATGGCGTATGAAAGCGCCTGCTTAAACTCTGCTTTTCTAAGAAGATCCCCTATGACAGTGTCTTCTTCATAGGTTTGGTTTACATTAATGTAAAGATCTGCTTCAACACCCTCCCACAGAAACGTCCGATAGCCACCCCTGTCTTCTCCTGAGACTAGGGTTGGGTAATCAGCTAAGCTAATATGAAAAATCGTGAAATCATATTCGCCAGCCATTGCTCTCATCGTAACAACTTCGTCCGAATTGACTATGTCCATCTGCAGTCTGTCTATATATGGCAACTGATTGCCTTCTGTATCTACTTTCCAATAATAGGGATTGCGTTCAGCAATAACTCGATCAGTAGACACGGAGACAACCTTCCACATCTTGAGTACGGGTTTCTCCGGATTGTCGTTCTGGACTTTTGCTTCAAAAAGCTCTTGCCAGGTGTCAATACCTTCGGCCTTCATAGCCGCCGCGAGCTCATTAGCGTCAACATACTTGGGATGGAATCTCTCATAATAGTGCTTGGCAATGATGGTGTCGTTAGCTGCCGTGATGAAGCTGCCGGCAAAATAGCGACGAAATTGAGGTGACGGTGCTGGCAGATGAAATTCGAGCACATAATCGCTGATCTTCTTAAACTCTACTCCCCGCAACCAAGTGGGAGCGACTGGGGTTAGTTCAGGATTAAAAGCTACATCCTGATAACCGAAAAGCAGATCATCAACGGTGACGGGAACTCCATCAGACCATTTTATACCTTCCCTCAAGTAGACTGTGAACACCTTGGCATCTTCACTAATGGTGGTCTCGCTTACCCAGTTAGGCCGCATTTCACTAGCGTCTCTGTTCCATGTATAGGGATCTTGATCGGAGATTCTGCCCCCTAGCATCGATTGGAAAACGTAATGTCTACCAGTCAATGCCATTCTGAGCGTGCCCCCGTATTGACCGATCTCACTATAGGGCTCTATGACTACCGGTTCTTTCGGCAATCGCTCTGTAACCGGTGGGAGTTCTCCTCTCAATACCCTTTCTTTCAGCATTGGAGACTCGTTATAGGCAGCCCCAGCAATCGCCGAAAGCAATACCCACAAGCACAGCAAAACGCACACAATTCTGATCTTTCGATTAGAAATCATCCTACTGCCTCCTTGTGATTCAGATATAAAAAGAGACTTTGCCCTTGTTCTTTCCTGTTTCTGCCCCCTTTCTTTAGGATGTTGAATACCAACCCAAAACCATTCGTTTGATCGAGACACCCAAGAGACAAATTCATTTCAGCAATATCGCTTGTGCTCGACACTGTCTGAGGGTAAAGCCAACAGCAGCCCCATTGCAGGGTATGTCATTTTGCGCCAACGCTTGACTCTCGCTTGATAAGCCTTGTGGGAACAGCTATTTTGAGCCCCAACTCATCGCCTCTAGTTAACACGCCAAACATCCGACGTGCTGCTTCTGAACCTGTCTCCCTAGGATGCAAGTCCACGCAGCTTAAGGGCGGGGTTAGTAACATAGCTATACGGTTCTCCTGATACCCTACAACTGCTACATCGTCCGGTACCAAAAGACCGTTCTCGTTCAAGAAGCTTATTACTCCAACCGCCATTGGAACGTTCGCGCAGAAAACAGAGTCCGGACGCAATCCTGAACTCCATATGTCCAACATGGCGTTATATCCACTCTGCGGACTAAATAATCCCTCTCGTACCCACGCATCACTAATCTCGTAATGGGCTTCCTCTAAGGCCATCCTGTATCCTAAGTATTTGTCCCTGCTGGTCCTGGTAATACCGGGCCCATTAATAAAAGCAATTCGCTGTTTACCCAGCGAGATGAGATGGGATATAGCCTCATAGGCCCCTTGGAGGTTGTCGGCATAAATGCAGTTTACGTCCTTGAAATCAACATAGCTGCCAACAATGACGATTGGGATGCCTAGTTTTCTTATCCGGGCTATATAGGCGTCATCGAACAAACCACCCAACACAAAGATCCCATCTACCTGCTTGGACTCAGCGAATCGTGGAATTTCTCCATCACGACTGAAAGTAGGCGCACGAGCTACAAATACGTTGTAGCCAGTCGAACCAGCTTCTTCCTCAATACCACAGAGAACCTCATACTCCCACCCCACTTGATCCGAATCAAAGCCCTGAGCGCTATCGTCATGCCAGTAAGGATTGCTGGTCAATATGATCCCCAGATTCCTAGTCGGGCGCCTGTTTAGTGCATTAGCCCTTCCCTTGCTGACATATCCAAGTTCCTTAGCTGCATTTAGGACCTTCTCACGTGTCTTTGCACTTACCCGAGGCTGGTTATTAAGGACTCGAGAAACGGTCGCTTTAGAAACACCTGCTAACTCCGCAATATCACTAAAGGTAACCACTTGCACTCCTCACCCCAAGTATGTATAAGCAATATAAACTCTGAATCGACGAAATGAAACAAGGTGAAACTATTTCACCAGTTGTTTTACTCAATATGCGTATTCTATACATATATGCTCGAATCCTGCTAAACTAAAAACTCAACCAGAAACTCAGCTACGGTTGCGATAACTGTCTCGATCTACCACAACAACTCAACTTCTGACACCCAAGCCTGCTTTGAAGTATCGTAGTAGTTGTGATCTTATATCGCCTCTGGCTTTGTCTATTGCTGAAACTGTTACTGTAACTTTCTGGGCATGTACAAAGAAAAAAGACCCTGCTTCGTGGAAGCTAATGCAAGGTCTTCGTGAACTGAATTAATATCTAGATGGGCTATTCAGTGTGAAGCGATCTACTAATCCCCAACCAACAATTCCTCAATCTCCCCTAGACTCGGCATCGCCGGAATTGCTCCTTTTTTCGTAGTAACCAAGGCTCCTATAGCATTGGCAAACCTCACACTCTCGGTTAGCTCTGCTTGAGTCCACTGGGGCAGCTCTTTACTTCGCAGCAATATCTGGTGGAGTATGCCTCCGACAAAACCATCACCGGCACCGGTTGTATCAATAGAATGTACCCGGAAGCCCGATACCTCACCGGTAGTTTTGCCAGCACGATAGAAACACCCATCTGCACCGAGGGTAACGAATACCATTGGCAAGTCATACTCCTTGGCCAGATATTGGCTACCACGAGCAAGATCCTTTGTGCCTGTTAGAAATTCCAGCTCTTCTTCGGATATCTTCAATACATCTGCCTGATGCATTACGGCGAGCATCTGCCTCTTTGCTTCGGTCAGATCCGGCCACAAAGGAGGTCGGAGATTAGGATCATAGGAAATTAGGGCCCCCTCCTGTTTGGCCCCTTCCAGAGCAAATAACGTGGCACTACGAGCCGGTTCATCAGTCAGAGATAGTGACCCGAAATGAAAGATACGGGTATTCAAGAGTCCTTGTGCCACTTCTTCAGGGCACAGTTGTGTATCCGCTCCCGGTTTACGATAGAAGCTAAATGATCTATCTCCATCTGCGCCCAAATGTACAAAAGCCAGGGTAGTGTTGACTTCACTATCCATGATCAGCCCCTGGATTGCTATGCCACTATCAGCTAACACGCCTCGCAGGAATCGACCAAATTGATCTTCCCCCACTTTACCAATGAGTCCGGTTTTTCGCCCCAGCTTGGCCAAACAGGCCAAGACGTTGGCAGGAGCTCCTCCAGGATTTCTTTCAAATAATACATTCCCATTAGGGGATGTGCCCGCTGGGGTGAAATCAATCAAGAGCTCACCCAAGGCCACTACATCGAACATACTAGTCACTTCCTTCCAGACATGGTGCAGATGTTATAAGTACTCAGCATCTACTCTTACTTGAAACTCACCAGGCTATTCAAAGGGACTATTATTATCTACAACATCCCAGTAATCAGCGTATGGCTCCTCCCTTGCCGGTACCGGACGCTTCTTGCATATCTATGGGGTTATTCGCCACTAGACTGGCATGTTCCTATTCGTTTTTTTCACGTAGGCTCTCCAAGTGTCTTTCCCACTGGCCATAAGTCTCAGGAGAGTGCTTTTTTACATACTCGAGGAACTCACCATCTACTCCCCGGCGCATCAAACCCTTCAGTAGCTTACGGGGAAAACGCGGGCTCTTCTT
>JAAZLW010000146.1 GCA_012799135.1 Bacillota bacterium | reverse complement strand
GGCGGCACCACTAGGATCTCGCGGCGGGCGTTATGCGGCCTGTCTGCCGGGGACTTGATATGGACTGCGCCACGAGCCTGGCACCAGATCCATGCGAACCATCGCCTGGTTATTGATACCCAAAGGCCCCCAGCAGAGAGATTACTCTCCGCTAGGGGCCTGAGCCTTTGTCTTGCGGCCATCACCACAGGACCAAATTGTCACCAGAAGTGCCCTCTTTTGGGGCCTACTAGTGGGGGATGCCCTTTTCCTCTGAAGTCAGTAATGGGCCAGCCAAGTTGGCCTGTCTTCTTAACTCCTCAGCTCATTGTACTTGCGGATTACTTCCCAGGTAATATCGATAGCTTGGGTATAGTAATGGACTATAGAAGTATCCATTATCAGCGAGTAGTCTTCTTGCTCCCCGAGGACTAGAAGAACTTCACCAATCTCAACCAAGATCTGACTGCGCATTTCCTCGGCTTTGGCCTGGATCTCAGCTTCAGATTGAGCAACAAGGGTCTCATATTCCGATACTAACTGCTCGAGCTGTAGCTGCCCGGATGTTTCCTTATCCGTCGCTGCAGCTTCCTCTTGAAGCTTCCTAATACCTTCCGCCTTGCCATCAACGGCAGCCTGTCGTTCTTGGATAAGCGCCTCCAGTTGGGTGCTGGCCGCCTTGCCTGCCTCGGACTCAGTGATCACTATGTTCAGATCCATGACAGCTACTTTCGGTGCAGCTGCCACAACCGGGACTGCTGCCGACATGAGTACCACCATTACTAAGATCCAAAATAGGTATTTCCGCATCGCCATCTCCTCCTCTGTATCATTGTCCATTGCCTGCGATTCCTGGTCTGTACCCAGATTCCCTCCAACTACCATAGCTTGGTCTGGAGGAAAAGATGGACCTGTGGTGACCCACCTCTTGCACCAATGGGCCAGCCTATAACCACATTGGCAAAAACCCTCTCGCCAATCTTGACAGTGGCACCTAAGCCGCAACTGGCCAAATAGTCTTCTTCGTTGACAGATTCATCATTTCCCTTATAAGGGAAGACCCCACCATAGTCTAGAAAGACCATGCCCCACAAACGCTCACCAATAGGATAAGTCAGTTCCCCAGTGACAGCAAACCCCTTATCCCCAATAAGGGTCCCTTCTGGGTAGCCCCGGGCTATGGACATTCCGCCGAGGGACAACTGTTCCGAAGACGGAAGCAGTTGGTCATTGGTTATCTGCAGCCGTCCTTGAACAGTGAGTAGTCCATTCCTACGTAGGGCCCGCTGCCAAGTGAACGTTCCAAAGTACTTAAGGAAATCCCTTTCATCGGGGAGTTCAACATGGCCTAAAGTGATGTCCTGCTGTCCAGACCAGCTCTGGTTATTACGGAAGAACTGACCAGTCAAGCTAAATACTGTCGTTTGGAGTTTTGCTGACTGCAGTTCAAATCCTGAGAAATAATTGTCTGTTTGCTTCGCTTCCCACCCCAAGGCACCAGACAACTTGACCTGGGGTCTAACCAGTATCGGATGACTAACTCTAACTCCTGCATTAGTCGAGTGACCGTCAATTCCCACCGTCTCAAAGATGCCGGAGACTATGGTTGTTGTCGCGCGATCGTAATTGACGGCAAGCCGAGCACCCCGCCTACCCACAGGTACATCATAAGCCATGTTAATTCCCAAGGTCCCTTGGGCGTAGATGGCGCTCACATTGACAGTATCTCTAATCCCAAATAGGCTGTTGTTTACAACACTAACGCCTAGGCGATAGAGCCCTGTCTCTTCCCGGCCACCATTATCAACAAAAGCAACCACCTGGGTTGTGGTCGGTTCGACTGCTCTTAGGACGAAGTCAGTCGAGCCGAATTCCTTTCCCGCTTTTATCTCCGCCCGAACTTGCACGTCATTGGTAGCATTGAAATAGGAAAGAGCCTTTTCTAGTACATCAAGCCGAACCAGGTCTCCCTGCTTTAGGGATAACCTCTTCAGAAAGTATTCTTCCCTTGTGGCCCGGTTGCCCTCAACTAGAATATCCCCCACGGTGCCCTCAACTAGTTCAATCTGGATCACTCCGTCAACAATTGTTTGGGGGGGAAGGATCGCCCTGGCCGTAATGAAGTTCTTCTCAGCATACAGTTCGTTAAGCTGGTCAATGACTGCCTGAAGCTGTTCCATGCCCATCCGCTGACCCATCATTGGATCAGTAATAGCCCGGATTTCTTCTTCAGTCAGAATCTCCGAATCGTTGATAATGACCTTATGGACTTTCACAAACAATGCATTATCAGCATCCTGAGCCATGCCCAATCCAGTCATTAGATAGATGAACCCAAGAACAAGCATAAGTGTTATGGTCACAAGTCTTCGGTTCCGGTTCACTTTTATGCTATACGCTCGCTGCGACATCATTGCTCTGCGCTCTCCTCATCGTCATCATCGTGGCCAGATGAACCAGGTTGCAGCGAATCATAAATGCTAGCTGAAATGATTATGTTGTTTGGACTTGTTGCATCATCGAATGTCGAACTGGAGAACCCAATATCTTGGCGGGGCGCAAATCCCACAATCTGGGGCATCTTGCTTGTAATGCGCATAAAGCTGTTCTCCGTCGCAAAATCATTAATGATGTAGTCATCATGATAATTGACAACCCAGGCATTGGTCCTTATCAGCCTGTCGCGTCCCATAATCAGATAGAATGGGTCGCGTTCTGGATAAAGCTGTAGATCACAAGGGACCAGCTGCCTGTTCACATTATCAGCTATTACTGTGTGATACCTGTTGCCGAAGTGCGCTTTGGTGCCTAGCACGACTTCAGTGAACTTCAAGTTGTCTGTATCAGCTTCTATGGCCATCGTATCGCCTTCCAAGAGTTCAAAGACCATTCCCACGGGGGATCTACCCGAAACAGTGATGCTATCAGCCATCCTCTTGCTGCCGCCGCCCATACTTACCTGCAGAGGCTCAACACCCGTATGGATAAGGTTGGCGAATTCAATATGATCGGCATTAACGGTCAATCCTTCAGTAATCAACGCTTCAGCAACGCTGACACCTGCATTTATGCCAGAAACGTACAGATTCAGCTGAGAAGCTATTGTACTTCCAAGAAAGACGCTGCGGGACGTCCCTACGGTAATCGAACCAGCTGCCCTCAACTCATCTACATTGATCCCTCCGGCAGGCACAAGCAGATCAACAGACCCATGTTCACTAATGATGAAGTCAGAATCTAGATCGGTCTCCCGTTCCTCAAAGAAGATATCCAAATCGGCAGAAAGGTTGGTACGGCCATCTGCAACAGCCACGACTCTAATCTCCTTCGAGCCAATCCCACCTTCCTTGGCCTCCAGGGTGATATCCTTTCCTCGGATACTCACATCTCCGTGGGTGCTATGGATTGTCCCGTCCGCTGCCACGCTGATATCACCGGCAGTAGAACTAATCTGCCCTAAAATCGCCAGCTCTCCCACGTTAGTGAGTTCAATATCTCCCCCATCTGCTTGCGCGATCGCGATAATCTCCAAGCTGGAAGCGGCGTTATTCAGCTCAACCATGCCTCCGCCAGCATTGGTGCCCTGGAAGCTATGCACCGTATTGGCACCTGACAACTTCTGGCCGCCGATGCTTGCGATAGTCAGCGAAGCTGCTTCCTCTATCCGTCCCCCACCTGCTTGATCAATGGTTCCTTGGGCAGTCAGATTAACACTATCCCTGGTTCGAACTAGTCCAGTGATGCCAAGACCGCCTTCGTTGTTGGTGAGTGCGATGTCGCCGCCATCCGCTTGGTTAACGCTGATGACCTCTAGAGCATAGCCAGTGTTATTTAGTTCAATATCATCACCTTGGTTGCTAGCTTGGAGACTCCGGATCCTGTTGTCGCCCAGCAAGAGCTGCCCGCCGACACTGCTTGTTACCAGCCTTTCCGCATGGACCCTGCCTGCTGCTCCTTCGGCTATTCTCCCAATAACATCTAGCTCCACTTGCCCAGTGGTACTGATGGCCCCGGAAATCTCGAGTTCTCCTGCATTAGTGAGCTCTATATCCCCGCCATGCCCTTGCGCGATGGCGATAATCTTCAAGCCGGAAGCAGCGTTGTTCAGTTCAACCTTCCCTCCGCTGGCATTGGTGCCCTGGAAGCTATGCACCGTATTGGCACCCGACAACTTCTGGCCGCCGATGCTTGCGGTAGTCAGCGAAGCTGCTTCCTCTATCCGTCCCCCACCTGCTTGCTCAATGGTTCCTTGGGCAGTCAGATCAACACCATCCCTGGTTCGAACTAGCCCAGTGATGGTAAGACCACCTTCGTTGTTGGTGAGTGCGATATCGCCGCCATCTGCTTGGTTGATGCTGATGACTTCCAGATCAGGGCCATTATTGCCGAGCTCAATATCATCACCCTGGTTACTAGCTTGGAAGCTCCCGATCCTGTTGTCGCCCAGCAAGACCTGGCCGCCGATACTACTTGTTGCGAGTCTTTCCGCATGGACCTTGCCTGCTGCTCCTTCGACTATTCTCCCAGCAACATTCAGTTCCACCTGGTCTGCTGTGCTAACTGTCCCCAAAATCTGCAGAAGTCCGGCATTGGTGATATCAACATTTCCACCGGCTTCTTGGGTAATCCCGGTGATAGACAAGGCTGACATGTTGTTCAGTTTGATGCTTCCGCCGCCAGTGTTGGCCGCTCCAAAAGAAGCGATCTGATTAGCTCCTTCCAATATCTGCTGGCCACCACTACTTGTTCTCAGAGTCTGGGCGGTAATACTCCCGTTCCCAGCCTGGGTAATAGTTGTCCCAGCGGCGATCTGCACATCATTGTCCGTCACCAGCTGGCTTGCCTCTACCCCGTTAGCAGCTGTGATATCAATCCCATCGGCTGATTCTCCTGAAGAACCCTCAGCCATCAGGACCTCCTCACCCATGAGTGTGAGTCGCCCTCTAGCATCTAGTCTCCCTGAGGATTCAACCAGAAGGGTTCCGTTGGCGGAGATGCTGAGCGCCTCTGCAGCTGCCAGTCTGCCGTGAATACTTAGTTGTCCAGCCGTCACAACGGCTAGATTCCCTCCAGCCGATATGTCATTGAGATTGACTAGATTAGTGGAAGGAGTGGCCAAATGCACATCGCCTTTCAGTGCATAAGCTGTCAACTGCCCGCTGGGGTTGACTGTCAGGTACAGGGGATTTGCCGCTGTACCGATTGAACCCTCTTCGGCGGTTAGATTCACCCCGTTGCCCATAATGGCAATGAAACGTTCACCACGGCTGTCGAGAATGGACTCCTTCGCCTGAAGGACTACATTGCCCGTGCCGAAAACCTCCGCCAAGTTCAAATTGCCCACGGTTTCGCGGATATGAATGTCCCCGGCGGCCCGGGCGGTCAACTCTGCATTGGTCTTTAGAGCCAGGGTTAGAGGAGCTTCAACCGTACCAAGACCTCCATCACGACCTTCTAGGATGGTCCGACCGCCTTGAATAGCCGCCGGTCCCGATGTGGAGACAGTATAGATACCGTCTGCACTTTTGATGCGGATGGATTCACCAGTCTGGACTGTCTTGACATAGATAGGATCCCTGGAACCTAGGTAGACATTGTCCTTAGCTTCAACATCGATGTTTCCTGAAGCAGCCACATTGACTGACTTGCGCAGCAGCACCCTGATGGTCTGAATATCATTATCAACAGCCACATCATCAGCTTCTGCGGCAGCAAGGGCTATCCGTTTTTGCTCATCCTTCAACTCATCGGGGTTCGAACCATCGATGACGATCTCGCCATTATCAGTGCCGACGCTCCCGTTTAGGGCCCGCAGCGTAATATTGCGCCCCTTAACATTGGGATCCTTGATTCGTGTTTCGGTGCTGGTTGTCTGTTTGAAGAGCAGCCCTCTACTTAGTGAGGTCTCCAGTTCCTTTGTTGTCCAAACAGAACCTTCGGTCAAGG
>JAAZLW010000145.1 GCA_012799135.1 Bacillota bacterium | reverse complement strand
TTCCTGACCGGTGATGCTGTCCTGCTGTCTTTAAGGGCAATCAAGCCTTGGCCTCTGGTCGGGGCCTTGACGTTTCTAGCGATTAGCTGGTCTAGTCGCCTCATGCGAGTCTGGTACCTCTTCCGGCCCCTAGCCAAGAGGATCAGCTATAGAGATTTTGTGAAAAGCTACTTCGCCGGAGTCTTTGCTTCCCAAATCACACCTAGTGCTGTCGGTGGCTATCCTTTTTTCCTCTTTCTCCTGTATCGCCAAGGCATACCTGCAGGCAGATCCCTGGCTATCAGTCTGTTGGATTCGGTCAATACAGGATTGGCATTCTTATTGCTGCTGACAGGTGGTGTTTTATCCTTCAGGACCCACATCCCCGAAGTCAAAGGCTGGCTGCCAAGCGCCATGGTGGGTATGGGGCTACTGACGGGTGCCGCGCTGGCTCTACTGCTATTTCCACAGACACTACAGCGACTGGCCTATGGCTTATCTCAAGAAAGTCATGGTCTGGTTGGCAAATTGGCCCCTTGGGCGACCCAAGCTTCCAAGGAACTTGAGCGTCTCCAACTGGTCACACTTTACTTTTGGAGCAACCATCGGCTGCTGCTCATCCTCAATTTCATCCTAAACCTGGTTTACTGGGTTGCATACCTCGCCGTCGCTCCATTGCTATTCCTTGCCGTAGGAGGTAAGGCTCCCTGGCCAATGATCGTTGGCAGCCAGATAGCCACTCAATTTGCCCAATACTTTATCCCCACCCCGGGAGCCGCCGGGGGAGCGGAGGTCACCATGGCACTGCTCGTGCATACCTTGCTTCCCGAGGAGAAACTCGTGCTTTTCTTGGGCCTTTGGCGATTCTGCACCTACTATATTAGTCTGATAGGGACTAGCCTAACCATTCCCTGGGTTTTGCGCCTACTCAGATCCCAAGCTTCTGGCAGAGATGGTGAAGAGGCCCCGAAAGCCCCCCAGCCCCAGGGAGTCTAGTCTGCTAGTGAGGATAGACTAGAAGTCATCAATACCCCACATGACCAGTTTTGAACCACCATAGGTAGCAGTCTTACCTCCATGGAAGAGATCACTGACATTCTCTCCTGGTAAGCTCTTCCGGAGCTCTTTGTTATTCACCCTAATCATCAGTCCGTCTGTCTTGTTCCACTCAACGGGATAATCCGAAGTGATTACTGCGGGGAACACCACTTGGGCAGGCTGATCACCATTAAGGCTCCATACAGCATGCTGTGCCAACAGCCGAAAGCTGTGGGCCACATCGCCCCGGCAGGCAAAGTCCTGAACATAAATATCGTTACGATCTATATCCTTGCGGACCACCAGATAAGCGATGGCCTCTTTGCCATCCTGCAATACCCAACCGCGCCCAATTTGCCTAGGCACCCAACCTAACGTGACCTCACACCTTATCCATTTCCGCCAGTAGTCCCCGTGATCTCGGATAATAGCACCATTGAACTTATGCGAATACCGGTGGTAAAGCTCCATGGCCTGCATTAGCTTTGCAGGTTCCTGGAAATTAATCAGTCTTACCTGCGGGCTCCTAGCTGGATGAACCTCAGCTCGCTGCCGGTAGGTGGGCACCTCTTGCCATCCATAGCGACTATAGTGCCCCGGAGTGCCGGTACCTAACATGGAAAAATCCAAGTCCTCAGCCTCCATATATGCTACAGACATTTCCAATAGCTTCCCAGATAACCCCTGACGCCGGTAGGCAGCTTTGGTGCTTACTTCACCGATTCCACCCATGGTGAACTCTCCGCCGGCCAGGTAAATTCTCCGGTGAAAGACGCGGACAGTGCTAGCGATCTCGCCTGCGTCCACTGCCACAAATATAGCATGGCGATCACACCAGGGATCATTATACCAATGGTTCATAAAATACTGACGAGAAGCATCCAGATCCTGATAGTGGTTAAATACCAAGGCGCAATGATCAAACCAAGCTTCTAGTTCAGATGGCAATAAAGTCCGAAATTCTATCAAAGAGTAATACCCCTTTCCCCAGATACTCCGCTGTTGATGGGAATCTACTCAGTAATCGGCTATATGATCAGGCTGTGGACATGATAACGACGGAGAAGATGTCGGTTAATATCATCCAAAAAAAGGACCGAACCCGATCGTGGGCCCAGCCCTCATTCATTTCCCGTTACCTAGTTAGCAGCACTTGCAGCAACCGTTACCTCCAAAGTACACAGGCTTCCCCGTCTTAGCTGAGTCATAAATAGCCTCCAGAATCTGGGTCACTACATAGGCTTCCCGAGGCTTTACCAAAGGCTCGGTATCATTGACGATGGAATCGATCCAACTCTTGGCCTCGGCCGCTCCGGCATCCTCATCAGTAGCTTCATAGAAGGCTACTCCCTCACCGTGCATGGCCGGCTTGGTGGTATAGAGCTTGCTGAATTTCTCTCCATTGATCCTGAGCCCATCGAGCATATCGGCACCGGCCTTTGTACCACAAAGGACAGTCATTGCCTCTCCTACCTGTAGGGTATTAAGAGCCCAGCTGGCTTCGAGGATCACAGTCATGCCATTGGTGAACCGGACGAAGCCAAAAGCCGAATCCTCTGTTGTGAATTCCTTCGGGTCCCAAGGGCCCCAAGGGTTGGCTGCATTCTCCATATCAGCTAGCTTGCGATATGTGACACCCATTACACTGACGGGCTTATAGTTGCCAGTAAGCCAAAGGGTGAGATCAAGCGCATGGGTACCGATATCAATCAAGGGACCGCCGCCCTGCCGCTTTTCATTGAGGAAAATGCCCCAAGTCGGTACACCCCGGCGCCGGATCGCTAGAGCCTTGGCAAAGTAGACCTCACCTAGTTCACCGGCGTCGCATAGCTTTTTCAAATACTGAGAGTCGGAGCGAAAGCGGTTTTGGTAACCGATAGTCAACTGCTTGCCGGTCCGCTCCGCTGCCTCCACCATCGCCAAGGCTTGCTCGGAGTTAATCGCCATGGGTTTCTCACACATCACGTGTTTGCCTGCTTCCAGAGCAGCCACGGTGATCTCAGAGTGTGCATCATTTGGGGTAAGTACATGCACAATGTCGAGGCTTTTGAGGGCCACAAGATCCCTATAGTCGGTAAATACCTTGGCATCAGGAATCCCGTACTCTTTGGCACCCTTCTTAGCCCTTTCCTCGATTACATCACAGAAGGCCACCATCTCCACATTGTCGAGCTTGGCCAGGCTAGGCATATGTTTGCCATTGGCTATGCCGCCGACACCCACAATGCCGACCTTCAGTTTCTTACCTTTCATTCGGATACCTCCCTTTTATTTGGCACCGGCTGAACAATCAGGATTCTCCAGTGTACCGTATATTCCACAGCTATGTTTCGCCGCTATCCTTAGACTTCCTCTTTCCGACCGAACCGGTATTGATAGTCGACCCCATAGTGAAAGGCTGCCCCAAAGGGGCAGCCAGTTCACCATGGAATATCACTGAATCACTAATCACTTACGGTTTTGCACCGTCTACCAGTCATCATCATCGTCCCAGTCATCGTCGTTATCCCAAGAATCCCAGTCATCATCATCGTCCCAGTCGTCATCCCCAAGACTAAGCGTGATGCTCTTTTCCAAGATCCCGTCAGGCTCGACAATCAGGCCTCTTACCCATTGGTTGTTGAAACCATCGGTAATCTCCAGATTGTATTCCCCTTCTCTTAGTCTGGCTACCCAGCGACCACTGCCGTCGGGCTCCAAATCACAGACATAATCATTGTCATCGGCCATGTACAACATCGGCCGTATCCATTCATATTTCTCTTCGCCTATGAGGCGCACCTGGATTCTCCCAATGCCACCTAGCTCAAGGGTTTTCTCTGTAGTACTCCCACCCACGACCTCAACATCATATAGCTTCTTGTTGGGGAAACCTTCACCCAGGTTAATCAGCTCAATATCGTAATTGCCTTCCTTGACCTTATTTTCATAGACCCCTTTTTCTACCTCTTCCAGATCGCATACGTATTCACCGAACTCTGTTCCCGGCTCATATACCATGATACGCC
>JAAZLW010000144.1 GCA_012799135.1 Bacillota bacterium | reverse complement strand
CCGCCAGAGCTCTGGCTGGGGAGCTAGACATCGGAGTATGGTCACACCCTCGTCTCATCGAAGGTGCTGTGTATTATCCCGGGATCGAACTCCATTGGAAGCCAAACAACCAAGCATTGGCTTGGGGGATTCCCTACTCGGTATGGTATGATACCCGTGGGAAATCAGGGGAAGAGCCTCCCGCCTATATCAAGAAGTTCTTTGATGCTTGGGATGCATGGTGTCTGGCAGTGACAGATGAAGAGTATCAAGCATGCGCAGAGGCATTATGGGATCTCCAAGCAGAAAACCTGTATATCATTGGGACTGTTGGGTATAGCAAGTGGCCACTACTCATTGACAACAAGTTGCATAACGCTCCCAAAGAAGGGTTCATCTTGGCCGAACCAGTCAGATGGTGGGTCATATCATACCCGGAGCAGTGGTTCTTGAGGTAAAGTCAAACAGCAGTCCAAGAATGGTCCTAGAGCTGGCACTTAGTGTCACTCTAGGACCTTATTCTTTATGAGGTTGCACATAAACTAGTGCTCTTGGGTCTAGCATCCACATAAGCAGGACATCATCTCACAGCGTCTAACAGATCAGCTAGTAGGCATAGTTACGCACTCATAGATAAGGGGATGCAGGCATTTTGAGCAAAAGACATCTAGCACCGGCAGAGATCACTGAATACAGCATTGCAGTCGGCGTACAGAAGACCCAGCGGCCGAATTTGGAAGTGTTGCTTATGGCTATCCTGGCAGGCATGTATATTGCCATGGGGGCACTGGCCTCCAGTACAGCCTCCCATGCTATTATCAACCAAGGGTTGGCTAAACTGGTGGCGGGAGCAGTATTCCCCATAGGCTTGATGTTTATCGTAATCAATGGTGCCGATCTGTTTACAGGCAATTGTCTTACCATAGTGGCTGTATTGGATAGAAAGATAAATCTAAGCGCTTTTGCCAGGAATCTGGCCATTGTCCTTGTTGGCAACTTTCTCGGAGCTGTACCATTGGCCTGGATTGAGGCTAACGGTGGAATGCTCAATCTGAGCAATGGCTTATTCGGTGCATCTACTGTGGCCACAGCGGTAGCCAAAACCAACATAGGATTTGGCCAAGCCTTCATGTTGGGAATCATGTGTAACCTTTTCGTATGTGCCGGTGTCTGGATGATCTACGGAGCCATCGATGTAGCCGGCAAGCTCTTGGCAGCTTTCTTTTCTATCCTCGCCTTTGTAGTCAGTGGTTCGGAGCATATCGTTGCGAATATGTACTATATTCCAGCTGGGATATTCGCAAAACACAATCCTCTTTTTGTGGAAATAGCCGGGGTAAACGCGGATCAGCTTGCCAACCTCACATGGAAGGGCTTTCTCCTCAACAATGCTATCCCAGTGACCCTCGGTAACATTCTCGGGGGAATAATGATCGGGGCTACGTATCACATCATTTACCGGCAGGCTCGTGGGATTAGTCTTAGTCATGGTTGAATGGATCTCAGTTGGGTAGTTGCTCTGGTAATTGCGGCGAATGCAGAGGGGGTGAGACTAAGTTGGGTAGACCTGTACGCGTAGTAGGCCTAATGTCCGGCACCTCGGCAGATGGGATTGATGCAGCTCTAGTAGAGCTTATTGAGGATCCGCAGGGGATATCCATTAGCACCCTGGCCTATCTAGATACACCATATGATGAGGAACTCCGCCAAGAGATTTTTCAGCTGTTTGCTCCACCCTCAGGGACTGTAGACAAGATCTGCGTTATGAATATGGTATTAGGTAGGAAGTTTGCTGAAGCAGCCTTGGCGGTGATCGAGCTGGCGGGTCTTTGCCCGGAAGAGGTCGATCTGGTTGGGTGCCATGGGCAGACCATTCACCACCTACCGGCTAAGGGTGCGACGTTGCAGATAGGGGAGGCCGCGGTGATAGCTCAGCAGACCGGTATCACCACCGTATCCAACTTCCGGGCTCGGGACATGGCGGCTGGGGGAGAAGGGGCGCCCTTGGTTCCTTACTTTGATTGGCTGGTATTTAGACATCCAGAGCGGATTAGGGTTCTGCAGAATATCGGGGGAATCGCCAACATGACGGTACTTCCCAGGGATTGTGAGCTAGCCGATGTCTACGCCTTTGATAACGGTCCAGGCAACATGATTATTGACTATATGGTAAGCAGTATGACCTCGGGTAGGCAGCGTTACGATGAGGATGGTGCGATCGCGGCTACCGGTCGAGTACATCAGGAAATGCTCAGTGAATTGATGGCCCATGAGTTTATCAGAAAGGACCCACCGAAAACCAGTGGGCGGGAGGAATTCGGAGCCCAGTTCACCGAGGAGCTTATGGGTAGATGGAGAGCGCGGGGAGTATCAGACGCAGACATGGTAGCCACTGCTACCGCGTTTACTGCTCAGGCGATTGTGCAGCACCTAGAGCAAATTGCCAGATCCCATGGCGATATCGATGAGCTAATTGTAAGTGGTGGCGGTGCTTCTAATCCAGTCTTGATCAACATGGTTAAGGATGGGATCGCACCGATACCGGTAATTCCTGTGGAGGCATACGGAATATCCAGTGATGCCAAGGAGGCGATCGCCTTCGCTGTATTGGCATATGAGACCATCCGGGGTCGTGCCACCAATGTACCAAATGCCACCGGTGCCTTTCGGCCGGTCTTGCTTGGTTGTATAACCCCAGGGAGATTGGGAGTTGACTTGTGGCCGCTACTTTCTAAGGCGAGTCAGTACAAGGGGGTAGGCGATGGGACTGGAGCCACCCAACAACCTTAGCGAACGTTTGATGCCAGGCAAAAGGGAAATCCCGAAAAGGACAGAATTAGGGATCATAGACATGTTTTTGCGACTGAACAGATAATTCATAGGAATGATTTGGAAAGGAGCTGTATACATGTCAAAAGATCCCATTCGTGTCGGTATTATCGGGACTGGTGGTATTGCCGGAGCCTATGCCCGTGCTTATCGCGAGATCCCAGAAGCGGAAGTGGTCGGGCTCTGCGATATTGTCTCAGGGAAGGCTGCTGCCTATGGTGAGCGAGAGGGTTTTGCCAAAGCCAAGACTTATGTCTGCTACCAGGACATGCTGGAGGAACTAGAGCTCGATGCCATTAGTGTATCTACTCCCAATGCCTCTCATGCTTCTATTACCATTGATTGCTTAGAAACGGGCAAACACGTCCTCTGTGAAAAACCAATGAGTGTTACTCTGGATGAAGCCGTTGCTATGGCCAGAGCGGCGAAAAAGGCAAATAGGATCCTGAGTATTGGATTTCAGCCTCGCTATGACCCTAATATGCAAGCGATTCGCGATCTGGTCCAATCTGGAATTCTTGGGAAGATCTACTATGTGGAGACCGGTGGCGGCAGGCGTCGGGGTATGCCCGGAGGCTCGTTTATCAATAGGGACCAGGCGGGGTTTGGTGCCATCGCGGATAT
>JAAZLW010000143.1 GCA_012799135.1 Bacillota bacterium | reverse complement strand
GGGTTGGCGTTTATTCCAACAGAAAATCCACAGACAATATCTGTCAAGAGTTGCGCAGGACCTTTTGAAGCACAGCTTCTGTTACCTCACCTTGTGAGTAACCGACATTCCGGCTTCCCATGGCCTTGGCCGCGTAAGCCTTGATTTCTTGGTCCGTGAGTTCTACTACAGATCCAGATAGCTCCTTGACTATAGCAGCAAACTCACTGATATCGGCTAGTCCCAGCCAGCTCAGCACATTGCTGACCCGCTGAGGTGCATACTCCTGTGTATAGCGCAAATACTCACCCATCAGCATCCCATTAGCTCTACCGTGAGGTATATCATGATAGTAAGTAAGAGAGTAACCCAGTGAATGGACAAAGGTAGTACCGGTATGAGAGATAGTGATACCTCCCAATGTCGATGCCACTAAGAGCCGGTCTCGATCTTCGGGACTGAACTCACCTTCCCTCAGAGCAGTGATGCACTGGGCCCATAACCGGATACCCCGCTCGGCAAAGATATCACTGGTACCTATAGCCCGCCGGGACAGGTAGCCTTCAACCAGATGTGATAGCGCATCCACCGCTGTATCCCTGGTGATGGAGACTGGCAATCTCTCTGTATAGCGCCGGTCCAAAAAGGCTATTTTCGGGAATAGCTCCGGTACAGAGAAAGATCTCTTGGTCTCTGCTGCCGGAATGGTCAGTATCGAGTATGGTGTCACTTCACTGCCGGTTCCCGCGGTTGTCGGTATGGCAATGATGGGCAAAGGGGTGTGGGCGAACTCATTGGAGTAGAGCTCCTCCGGACTGATCTGATTGGTTGCTAAAGTAGCAATGGCCTTAGCTGCATCTAGTGGAGACCCCCCGCCGATGGCTAAGATGAAATCCGGTTCATACTGCCTGGCCACCTCACCACCGGCAGCCACGTTCGCCAAGGATGGGTTACTCTCCACCCTATCGAAATGCTCATATTTGATGCCCTGGGATTTGAGAGCCTTGATGGCATCATCGAGAGCGCCACTCACCCTAGCAGAGTTCTTCCCCGTAACCAAGAGGCACTTGCCTCCGAATCGTGTTAGCTGTTGGGCCTGGGTTAGCAGCTCCTTTTCTCCGTGGATTATTTTCGTTGGCATAAAGAAACTGTATGTTTGCATTGCCATACTCCTTCCTTTTGGCGTTTTCCTTTCGGCATTCCCTCTAGTCCTGCTTTTCATGTATGAGGTCAACTTGACTGGCATGGCTAATAGGCAAAGATATAAATCCCTGCTCCATGAAGTGCCTGTCAAAGGTAAACACGGTATCTATGTGATGGCTGCGCATGGCAATAAAGCTCAAGCAATCGACAAGGCTAAGCTTACGCCGATTCAGGGCCAGCAAAGTAGCCATAGCTTCGTGATGACAATCCCGTTCTACCCAGATCACATGTAAGATTGGGTACAGATCATGATGGAAGACCCGTACAGCTTCTAACCCAAGTCTCTGTTGAAGGAGAGCATATATCTCCACCAAAACATAGTTGGTGGTGACCAATTCATGCCCATGGTCGAGCAAATCATCCCACGTCTTTTTCGCATCAGGATGAAAGCAATCATCAGCATCCATTAGTGCAAACAGAGCTGAAGTATCGACATAGACACTTATCACTGAAAAGCATCTCCCAGATAGTGATCATGCCTTTCTGAGATATCTCCCAGCCCCGAACGAAATCTTCCTGCAGCAGCCTTGGCTCTAGCCACTTTCTCTTCGTTACTTGAGAATTGGTTTGTTTTCAGGTACGCGTCCACGCTCCTTCTGATTATCTCGGCCATGGACGTATTCTGCTCGAGTGCCAGTCTCTTCAGGGCTCTTACCTGATCTTCGGTTAGCTGCACTTGGGTCCTAACCATATGGCCCACTCCTTCACTGATACTGATAACATGCTTACTTGTATGCTAACATGCAGGCATTCTGCTGTCAAAAGACTAATCGGCTTAGAGGATGCCACCAACATACGGCGAATATCGCTTGGGGGATTGCACCGTCGCCCTTCATTTCTTCGCCGTTAGGAGGCCACCCTCATGCTGTTTATAGGGATCGCCGGTGGTACCGGTTCCGGCAAGACAACTCTGGCCAGAGCCTTATCTGACCGACTCGGTTCAACCACGTCTGTAGTTATACCGCACGACTGTTATTACCGGCATCTACCCCACGTCTCTTTCGAAGAACGCAGCCGTCTAAACTATGATCACCCCGATGCTTTCGAGACAGACCTATTAGTCACACACTTGCGCCAGCTCAGGGCGAGTCAGCCCATTGAGCTTCCTACCTATGATTTCACCACCCATTTGCGGATGGAACACACCACTACTATACAACCGAGACAGGTAGTGATTGTGGAGGGGATCGTAGTATTGGCTGAAGCCCCACTCCGAGAGCTATTCGATATTAAGGTATATGTGGACACTGACCCCGATGTTAGGGTACTGCGCCGCATGGTCCGGGATATCGCGGAAAGGGGTCGCACCTTAGACTCCGTTTACCGACAGTATCTGGAGACCGTCAAACCGATGCATGATGCCTTCGTAGAGCCATCGAAAAGGTATGCTGATATCATCATTCCCCATGGTGGTCAAAATATGGTGGCTTTAGGCATACTTTCTTCCCGCATCAGTCAGTTCCTCGCCGAATCGGAGGCAGCAGCCGGGCGGGACCTGGGTCCGTAATAACCTATGTGCCCCGTACAGACTACCTTACCACAGTGCAGGAAAGCTCCTACCCTAACTCTACTTTTTTGGCAACCTGCCAACGCCGAAAGCGCCCCTGGGTCTGCATCTTAAAGAGGGCTACTTCTCGGCAAAGAAAGTCTCTTGTTGGCAAGTAATCGCCAAGCTCTTCCACATACTGATGAAACTCTCCCGACGATAGCCGCGTTGCCAGGGTAATATGTGGGTGATAGGGGCGATCCTTGCCTCGATCGCCTATTCCTTCTTGGCTAAGTCCTTCCTTGAGCTTACTATAGAGGGCCATAAGCTCGGGAGAGGCGACTACATCTATAAAGATCACAGCCCGCCCAAAGCGACCCAGGCCCTTACATGTCATTTTGAAGGGTGAGCACCCCTGGAGACTATCATGAATGACCGTCTCCAAATCTTGGTCAGATCCGGACCACTTAAAGGGCGGTATAAGGGTAATATGAGGTCGCGTCCTGGGAGCAGCAAAGCGACGTCGCAGGCTCTCCACTTCTTCAGTGAAGTCCTCCGGTAATGTGATTCCTAGAAAGAAGTCAGCCATGTTTACAAACCTTTCTGCCCCTCGCGCGTAATTAATAAACTCTGCCATACCTGACCAGTTTCCTGTGTCTTGTCTAGAAGATGGGCATAACCCTGATACTCCTTACTGACCAAGCCTTCTCATGTTTGATGAAATCTATTGTCATGGTGCCAGAGACTTCGAAGAATTCTCCACCAATCACGATATTAGCGTCAAAGGGCGC
>JAAZLW010000142.1 GCA_012799135.1 Bacillota bacterium | reverse complement strand
GAGCGTTTACTATACCGAATCTCGTGACTTTGGAAAGAGAGGGAAGTGTTACATTATGAAGTACAGGCAGACCTAGGTTCAGACCGTGATTTTTCCTATCTTCGGGTAGGTAGCCTATCCCTAACTCGATGGCGTCAATGGGACATCTCGGGTTGATCTCCTGTCCATACATCTCTATAGAGCCTTCACATTCATTAGCTCCAAAGATGGCTCGGGCAAGCTCACTTTTGCCAGCACCAACAGCCCCGAATATTCCCAAGATCTCCCCCTCGTAGACGACCAGGTCAACTCCCTTGAGCATTCTCCCGTCTGAAATATCTCTTAACTCTAGAAACGGATTTTTCTTACTTGAGATAGTTTCATACGCAGACTCTTTAGGCTCATAGCCCACCATTAACGTTATCAGTGTTTCTACATCCGTATCGGCTACATTCAAAGTAACGACTTTTTTGCCATCCTTAAGCACTGTAACAGTGTCCGCAATTTCGAAGACCTCGTCCAAGCGGTGCGAAATATATACCACGGATACTCCATTAGATTTGAGTCGCCTAATTATTGCAAAGAGCCTGGCAATCTCTTGCTGACTTAATGCTGCCGTAGGCTCATCCATTATGACGATTTTCGCCTCAAATGAAACTACCTTGGCAATCTCCACTATCTGTTGTTCGGATACTGATAGAGAGCCAACCGTAGCACCTGGAGCAATACTCACCCCCAACTCCTTGAGACAGGCCTGGACTTTGCGTTCCATTTCATCGAATCTGACTAATCTCAGTAATCCTTCGTCTCTTGCCAATTCCCTGCCTAGAAAAATGTTCTCTGCAACTGTCATGTGCGGCGCCTGACTGAATTCCTGGTGAACGATCCCGACCCCTTGAGCTTGAGCCTCCCGAGGGCTGGAGATGGTGACATCCCTACCCTCAAGGATGATTTCACCGCTATCAGCTTGAACGACTCCGCTCAGTATTTTCACTAGGGTGGACTTCCCCGCACCATTCTGGCCTACCAAAGCATGTACTTCCCCTGCTTTTACAGAAAACGTAACGTCATCTAGGGCCTGTACTCCCGGATACCTCTTGCTAATATGATTCATTTGAAAACATAACGGTTTTGGTGCCATATAATGAATCCTCCTGAAAAGACTGGGTGCTGGCCCGCAAGGTCAGCACCCGTATCCTTGTACAGACGATCAATATCCTTTCTTATTAACCCCTCGTAGCGGGAATACCCTGGCCGCATATTCGGCGAGTGACTCGTCACTAAATCCTTCCTCAAATGAGCGAGTTACCAATGATGCATGACCATACATAATCCTTTCGTACTCATACTCAGGATGAATAACGCTGGCTACTGCAAGACGAACCGGCATTTCACCTAGCTCAAGGGTTGGTACTGCGATGAAAGCACTGAGTTCACCATTGTCCAGAAGCTCAACAGCATCAAGAATTCCATCGAAACCGATAAGGATCATATCTTTAGGATCCTTACCAACTGCGTAAACACCATTTACCATCCCGACGGCCATTTGGTCATTGCTGGCAAAAATGCCTTTAATGTTTGGATGGGCTGTCAGCATATTGACAGTTGCATCCATGGCCAGGTCTGAACGCCATTCAGCAGGAGCAGTGGCTACTACCTTGATCTCAGGATACTCAGCACAGGCCTTCATGAATCCAGCTTTTCTTTCAACACCTGTGGATTGAGTCAGAAGACCCTCAAGGAGTGCAACCTCACCTTTGCCACCAAGTTTCTCACACATATACTTTCCAGCTCGATATGCTTGAGTTTCGTTATCTGTACAAATGAAAGCCTTAACGAGTGACTGATCCGCTACCGCTGTGTCGAAGTTGATAACGGTAATCCCAGCTTCGTTTGCCTTCTTGAGAGCGGGAATCACACCTTCGCCACTGGAAGCCGAAATCACTATTGCGTGAACGTTCTGCTGTATAGCAGCCTCTATCATCGAAATTTGCTTCTCCAAGTCAACTTCTTCTTCTGGCAAATAGCTAATCAGATCGATTCCGAGCTTCGCCGCTTCAGCCCTGGCAAGGTCATAAGCATGAACCCACCATGGGTTGTTTAGGGTTTTTCCAATCCAGGCAACCTTGATATCACTGGATTTGTCGAATGCAGCGACTTCCATTACATTTAGGGATAGAACGAGAGAAGCTATCAATGCAACCAAAATAACGCGTTTCATCTGCTTACCTCCTATTGTTTACTTCTACTCCTTGGTTTACCTAGACTGCGAACATAGCAGGTATCCCACCTAACACCTCCTTTACAGTACTAACACCTGAAGCAATTAACCTTCGCCAAGTGATAGTACACTTTGAGCGGTTTGGGTATCGGTCACGCATATGTCTAAGAGGCCGGTTCGAAGAGCGCCGGCGATAGCCTCGACTTTCGAGGTGCCTCCTGCAATACCAATGACGATCTCTACGGCTTCCAGATCCGCTGGAGTGATACCGATGATTCGGTCTCCCAGGACATCATGTATTTGCCCCTCAATGTCAAAAAACCTTAGACATATGTCACCGACAATTCCCTTAGCTCGCAGACTCTCCATAAAGTCAGTAGGTAGGTAGCCGAATTGCGCAAGAGATGAATTCACGAATGACCCAATCCCGCAAGCGGCAACCCGGACTGACCTGATGCGTTCCAGTGTTCCCCTGATCGACCTATCAGTTAACAAAGCATTCCTAATAGAGGCATTTTCCACGATGCCAGGGGCGTGAAGGTAGTAATAGGACCCCCCAAACGTCTGGGCTATGTGTCGTGCCAATTCGCTGGGTGAAGCGTCATTTGATATGCAACCAAGTCCCCCATTCAACTGGACAACATTCACATGCTTGTCCTGGGGATGAAGCATTTCCGCGACTTGAAGTAGAGTCCGCCCCCATGAACATCCCAAGGTATCGCCTTCGCGTAAAATCTCTTCGAGCAGCCGAGCTCCTGCCATGGCAACACCCTTTACTATAAGCTCATCAGGGCCTGGAGGACATTGAACCACCACTGCCTGTTTGAGCCCAAACCGCTCCTTCAGCTTCACTTCCATTTCGCTTTCAGAGCTGGGCTCTTTCTCAATGATCTGGATGTTCACAATGCCCCGCTTGCGACTTTCCTTAAGAATAGCGCTAACGGTGACTCGAGATACTCCGATTATCTTCCCGATCTCCTGTTGCGTTAGCCCCTGCTCATAATAAAGTTTTGCAACCTGAACCATCAGTTTTCTATCCAACACGTTTTCTCTCCATAATATAAATGTAGTGTTGAGCCTGCCTCAGAGACTGGCATAGAAGACAGTTGCAATGCTAGTCTTCAAATCGTAGTTCGATTGCAGGTACTCAATCGCCCCAGCGTACCCAAGTTGATCACTCAGGTCCCGAGAGAAGTCTCGAAAAGCTTCCGTATAACGACTTCTTGGCCTTACTCCCTCAATTGACTCACCAAAGGTCACTACCCAGCAGTCTCGATTGGTGCATTTCCAGCGCCTCTTGATAATGTCTAGCTCCACCAAGTAATTGTCGATGGGGCGGTCTATTACCGTCTGAATGTAGACGTCGTGCATACTATCTGTCCTTGCTCCACATTCCGGGCAGCAACCGTAAGTATCGGTGGAGGTGACACCTAAGCGAAGCCTCTTCCCTTCAGTGAAGGCCCACAAGACCTTGAGGGTTTTTGCATCAAGTGGACTCCCTCGTCCGGAACAAGGTCGCATTACTCATACCTCACAAAGCGGCTAGTCTATGGTGAATAGGCGTTACGGAGCCATAAAGCTCACGGTAAATCTTGTATCTTCTGTCATATTCTCTATATAAGTCTCTGTCAGGGAGAAACTCCCTATCCACACTGACAGCTTCTTTCACAAAATCAGCGGTGCACTTGTAGGCACCAAAGCCCACAGCAGCTAGAATAGCGGCTCCTAAGCATGATGCTTCACGAATCCGCAGAGTATAGATTGGACTTTTCAAGACTGTTGCTTTTAGCTGAATCCAGTACTCCGATTTGGCGCCACCACCTACCATTCGAACCTCATCGCACTGAACTCCGCCTTTTTCCATGATTTCAAGATTGTTTCTTAAGTCATATGCTACGCTGTCAACGATGCCATGGAAAATCTCTTCCTTTGAAGCATGGAGGGTTAAGCCCAAGATCGCCGCCCGGGATCTTGGATCCGGCCATGGCGTAACCGAACCTACAAGATGAGGAAGTACCATGACACTAGCAGGTGCATTTGGGAGTCGATCCATCATTTCATCGTAGAAACCCTTACCGGTTTGGCGTGTCTCGTCTCTGAAATTATCTCGAAACCATTGCAGGAATAAGCCTCCGGACTGATTCAAAGATTGTGCCATATGCATTCCCTCGACAACATGCGGATGTCTGCAGAACCCTTTTTCAGCTAGATCCTTGCCGATACTGAAGGGTTTAATAGCACTTGCCAGAATATCAGCGGTACCATGTACATTGACCACAACCCCTGGAACATTTCCACCCGCGCCGAGAGTGGCGCATTCCACGTCATGCCCCCCGGCTACAAGCACTATGCCATGATTCAGACAAAGCTCATCGGCTACTTCTGGGAGGATCGTACCAACTGGTTGGCCGGGGGAAAACACGGTTGCCAGCCTAGAAGAATCAAGATCTACTGCTTCCAGAATTTCATCGCTCCAGCAGCACTTGTTTATATCAAACATCATCGTCCGTGCGGCAGTGGTCGTATCTGTAGCATAGACCCCACCCAGCTTGTTGAAGATATACTCCTCATAGAGCAGAAACCGCACCGCTCTGTGAAACACACTCGGTTCATTTCGCTTAATCCAGAGGATCTTGGCCAGGGTAGTTATGGGGTGTGGATGTACGCCCGTTAGTGCAAATAGCCGGTCACCGCCAATGGTCTCGTTGAGCCATATGGCTTCATCAATTGCTCTCATATCCATGCCCAGTATGCAGTCGCGTAAGGGATTCCCGTTTTCATCCACTGGCATTACAGCCTCTCCTTGAGTGGAGATGCTCAAGGCAGATATGGGTTCCGCTATGGTCCGACTCTGGGACACCTTGCGCAAGACTTCTCTGGTAGTATCCCAAACAATAATGGGGTCTTGCTCTGCCCAACCCGGTCTGGGTGAAGATACTGGGTATTCTTTATAGGCGTAGCTGCGAATCTCACCCGTTTCGGAGAAAATCGTAGCTTTACAACCGGTAGTTCCAAGGTCGAGTCCTAGAAAGGTCATGTGGCATCTACCTCCGTTCCTCCATCTGCCCTCTTGATTATCTCACCGACCTTACCCCCGGGGTGTGTCGTAGCGAATTGGTCCTTCGTATATCCTCGTAACCGCAGTAAGCCTATACATAAAGCATCACTTAATACTGAGACAAAGAGGGAAGAGGTGGTAGCAATCATACCGAAAGGTTCCGATTCGGGGTCAATGGTGTATTCAAGCATATAGTCACAGATTTGCCCAAACTCTGAATTGCAGTCTTCAGTGAGACCGATAATGGCAGCTCCTCGTTCAACCGCTACCTTAAGAAAGTTGTTGATTTCACTGGACTTGCCACCTTTTGAATACGCTACTATCACGTCTTCCGGCAGAATCACTCCACTGCCACCATGGATTGCATCAGTTGGATGGATAAACAGGGCAGGAACCCCGCAGCACGTAAGAAGATGAGCGGTTCTTCGAGCTACAGATCCAGATGTGCCAACACCGGTAACAAAGATCCTGCCCTTTGCTTTAGCCAAGAACATAAGAACTTCACGAAATGAGTCCCGCCGAATTACTTCAATACACTTCTCTACCTGCTGCAATTCGCGGTGCAGGTCGTCAGCTACTTGCGATATAAGCTGCCCATCCATTAATCTCACCTACATTTGTTAGTTTACATTTGTCATGTGCTCATATACTTCTAATTTCGGTAAAGAATCCCTGCCTTAATGATTGAGTTTTTAGTTTGGTGGGAAAGGACTAATACTGACGCAGTTTCTGATCTCTGGAAGTATGAGTCAGGAGTTTTCGGGTTTTCGCGAAGGTTAAAGAGTTGAGGCATGGATGTTGAGACGAAATGGGTATTTCGCATGAAGCAGGTGAAAAGAGAAAACGAGGGACTCAATCTCCAAGCCACTAGGAGTAGCATTCTGGAAAGGAGAGTCCCTCGTGGATGAAAGTACTTCATGAACGGACAAGCATTTCCCTGCAAGGCCTGTAGTGCCCTCTGGAGGATGAGACACTATGAGCTGCTCCAGCCGCGGTTATCCAAGCTATAGCAGCGTTGCCAACGGATACAGACCTTTCCGAGCTGCACCAAATTATACCACCACTTACATCTCGACTACCAGCCTCTCCACCAGACCGGTATAACGCTCCCTGCCTCTCACCTGCCGTACGTACACAGCCAGAGCCCGCCTTTCTCCTACCAAGACAACTAAGCGCTTGGCCCGGGTGATGGCTGTATAAAGCAGGTTGCGGTTCATCAGGGTAGGCAAGGTCCAGGCCAAAGGCATAACCACCACCGGATACTCGCTTCCCTGGCTCTTGTGTACCGATATGGCATAGGAGAGCTCCAGCTCATCCCAATCGCTCCTCTGGTAAGCCACATAGCGGGTGCCCTCTGCATCTGTGAATTCGATGATCAGATGCTGTTCTTCCCTGTCCAAAGATACTATTCGACCCATATCGCCATTGAAGACCTGCTTGTCGTAGTCGTTTTCAGTCTGCATTACCTTATCTCCAACACGGAAGATGTGGTTACCGAAGTTGATTTCCTCTCTGTCGGGCCGAGCAGGGTTTAGGGCAGCTTGCAGATGTGTATTTAGGGTTTCTGTCCCTGCTTTGGTTCTTCGTAAGGGAGATAGCACTTGGATATCTTCCATGGGATCGAAGCCATAGTGAGAGGGCAATCGATGTTTGACCAGATCCACCACTAACCCGGCAATATTGGCTGTTTCCTTTTCCTCGATCAAAAAGAAGTCTCCCTGGGGAGAGTTAAGTCGGGGAAATTCTCCTCGGTTAATTATGTGGGCGTTAGTCACAATCAGGCTGGTCTCTGCCTGGCGAAACACCTCAGTCAAACGGACACTAGGTACGATCCCTGCTTTGAGCATGTCACTTAAGGGTTGACCGGGACCTACCGGTGGCAACTGATCGGCATCACCTACCAGTATCAGTCTGGTGTCCGGAGCGATAGCCTGCAGAAGATGGTGAAACAGGCGTAGGTCCACCATGGAGACCTCATCTATGATCACAGCATCAGCTTTGAGGGGATTGTCGGCATTTCGGCGGAAATGTAGGCCCATACCCGCTTCATGGCCAAACTCCAGCAGCCGATGAATGGTTTGGGCTCTGCGACCTGTGGTTTCTGCCAGGCGTTTGGCAGCCCGGCCGGTCGGTGAAGCCAGTAAGGTCTTCCATCCCCATGCATCATACATGTCCAGGATAACACGGACTATAGTGGTCTTGCCTGTACCCGGTCCCCCGGTAATGATTAGCAAGGGCTTTTGACACGCCTCCAGCACCGCTTCCCTCTGCTGGTCTGCAAGCTTGATCCCTGCCTTGGCTTCCATGTCTCTCAGTAAGGGCAAAAGATCCAGCTGCAACTTATCTTGAGTTGCAGCTGACTGCACCCACTCCCGAAGGCGCCGGGCAATCTCTTCTTCGATGGTCTGCAGGAAAGGCAGATAAACTACCTCTTCTCCCCCAATGGTATCAATATTGACAGTTCCAGCTTTAAGCAGAGCCTGTAGTTCGCTCCTAACTAAATCCGGTGATAACTCCAGGATTCCACCAGCCTTTTCGATTAGCTCCTCTTCGGGTAAAAACACATGCCCTTCTTCCAATCCCTGTTCCAGGGTATACTTGATCCCAGCCCGGATCCGCTCAGGTGCCTCGGTGGCGATACCGAGATTACCAGCAATACGATCAGCTATGCGAAAGCCAATCCCAGTCACCTCATCAGCTAAGCGATAGGGATTTTGCTTTAAGACAGCAATCGAATCCTGCCGATAGCGGCGATAGATCCTGTTGGCATATGCCGTGCTAATCCCTTGCCCTTGCAGGAAAACCATAACATTTTGAATATCCTGTTGCTCCGCCAGTCCCGTCCGAATGGCCTCGGCCTTGACCGGACCAATTCCTTCTACTTCCAGCAGGCGTTCTGGCTCCTTATCTATGACCTCCAGGGTCTCCAAACCAAAGGCCACCACTAGTTTATCTGCGGTGGCCGGTCCTACACCTTTAATCAAACCTGATGCCAGGTAATTCTTGATCCCCTCGATCGTGGCCGGCATTAATGGCTCTGCTTCCTCTACTTGAAACTGACGGCCATACAGGGGGTGGGTTGTCCACTCGCCCCGCAATCTAAAGCTCTCCCCCGCATGGATCGAGATAAACCTCCCCACAGCAGTAACCGGCTCCCCCACACCCTCAACCGTTAGCCGCGCTACTGTATAGAGATTCTCCTCATTTCGAAAAGTGATGCGTTCAACGGTCCCTTCCAAGCTCTCTAGGTCCAACACACTTCTCCCCCCGGATCAACCAACCTAACTGCATTGTTCCTTACCATCATCGGCAAGTCCTGCTATAGGTTCTCCAGAGGACGGGTATTGGGACAACCTCGTCACACCTTGAAATTTGCAATCAGGGACTGCAACGTCTCACTCAAACTCGCCAGGGACTGGGCTGTGCTTGCGATCTCCTCCATCGTAGCAGACTGCTCCTGGCTGGATGCAGCTATTCCCACACTCCCTTCCCGGACTTCTTGGCTGGCCTTAGCCACCTGATGGATGAGGGGTACAACTGCATCTATCCGTTCGATGATATCATCGAAGGCTGCTTGAGTTCGGGATAGTCCCTTTACGCCCTCATCAATCTCCACATTGCTGGCATCAAAAACTGCGACGGCCTGACGAGTCTCATCACCTATGGCATCGACGATCTCCCGAATATTGATAATGGACCCCTGCGTCATTTCAGCTAGCTTTCTGACTTCCTCGGCTACTACAGCAAACCCTCTGCCATACTCCCCCGCCCTTGCTGCTTCAATGGCAGCGTTTAGAGCCAACAGGTTTGTTTGCTCGGCAACATCAGATATGAGATTGACTATAGAGTCTATCCGATCAATAGCCTCAGTCAGTTCATGCATTACTTGCCTGGATTGATCCGCAGACTGCTGTATACTTTCCATGCTCTGACCAGTCAGCAACATCTGCTCTTTTCCTCTATCTGATAGGACTTTGATAGACTCCGCTTCCTTTGCCATGCCTCCGGCGTTCTCAGCAACGTGTTCTATTGCACTGGCTAGTTGCCCAGTGGTTGCTGCTACTTCTTCCGAAGCAGCGGCGCTCTCTTCGCTGGCTGCTGATAGTTGTTGGCTTGAAGCAGAAGTCTGGTCTGCTACCTCCTTGATCTCTCGAACCATAGAGTTCAGTCCCTCGCCCATACGGTTAAAGGCATTTGCCATTCGCCCTAGCTCG
Source organism: Bacillota bacterium (assembly GCA_012799135.1). Taxonomy (GTDB): domain Bacteria; phylum Bacillota; class Limnochordia; order DTU087; family DTU087; genus JAAZLW01. The sequence continues at coordinate 11,837 of JAAZLW010000142.1, read as the reverse complement.
TCTTTGTTCTTAAGATCAACCTGAACTGTGAGATCTCCGCCAGCGACTGTCTCGATATCCGTCGCCAAGCGGACCACGGGTCGGGATATCGATTCGGCGAGGAAATAGGCAACAACCAGCATCAGACCTCCTATCACAATCAGCAGAATCACTGTATTTCTCATCACATTATGTGCAGTCTCCAGCAGCTCCTGGGCGGGAACGGTAACACCTAAACCGAAACCATCGGTTCCCGGAATCGGGGCGTAGACGTTGATGCTATCTGAGCCATGGGGCTGAACAACACGCTTGATACCTCTCTGCCCTTGTATCAGGGCTTTGGCCACATCGCCCATTCCTTTGTATCCCTGCTCATCGGCTTTAAGCAGGTTCATGTTCATCGTAACGCTTTGGTCAGGATGAGCGACAACCAAGCCTGTCCCATCAATTATGAATCCGTAGCCTGTACGGGCAAGTTTAGTATCCATAGCGATTTGGCTGAGGGTACTCAACTCTACTGTGGCGGCTGCTATACCTTTGATGCGACCATAATCGTCTTTGACCGCATAGGCTATAGTGATGATTGGATTAGAGGTAGAATTGGAGATCATGGCACTACTGATTACATGATCTCTGCCACCCTTCATGATCTCCTTGAAATAGTCGCGGTGGCCAATACTGCCTCTATGTCCACCAGTTGTGTAGTACTGCCCGGTGGTATCGGCGAAGAAAATCATCTCATGGACCGGATTGAGAAACTGCCGATGCTGATCTAAGTATCGCTCCATGGCTGGTATATCCCACTCTCGAAAAATATCTTGGGTAGCGATAAGTCGCACCTGATCTACATGCCCCTCCAGCCAGTTGCTCACCTCTTGGCTCCGAGCTTCTACAATTTTCCCGCTCATATCTTCAGTCAGGGGAATTATAGTCCTACTGAGGTCCAAGTACAGCAAAACTCCTAACACAGACAGAAGCACTATCATAGAAACTCCAAACAACAACATTATCCGTGCTCTGATCGATTTCATCCGGAAATCCCTCCTTCACCCAGGTAGCTCCTCCAAAGCCGCATCTTGAACACGGGGCCCGAACCCCGCTAGATCGCAGCCCCAGGGAAGCAAAGCTCCAAACATCCGGAATATTCGCCATGGAACTCTACGCTCCTGCCATTATTTTGCAGCATATCTCAGATCTTGGCATAAACCTTGCCAATCAGGACGTTTTTGCTTGTTCGTGGAGATTTGCTCAGTATAGTAGAAGAACCTTTAGGATCGCTATAGCAATCCCAAAGGCACGTAAGCAGATCGGTCATTAAGAGGATTCGGGAAGGCAAACAGGCTTGGGGCTTGACCTGTGTCTCTGGGAAGGATTGAGATACTCACTCGGGCAAGGTCTCGCCGGCCAATCCGCAGGCAATGGCCCAGAGGGCGATCTGAGTTCGGTCTTCCACCTTTAGTTTCTTATAGATGTTGGTGACATGGTTCTTGACCGTGTGGGGGCTAATAAACAAGCATTCAGCGATCTCAGTATTGGTCATACCGGTGGCAATCAGGGCTAGGACCTCCACCTCGCGGGGAGTGAGACCGACGGGGAACCCGTGTTTGTACCCACTATCCTGCAGAGACTTGCCGGCTTCACCGATATCTTTGCATTTCCGCACCTTTTCCATAGGTAGTCCCCCGCCCCTTCTGCCGCTTACTCCATCCTATTCCAGGGTGGGGGGATTGGTTCCCTAGCTGATGATCAGCTGATCACCAATTGCTGTCCCTGTCGCCCCTATGGTGCCGGCGGGAAGCTCCAGCACCGCGTGGGCTTCTTTTAGTATAGGGCCGGAGTGGTGAGGTGGCATCCTCTCTATAATATGGATCACGCTCTGTTGCCGGTCCAGATAGACTGCATCAAAATCAAAACGCATGCCATAACTATGAATCCCCCGGCAGGGGTAGAGCAAAAGGCCCTCTCCCGGGGCCAGGCTTCGCTTACCTAAAAGCCCTTTGGCTCTGGTCCAAAAGGAATCGGCTTTGCCCACTTGCTCACCCAAGGTAATCCCCCGGGTCTGGTTAATTACCGTTACGCACCGACTCATGATCACTTCTCCTTTACACATATCCTAAAGGTTCGGCAGTCCCGGCATCGCTATGATCTTAAGATCAACACCAATCATGGGAATCCGGGCTTTGAGCTCCACACTCAATCCCCTCGGTGGCTCCATCAGAAAGGTAGTATCAGGCGGTAAGCTCGATACCTGTTTGACCACCACCTGATAAGATCCCGCTGGGATATCTTCAATTCTGTAGGCTCCGGTAGACTCATCTACTGCGGTATCCCAGGTATTCGTACCGGTAACCCCCACTATGATGCTCTTTGGTGCTGCCGGCTGGCCCATTAGGTCATAGTAATCCACTTTCCCGGCAAGGCTGGTGAGGCCGGTCCCTCCACCCTTGCTGCCTCCCGAGCAGCCGGACACGGCGACAAGCAAGACAACTAGCCCTATATAGAAAAGCTTCCTGCCTTCTTTCATGGTATCCTTCCCTTCATCGCAGGATGGCCAGCCTTCCTTGGGCCGTGACAGTCTTGCCACCGTTTGCGGGACGAGCTGTAAGTTGGAAGAAATACAGGCCGTTGGCCGCGATTCGACCCCGGCCATTGCGGCCATCCCAAAGCAGATAATGTCGACCGGCCGTTTTTTTCTCTGTCGGCAGGATCCGTACCAGATTACCGGCTAGATCATAAATGCGGGCTTCTACCAATGCCGATTGGTTAAGGGTAAATCCCAGCTTCAGAGGCTGAACCATATTCCAAGGATTAGGATATGGCCATACATCCTGAAGCGATAGACTGCCGCCCAGGGAGGTGGCCTGTACCTTTAGGTGCTTAGTCTCACCTGGAGCCAGGCTGAGAGTACGGGTCCCGCAACTTGGCAAAGGTAGCTGGCTATTAGTGGATACATCAAGCAAAGTAAGTTGCCAACAGGTCGGATCCCAATTACCAATCCAAGCAAGCGTAATGTCTTCAGTCTGGGACCCTGTGTCGATAAAAACATCCCACACCAGTTGTTCATCCAATCTGCGGTAATCAGCTGCCAAGCGTAACCCTTCCGGCCTAGCTGTGGGGAGTGTTGCATTACTATTGGTATTTTCAGAAGTCCCCTTATTCCACGAATCTCCAAGCACAGTCGGGCTAAGCGCCTTGCCTTTAGTTGGTGTCTGGCTCGGCCCAGGGTCGAGCCAGATCGTAGGTCCCTGAACAGGAGGAGGTTTTTCCAGATCATACTCTGGATCAAAACCTCTTTTGGCCCCTGGTGCTACACCCAGGTAATTATAGCGATCCTGCATGCCACCCGCGGATATGGATAGCTGTAAGTTCCAGCTACTAGGTCCCGAAGGCAGGGGATTACCTATACCGCTACTGCCTGCCACCAGTCCGCCTGCTTGGGCCGATGCCGCCATACCCTTAGCAGCTATCAAGGCACTCTCATCGCCCTGCTCCGTCGCCACCGGTGGAATTGTGACCTGGAGTTGGCGATGGGCCAGTACCCAATAGCCGGACCATGGTTGCAGGGTCGTGCTAGGTACATAACCACCATCCCGGTATGTCCAAAGACCCCGAGATAACCAACCTTCCCTGACTGCCTCCTGCCAGGAAAGCGCACGGCCCTGATCTACGGCAAATTGTGCCTTTTCCCACTGAACAGGCTGTAAGAAAGGGCAACCAATCTGGTTCCACCCTACATCCAGTGGAAATTGAAAGCCCTTAGCCGGATCATAGGCTTTCCCGTTAGCCGGGCGAGTTCGGGGGACAGCCGGTTTCCACCAATAGCCACGGTAAGGAGTCACTCTATCTAGTCCCTCTCCATCGTAGGCATACCCGGGACCAGTATCTTTCGAGAATTGCCACCGGGCCAAAGATGAGTCGAAAATGGCTGTAGGTTCATCGTCAAAAGGTGTCATCGGCACGGAAACCATCTGCAGCCCCGCCGGGAAGCTTTTTGTCACCGTGATATCATACAATGGGTCATACTCGATCACTGCCGCCACTTCACCAAAGGGAAGACCCGAAACATCGTAAGCGATCGCCAGGACATCATTTTCGCCCAAGGTTAACGGCACTGCCACTGAGGTTTCAAACCCGTCGCTTTCTATCTTGGTGGCATAGGACTGATCGCCAACCTTCACCTCCACCCGGCTAACTTGAGTCACAAACTGCTCTCTGATGGTACCTCTAATCACCTGGGAATCCTTATTGGTAGGGGTAGTAATCCGCAGATCCAATACCGGCTCAAAACTTACGGATATTGCCTGTTGAGTGCTGTTCCTGGCTCCATCGAAGCCAGTTACCTCCAGTCGGTTATGGCCTTCCCGCAGCCGGGGAATAAAAGCTTCCCAAGTGTTACCGGTCAGACCGGCCCGTACACTTTCCCCCAGGCTTCTTTCCCTGATTACCACGAACCCGCCTACCAAGTTGTCATCCTGCAACGTACCCTTCATGGTAAGGCGATTGGAATGCAGGGTATAACCATCAGTGGGAAACAGGATCTTGAGGATGGGAGGAATACTATCTATGATCAGGCGAGCACGAGTTACCTCACTGAGTAGACCCGCCACTTCCCTATCCTCGGCTATCATTTCCAGTTGGTAAATGCCATCGACCAGTACCTCACCATTGGCCAAACGGCCATCCCATGTCCAAGCATGCTGTCCATCTCGTAACAGCTCACTCTCCTCCCGCCAAGTGCGGCTCCATAGCACGGCATTCTCCGGGCCCATGAGTCCGTTGCTATCCCGCAGTCTGGCTGTAAGTTGCTTAGCCGTCTCAGATAGGGTATAGGTAACATACAGCGCCGATACCTCACCCTTTGCATAGGCCACCGGTGAAAAGGGGCTTACGGTGCTAATACTAATCACAGGAGCTGAGATGTCATCCGCTGTACCACTGATCGGGCCGGAGGCAAAAGGTAAGTAATTGACTAACCCCAAATAGGAGCGATCCCGCCGATCCATGATGTAGGCTTCAATGATCTCGGGCCTCACCGTATCCCACCAATTATGGCTGGCATTGACTTCACCGACATTGTCGTTATTCCAGATATACCAAAAGACCCGGCTAGGATCCGCCACTATCTCAGGATCATAGAAGAAATTGTTATGGTTAATCCGAGCTGGTTTACCCCTGATCAGATATACCCCATAGTCATTGGGCTTCCGTATACTAAAATCGTTATACTCAATAATATCCTGCAGACCTCCATCGAGAGCAATCCCAAAAGTATTACTCTTGATGGCATTGTGGGTTGTCGATACACCCTTGGAAAGGAACGAGTATATTCCCCAGGAGTTGCTGACCACAGAGTTTTTCTGGGCGGTTCCTTGAGAGCTATCCAAATAGAGCCCATAGTCATTGCCACTTAGGACATTACCCTCCAGACAGAAGTCTGTGGTTTGTTCCAGATAAATACCGGTCAGATTGGAGCTGAAGCGACTATATTTGATCACAGGACTACCGCCGGAGACATAGATGCCTCGCTGGGCTTTTTCCACTTCAGCATATTCCATGATCACCCGGCCACCATAGTACCCATCAACCCAGATGCCGGCCCAATCACCTAGGGCGCCATCCTCGAATAGGCCGAAATAGACTCTGCTCTCCTTGGTCCCTTCCACCTTGAGAGTCCCCAAAACCCGCAGCACACCCCGGTTACTATAGGGCTGGGAGCTTGAAAAACGGCGAAAGCGCACTTCCGTACCGGCTGCAATAGTCAGGGTAGCTCCCCGAGCCACGATAATATCTCCACTGACAATATAAGGGCTGCTTTCCGGTACCCAGCAGACACTGCCGGAGATCTTGCCAGAGACTATCGTGGCTGCGGTTGCCAAGGAAGACAGGAACACAAATTGCAGACACACCGCAGCCAGCATGATTAACACTCTCAGTTTTTTCTGTATTACCAAGCTTCTTTTCGGCATTAATAACCCATCCTAGTTCCCAGAATCAACGCATCATCTGGCCAAAGGTCTCAACCATCTGAATCACTGCCGGCCCCAAAAGCACAATAAACAGACTGGGGAAGATAAAGAAAACCAAAGGGAAAAGCATCTTGATGGGGGCCTTCATGGCCGCTTCCTCTGCCCTCTGGCGACGGGAACGACGCATTTGCTGGGCCTGTACCCTAAGGACATTGCCGATACTCACCCCGAGTTGATCTGCCTGCACCAAGGCAGCCACAAAACCGGAAAGCTCCTTCACCTCGGTGCGATTGCCCAAGTCTTTCAGCGCATCACGCCTAGGCTTACCCATGCGAATTTCCTGCAATACCCGTTGAAACTCCTCTGCTAAAGGTCCCTCTTCCCGACTGGTCACCCGAGCGAGGGCGGCATCAAACCCCAGGCCTGCCTCGACACTGACTGTTAGTAGATCGAGAAAGGAAGGTAGTGCCTTGCGCATGGCTCCCTGGCGGGTTTGGATCCGCCCTTTGAGCCAGAAGTCCGGGATGAGTAGGCCAAAACCCAGGCCTACTGCAGCAAATAGCATCTGTTGGTCTGTTCCCCGGGTGAGCAGAAAGGGCGAGAGGGTGAAAGCTATAATGGTTAATGAATAAAGAGCGAGAAACTGACCGGTCTCCAAACCCCCGGGATTGCCGGCCAAGATGAGTTTATGGCGCAAAGAGTTGCGCCACCCAATAGGGGTGATTCTGATCACCCAGCGGCTCATGTTAGTAAGCAATGGCAAGATCGCTCGCTGTAAAAAGGGATCCTCCGGCACCGGTACTGAGGCGACCTGGGCAGAACGCCTAAAAACTTGGTCTAGGCGCTGTTCTACCCGCTCTCTAGGCTCATAGATCGCAATACCTAGAAGATAGACCGCCACAGCCACACTGAGGGCGATCGCCCCCAAAAAGAGTGCCAACATGCCACCCATCCTTCCCTAAACATCGATCTGAATGATCTTGCGGATAGTGAAGATTCCCAACAGCTGACCGACAATTCCGATCCCGATCATAACCTTACCTAAGGGATGACTAAACAGGCTATCTAGGTACCCGGGGTTGATCACCGCAATGAAGCCACCGATCGCTAGGGGTAATATGCAAATGATCACACCAGAAATGCGCCCCTGGGCGGTTAGGGTCTTGATCTCACCTTGAATGCGCACCCTTTCTCTGATGGTTTCGGCTATGGTATCCAGGATTTCCGCTAGATTGCCTCCCACTTGCCTTTGAATGAGTACCGCGGTAATCATCAGTTCCAGATCCTCATTACCGGCCCGCTCCCCCATGGCGATGAGAGTAGTCTCCACAGGGATCCCCAGGTTCATCTCCTGCAATGCCCGCCGGAATTCCCGGGAGATGGGTGGGGCCATTTCCCGGGCCACCATCTCCATGGACTGCAGGAAACTATGGCCGGCTCTCAGGGAATTAGCCATCAGGATCAGGGAATCGGCAATCTGACCGCTGAGGGCCGCCATGGAGGCCTTTTCCTTGCGCAGAAGGTAGAGTTGAGGGAGGATGAGGCCCACCAGCAAGAATAGCAGTGTTTGCATGAGCCGGGCTCGGGAGAGAATCAATCCTAGCAGGCTGGCAATCAAAGCGGTAAAGGCATTAAAAGCCAAGAATTCACCTTCCTTGAGGGGAATCCCCGCTCGATGCAAACGCAATCCCAAGCCGCCACCGGGCTCAACCGAGATGAGCTTGCCCCAGCGCCCCTGCCACCTTTGCCAAAATCCGGGGCTATCCGGAGCCCCCTGGGTTTCCGGTAAGGGCTCAAAACCGGCCGAGATCCTACTGAAAGTGGCTCGTTCCAGCCGCCGCTTTAGCCTAGCTTCATCAAGTTGGGCACTGAGAAGCAAATAAGCTAGACCGGTCACAACTATGAAACTGATCAGCACCCAAATCACCTATCTGGCGCCTCCTTAATAGCTGCCGAACAGCTCTGGCCCCAGTCTGACTCCGGCAGTTTCCAATCGATCCATGAATCTCGGGCGAATTCCCGTGGCATAGAAACGACCCTGGATCTTCCCATCTTCATCAACACCCTGCTGCTCAAAACTGAAAATATCCTGCAGAGTAATTACATCACCTTCCATTCCCTGGACCTCGGTGATCTGCACGATCTTGCGACTGCCATCCCGCAGGCGACTGGTTTGGACAATCAGGTCGATCGCTGAAGAAATCTGCTCCCGAATAGCCCTTACCGGTAGCTCCATCCCGGCCATCAGGACCATGGTTTCTAAGCGGGACAACATATCCCGAGGGGTATTAGCATGACCGGTGGTCAAAGACCCATCATGGCCGGTGTTCATAGCTTGCAGCATATCCAGGGCTTCACCACCCCGGACTTCCCCCACCACGATCCGGTCCGGTCGCATCCTCAAGGCATTGCGCACTAGGTCCCGAATGGCAATGGCACCTTTGCCCTCGATATTCGGAGGTCGGCTCTCCAAGGAGACTACATGGTCTTGCCTGAGCTGCAATTCTGCAGCATCTTCGATGGTCACAATCCGCTCATCACTGGGAATAAAGGAAGATAGTACGTTGAGCAGAGTTGTCTTCCCCGATCCGGTTCCCCCTGATACCACCACATTCAACCTTACTCGGACACAAGCTTCCAGAAACTCTGCAATATCCGGTGTTAAGGTGCCAAACCCGATTAGGTCTTCCACAGTAAACGGATCTGCCGCAAACTTTCGAATGGTGATCACCGGACCGTTAAGGCTCAAAGGAGGGATAATGGCATTGACCCGAGAGCCATCAGGCAGTCGTGCATCCACCATAGGCATACTCTCATCGATGCGACGCCCTAAGGGGGCGACGATTTTTTCAATAATGTGCATCACATGGGCATCATCGCGAAAGGCTACATCGGTTATTTCCAGCCGACCGGAACGCTCCACATATACCTGTTTGGGACCATTGACCATCACTTCTGAAATACTGGGATCGGTGAGTAGTGGAGTAATCGGACCAAACCCCATCACCTCATCGATAATATCGTTGGTGATCCGCTGCCTTTCTGTAGTGGTTAAGTGCGAGGCTTCCTCGTCAATAATCTGTTCCACCACTTCAGCCAGTTTTCGCTCCAGCTCTTGCTTCTTGGCAGGATCTTCTGCTCCATTGAGTAACGACGGATCCACCGCGGCTACTAGTTCTTCATGGATCTTGCTCTTTAGCTTGACAAAGGGGTCAGCTTTGCGGATCAATACCGGCCTCGCCGCTGGGGTGACAGTCCCTGTCTGAGTCTGCCCCGAGCTTTTCACAGCTTGCGAACTGTGTTTTTTCTCCAGCCGCCTGAGTAAAGACACAGCGCCCTTCACCTCCCAATCTGGCTAGAACCTTGCTTCACCTGACCAATATCCATCTACGTTCCTCCATGCCGCAACAACCTGCCCAAAAGGCCCCAACCAGGTGCCGGCTCCGGGGTGGCAGCTCCCGCTTCTCCGGCCACCTTGCCCGCCAGCTCTCGGATCCCTTGGCTAATGGCCGATTTGGGACTAGATAACACAAAGGGAATCCCCGTATTGGCTGCCTGAATCGCCAAACGACCATCACTGGGAATCTTCGCTGATATACTGATCCCAAGCCTTTCCTCCAACACATCGGCCTTAATCCCGATATCCTCTGCTGCCCGATTCACCACCAGTTTGGTCTTTTCCACCGGATAGTCCAACACTCCCTGCATGACCTCCAGGCATAGCCGTACATTCTTGATAGTGGGAATATCCAGGGTAGCGATAATCGCTATATAATCCGATTCATCCAGAGCTGCCAGGATCGGCTCCTGGAAACTCTGAGCCGTATCAATGATGATATAATCGGCTAGTTGCCGCAAGATCCCGATAAGCTGTTTTACATGGTTGCCGGATACCAATTCCGCCTCCTCCGGCCTGGTCGGCGGAGACAGTACCTTCAGGTTAGGCGAATACTCATAAAGACAGTGTTGGACCTCTTCTCTACCCCACTCTGCGGCCTGGGCCAGATCGATAATCGTCCGGCGAGGTACAAAATCCAGCAAGACCGGCACATCTCCGAACTGGAGATCCAAATCGACTATGATTACGCTCTTATCCAATTCATGACTGAGCAGAGCAGCCAAGTTCGTGGCGATGGTGGTCTTGCCCACCCCACCTTTGGCGCTGAAGACGGTGATCACCTTTCCGGCATAGGTCTTAGCAGAAGACAGGTTAGGGGCCACCTGCAGCCAGCGTTTGGATTCCCGTTCATAGGCATTTTGGAGAGTGTGTACCAGCTCATCGCAGCTAAAGGGCTTGGTCAAATAATCTCTGGCCCCCGCCGCCATGGCCTGCCGCAAATACTCCTGTTCCCCTTGCACAGACATCATTACAATGACACTGCGGGGAATCTCGGTGGAAATCACCTCGGTTGCGGTGATACCATCTACCGGGGTCATGTTGATATCCATTAAGATCACATCCGGGCGCAATAGCCGTGCCTGGGCAATGGCCTCTTCCCCATCCCCTGCCTCTCCTACAAGCTCGATATCCTGTTCGAATTCCAGCAGTCTTCTGAGGCTATCCCGTGTAGGAGCCGAATCATCGGCAATCAGCAGGCGCAACCGTGGGCGCATAGGTAGGACCCTCCCTTCTCTTCACATCCTCATCTCGCCAAAGCTCCTGATTCACAGCCGGTGCATTACCCTTGAGGATATGGGGTGTCACAAAGAAGATCAACTCTGTCTCATCAGTCATAAACTGCTCACTGCGAAATAGCTTGCCAATAATCGGTAGATCGCCTAGTAAGGGCACCTTATGGATCTGCCGGGACTCAGTGTTGGCCAAAAGACCGCTGATCACAAAGGTAGTACCATCCTCGATGAATATTGTTGTTTCCGTACGGCGACTTTTCATAGCCGGTAGTGTCAGGGAATCAATGCGGATACCATTGGCCCAATCCAAGGTAGAGACTTCCGGTATGACCAACACCTCTACGGCATTCTCACCTACCACCACAGGCCGCATGCTGAGCATGACCCCATAGGTTTTCCAAAGGATCTGCATTTCCCCCTCTTTGGGTACCGTTACCGGGATCTCCCCTCCCGATAGGAATTCCGCTTCCTTGCCACTGAGAGTGAGCAAACTAGGAGCAGCTAAGAGCCTGGCCTTGCCCTCATCGATTAATGCCTCCAATCTGGCGGCAAAGGGAAGTAGCCTTTCCAGGGGTTCACCGATCATCAGCTCCCCTATATAAGCGACATCCGGAATCAGTACTCCCCTTTCCATCGAGCCCCAGCTAATACCCACTCGGTCGAGATCCACTCGACTGGCCTCCACTACCTTGACCTTAAGTAGTACCTGGAGAGGAGCCTCTACCCGAATCAGGTTAACCACTTCTTTTCCGAAAGCACCGGCGATTTTCACTGCCCGCTCCAGCTCATCCTGGTCAGATACTACCCCTTCCAAAAGCAGCTTCTCGCCGGCCAAACTCACCTGAACACCAGGCAGGGCCAGAATGTCACTTACCATTTCACTGAGGGAAGGTGCTGGTATGTCAGCTTGGGGAATCACCTGGAGACGGTTTACCACTCGTTCGGCAAAAAGGCTCGCTATGGCCTCCGCACCTTGTGCCTCCAGTTCGTTTTCAACCACACCGTCCAAAACTGCCGCCCCTTTGACCAGCCTGACGACCACCCCGGGAAGACCAATGACCGCTTCTATCTCTTGGGCACAGTCACTTGCCTGCTCCTTGGAGGCATCTTCTGCAAGGACCGGCACTCCGTCTTGTTCGATGGACTCTGCTGCCTCCGCTTTCTCGTTTGTGTCCAGGGTTGGCTGTACTTTCCCTTGGGCTTCGGACTCAGCCATCTCGGCGGGCTCAACCGGCCTCACCGGCTCCTGTATCGCTTGTT
>JAAZLW010000338.1 GCA_012799135.1 Bacillota bacterium | reverse complement strand
CAATTGACCTATCTAACCCTGTGCCGGTTCTGATGTGGTCAAAGATAAGTGTGGACGACCAAGATTCGTCTGCAGAGTATGAGAACGAAGGGGTGATAACGTTCATAGTCAGCAACAATTCAATAGGTAACGGGGGCTTTAAATAGCACCCTAGCCTAGATGGGCTCTAACCCATCAGCGTACCTCAAAATAACTCATTAAGGGGGACAAATGTAAATGAAAAAGCTACTGGTTTGTTTAGTGGTTCTAGCGTTTCTTATGGTGCCGGCCATGGCGATGGCTTACAACCCAGGTGAGGAACTGCCAGACGGCGCTGTCGAGGTGGAGCATTGGGAGATGGATGAGAACGGTGCGTGGATACGACATGATTCAGGAGATCTCACGTCCCTTGCTCGTTGCTGGAGAAGCGGTCCAACTCAGGGGAGTTGCAACAAAGAGAATTGGACTATCAACTTCGTGCATCATGCATCAATGGCGCAGTGGTGTGAGTGGACAATAGGCGGCACTCGTTGGGACTGGCGCATACTGAAGCCTGGTACGTATGCAGCAGACTGCATTGAGTTCACTCTCAAGAGTAACAACGACATAAAGATAACCTTCGCAGGATTCGACGACCTTCAGTATCTAGAAGAAGGTGGCGTAAAGACCACCATCGATACCTACTATAGCTACGGTGAAGATGTTGCAGCAGCAGAAAAGAACGGTTGGATTAGGGCTATAGATCTCAACAACGATGAGGGCTATATGATTGATGACGGTCGTGGTCTGCATGCTGGCCTGAGCACTAAGATACTCAACAAGATCGTGGTGGAGAATTGCAACTCCTCTTGCGAGTATGAGAACAGAGGGACAATCACAATTACGCTGCAGAACATCAAACTCTGGGTTGATCCCGTAACGGGCACCTGGTTTGCACCGGAACCTGTACCCGGAGTCTGAGTCTGAGAAAATCAGATCGCGTTTTCTGTCGGCGGAAAGCAACGTAGGTATCCCCTGTTCATCAGGGTGAGTCCGAAATCCGGGGGTGACCTTTCTGGTCGCCCCCGGATGACAGGGAAGGAGAGACGGAGATGTGCTTTTGGCTGGAATCTTTTCGACATAGGTACAGGGTGGCAGCAAGCATATTAGGCAGACGAGCCCTGATAAAAAGAGCAGCTTTCGTGCTGATTGGTTTGGTTGCCATCTTTGCTATGGCTTGCAGCCATGCAGGTGCGCAGATATCTTTAAGTTTTACTCCCATGCTTCTGGAGGTGACTGGAGCTCCGGGATCTGTGAGGACATTTGAAGTGATCATGTTGAACGAGAGCAAAGCTGCAACCGCAGACTTTCTCATATACACCGCCGATCTGGCCCAAAAGCCCAATGGAGACTATGAGGTTTTGGATGTCGGCAGATCAGAGTACTCGTGCGCCAAATGGATAAAGCTATCGGTAGACAAGGCTTCGGTAGGACCGGACGAAGCTATCGCCGTAAAGGGAACTGTGACAGTGCCGCGAGGAGCGTCGGGCGGCAGGTACGCCGCGGTTGTTTTCGAACTTGTGCCAGAGGCGAGGAAAGGAGAAGCCGCGTTTGCCTCCAGTACATTTGTGCAGAAGTTTGCAACAGTGGTGGAGCTTACCATTCCTGCGCGGCATGTGCAAAAGAGGCTTGACGTGACTGGGTTTAGTGTCACGCACGCCACAGAGAAGTCTGCTTACGCCAGCATGTACGGCAGAGATGCTATCATACTTTCGGCTGAGGCCAAAAACGAAGGAGATATTCATGTTTTTGCTCGCGGGAGCATGATCTTGCGTGATGGTGCTGGAAAGAGGCTGAAAGAAATCCCACTTGGCGGAGGTAGAGGCATCGTATTGCCAGGAGCTTCTATCAACCTTAGTTCAGTATTACCCGGCGGTCTTGCACCGGGTAACTACATGGCTGACATCTCAATCAGGTATGGAGGAATGAGGCCTGCCACTGCCAAGGTTCCGTTCAGCATTGGAGAGAGTGGGGCGGAGATTGCCGAGATAGAGACAACTGCGGTGATTGCGCCTTTCTCAGTTGACCCTGATCTGCTTGACTTGAGCGGCATCGCAGGTGCCACTGTAGCACGGCCGCTGGTTATTGAAAATCGCTCTGACCAGGCAATCCGCGTTGAAGGTCGTGCCACAACACTTGCATTTGACGATGAAGGGGAGCTCATCCTAGATGACGTAGAGTCATCTACTGCAAGCTGCGCTGATTGGATCGAAGTGAAGCCTGATGTGGTTGAGATTAGGCCCAGGGCGCGTCAGGTGGTACGCATGATGCTCTCAATTCCCAAGGGGGAGTCAGGTGGCAAATATGCAAACGTCATATTCACTGCGACACCTGTTGCGGAAGGTGAATCCACTACGCCTAGCGCTTCAGAATGGTCCGGGGAAAGCGGCACTGTTGTTTTTCTTAAGGTAGGCAAGGAATTTGAGACTATTGGCGAGCTTACTCCCATCACTGTTGACGACGGAGGGCCCTCTGTGGGCACTGTTTTCGGAACCGTCTTCAAGAATACCGGGACAATCCACGTCAAACCCAGAGCATCCATGGCGTTGAAGAGACGGGTAATGCCAGAGAGTATCCCCGGGATTGAATACGTTGGTCCGGGCTCGTTAGTTGACGTGAATTCATTGGATTTAGGTGAAGAAGCAAATGTGGTGCTACCCGGCGGCATCCGGGCATTTCACGTAGCTCTGTCCGGCCAATTAGAACCAGGAGACTACGTCGTTGAGTTTCTCGTGCATTACGGAGGTAAGGCACCACTATACATAATGCGGGAGTTCACAGTCGAGTAGGGCAAGGCCTGCCAAAGGCGGGACCTGCAGAGTCAGATGATTTCAAGGAGGGAACCACATGATTCAGAAGAAGAAGCCGGCGGCGGGATCCCCTAAAGCGCTTGTCCTCGTTGCTGTTATCATAGCAGCAACTTTAGTTTTTCCCGCGGCTTTGTTGGCTGAGGAGCTGTTAGTGACAAACATTTTTG
>JAAZLW010000014.1 GCA_012799135.1 Bacillota bacterium | reverse complement strand
CTTCTATCCCCTCACAAAGATCACTCATAAGAAACTGCTCATCGATACTCTTGCCTTCCAGGTAAGCCAAAAGACAGCAAAACAAGGCATAGTCCCTGGAATTCTGGAAATCTTGAATACCCATCCAGGGTTCGGGCCGAACTGGGATCTTCTCCAGCCTGGCAAAATACGGATGTACAATTAGGTGAAACCCCAATTTCTCCAGGAAATATGCGCGCAGTACCGGCTCCCGTTCCCGCACCATTTGGTATCTTTCCGGCTCTTTCTCCCGCAAGATCCAGAACTGCTCGAAAAGGTGCTCAGCCGCTTCCTGGGCCAACTCGTCAAAACTCTTCTCACCATCAACTCCCACAGCGATCCCCTCTAAATCAGAAATTGAGCTTCAATCGAGAAACCGTAGGACAAAGTTGGGCATCTCCATTTCCCCATCCATACAGTGCAAAGTAATATATTCATGCCCTGACCTTTGCAGCTGAATCTTCCGGCCACCTTCGGTCTTGGTGATTCCATCGGCAGCCACCATGCACCGATCAATCCAGGCTAGCAGTGTTTTCCGCACATGAGGACTCAGTAGTGGTAAATCCCCCAAGATGATCTGGTTTTCCCGAGTGATCGCCTCCATCAACTGACGCTCTGCGGCCTTTTGATCAAGATAATCCTGCAAGAGCTCGCGCTTTTCGGTACCATGAGTAACAATCGCTCCTAAGCGGGTACGAAACCGATATTGCCGAACCCTTGGTCTGGTAATCAGCACAGTAGGGGCCTCATTCCAGATTTCGGTATCAATATCCTCACTTAACCTCACATCAGCATAGAGATGTCTGGTCTGGGCAACACCGAAAACACAGGCTGCGACTTGGTGTGCTTCATTCACATCTTCGATCTCGGTAAACCACTGGGCTAGTTCAAGATATTCCTGGCGGCGACTGCGCAGATTGTGATGGCGTTCTCCTAGTCTCTGCACAAAGCGGGTAATCCGGCGGATGGCTTCATTGGTTTGCTTCTGCAGGTACTCAAAATCGCTCTCTTTACCATTGACACCCAGAAACCAGCTCTTTAGGCTCTGCCACTGATCTAATACCCTTTGCTCTAGGGTATGCCTCTCTGGCTGTGCATCGAGGCGGGGTATGCTCAACTGGTGTGTCGCAACCGCTGCTGCAATCAGTTGAAGCAGTTCTGTTGGAGTATCTTTCAACACGGCTTCTATTTTCAATGAGGTCTGCTGCAAAGCAACCATGAATTGGCGCAGATACTCTGTCAAGGTATCCTTGTATACCAAAAGGGCCTCAGTACGCATGAGTTCCTCTACCTTTTCACTTTCCAGGTGGGCAAGGTAGTCGGTGGCGTTTTCCGTCAGTTTACGGAAATTATCATAGACATCTTCCCACAGACGATTGATTTCCTCCGGTGATAGCTCCGAGATAGCATAGGTTGCAGGAGACCCGTCCGACGATAAGGTCCGGGTCAGTTGTAGCAGTCCCTCCAAGAGGCGCTCAAATAGAGTCCTTTCTAAGGAGCCGCCAAAGGATTCGCCCATGTTTTCCAGGTTCTGCACCATCCGCTCGATTTCAACAGTATAGGGAGTACACTGATAGCGAAACCGCCTGCGTTTGAATTCCTCGATGGTACTCACCCTGCCGGTCTCCTGCCGAGGAATGAGATTTCTCCAATTCACCAATTGATTGAGATCTTGTTGCAGCTGTTCTTCTGTATAATCCACGAAATACGGGCTACCCTTTAGGTATTCATACACTTCCTCCGGCAAGAGATAATGACGCAATCTCTCGTGTTGAATGTAAAAATACCGCAAGATCGCCCGATATCGCCATGCATTCTCCGTGGTTAAGTAGCTTACCTCCACGATGGGTTTCAATAGCTGCTCATTTAGACTATCATGATTCATAGACCAACCCCACCTATGCCGGGCTATGTGCCCTGGGCTCTGGAACAAATCGGCCAGGAAACCGCTATTGCAGTTGATTCCACACCCAGAGCAAGTCTCCTGCCTATCTGCCTCTGATGGAGAGATTGACCGCCCCTCTGGCAAGACCAAAAAGCAGCCTCTTCGCCTTGATCGCTGATGCCCTGCCAACCTACATCATATAGCCAAGTACCACTTAGAGCACTCACGAGTCCAAAGCCTAACAGTATCAGTGCCAAGATCGGTGTCATGAGCTTGCCAATAACTGAATTCCGATACCATTGGAAGACCGGAGAGAGGAAGCATATGGGTGTCAGAAACGAGAAAGGATGGAGAAGCTCCCAACCTGAACTTGCCTGTAGTTTTTCACTCGTCTATTGTGGGAACTTGCGGTTGCGTATAACATAAAGGTTGGAGTAAAGGCTAGATCCCTGCTGGAATAAGGAGGCCGCAAAAGGATGGATAGAGCAAATGATGCACCAGCGATTGAACTTGAGCAGGTGGGCAAGGTGAAACCCGTTCTCCTGGGCGACTCCGTTAAGGAGCTGGAAGTGATAAAAGATGTTTCCTTTTGTCTTGGCAAAGGCGAAGTACTGGCCCTCATTGGCCCGTCCGGTTCAGGCAAGTCGACCTTGTTGCGGATGATCAATCGCATGGAGGATCCCACTTCAGGATCGATCCTGCTATGTGGCTTAGATATCGCTGAACTTAACGTGAGGGAGCTGAGACGCATAGTGGGAATGGTCTCTCAGACACCAGCACTGCTCCCAGGCACAGTGGCAGATAATATTGCCTATGGCCCGAAGCTGCGGGGCCAACGATGTGACCCCGGTCGATACCTTGGGCTCGTAAACCTTGAGACTGATTTGCTTAGTAGGCCGGCATCCGCCCTATCGATTGGGCAACAGCAGAGAATGTGTATCGCCCGGGCCCTTGCCAATGAACCTGAGATTCTCTTGTTGGACGAACCTACCTCGGCATTGGATCAGACTGCTGCCCACAAGATCGTGACTCTCCTAAATCAGCTCAACCGGGAATTGGGGCTTACTGTGATCATGGTGACGCATTTAATGGAACATGCCCAAGCTGTGGCCACTCGAGTCGCTTTATTGGTAAGAGGTCAGCTTATAGAAGAAGGCCCGGCAGCAGAGTTTTTTGCTGAACCATCCACCACAATTGGACGCAAATACTTGCAGGGGGAGTTGACTGATGATGAGCACTGACTCCTATATCTACATCACCAACCTCGATCTGTTGATCGCTCTGCTTTTTGTCGCCATCACTGCACTGGTATCCTGGTGGCAGGGATTGGGATTGGAGCGAGACATAGCTATCGGCACGGTGCGGACCTTTGTGCAGCTTCTTGCAGTAGGATTTGTGCTACAGCAGCTTTTCGGCGCCGCTCGCTGGTATTGGGTGATCCTCGCTCTAGCCATCATGACTACAGTAGCAGCTTATAACGCTATGAAGCGACAGGCCGGAGCCAAACAAGGGCTGTTTGTGGTGATGGCAAGTGCAATCGCAACAGCCGCTGCCATCACCCTAGTCCTAGTCATCGGAGTTGTGCTGCGAGTCCGCCCCTGGTACCAGCCCCAATACGTGATCCCCATTGCCGGTATGATTATCGGGAATTCCATGAATGGAGCAGCCCTGGTAGTCAATAGATTGCACTCAGAGCTAACCTTGAGGCGAAGTGCCGTCGAGGCTGCCTTAGCTCTGGGCGCTCCAGCTCGGGAGGCCGCCTCCCTAGCCCTCAGAGAGTCATTGCGAGCTGCCATGATGCCCACCATCAATTCCATGATGACTGTCGGATTAGTGCAGCTGCCAGGCATGATGACCGGGCAGATCATCTCCGGTGTTAGTCCCTTGGATGCGGTGCGCTATCAGATCGTGGTGATGCTTATGATCGCAGCGGCAACAGCGGTAACCGCCATAGCTGCAGCCTTTGGTGCATTGCGTGTTTTCTTTACACCAGCTGAGCAGCTCTCTCCCCGCTTGGAGTTGGGGAAACACTGGGATACCATTGAAAAGCCATAAAGGAATTGGTGGCCTTGATGGTTAAGAGCAGAGTAGCTGCAAAGTGCTTTGCATGTCACAGGGCACCAAAACCAGACCTATCGTGTCTATTATTCTATCAGGAGGCTGAGCAATGCGCCCATTTGCCCCCTTTGTCGATGGCTATTGGGATGTGGAGAACCAACTGGCTGATCACATTAAACGTAAAGCGATCGCGGCTGCAAGAGAGGAAAAGGAGGTCAAGGCCCGGCTCAAGACGATCGCCGACTTTGAGGAGCGACGAACTGATCTAAAGCGGCTATTCCAGAGTGCACTAGGTGGATTGCCCACCAATGATGCTCCCATTACTGCCGAAGTCACCGGTGTGATTGAAAGGCCAGGCTACTCGATCGAGAAGCTGGTCTTGGAGAGTCTTCCCCGGTTTTACGTTACCGGTAATTTTTACTTGCCCCAGGCGACAAGCCCTTTACCAGCCATCTTGTTCCTCTGTGGCCACGCTCGGGAGGCTAAGGCCTACCCAGTATACCAGAAAGTCTGTCTGGCTTTGGTTAGAGCCGGCTTCGCTGTCTTAGCAGTAGATCCCTTAGGGCAAGGGGAACGCATGGGCTATGTAAACCCCAAGACAGGGAAGCTGAATGTGGAATGGGGTATCTATGAACACTCCCACGCCGGTTTACAGTGTACATTGGCGGGGTTTAATATCGCCCGCTATTTCATTTTCGATGCCATACGCAGTCTGGATTATCTCTGTACCAGGCCAGAGATCGATCCTGATAGGATCGGTGTGACCGGTAACTCCGGTGGCGGGACCCAAACCAGTTACCTGATGATGGTGGATGAGAGAATCAAGGCTGCAATTCCCTGTACTTATATTACTGCACGAGAGCACTATCTATTGACCGGTCAAGCTCACGATGCTGAGCAAAACCTTTATGGCGCCTTCCGCCATGGACTCAACTATGATGATCTCTTAACCGCAATCGCCCCTAAGCCGGTTCAGTTAGGAGCGGTTGCCTCGGACTTTTTTACGATTGAGGGTACTCTCCAAAGTGCTGATCGAGCTCGCAAGGTCTACAAGCTCTACGGTAAGCCGAAGAATTTCCGATTGGTAGTGGCCAGTGGAACCCATCAGTATGCAGACCTCTTGCGGCAGGAAACAGTCAAATGGTTCCAGTACCATTTACAGGGAATGCAAGCTGCCGATTTGGGGGATGTCATTGCTCCTCATTCATGGGAACGACCAGAACAACAGAATGAACGCCTGACTCTGACCGAAGCCCCTTTAGAGACCCTACCCGAAAAGGATCTTTGGTGTACCTCCTCTGGCCAAATCTCCCTGGATCGCCCCGACAGCCTCACCGTCTTTGAGCTGAACCGGGCTGAGTGGAAAGCCAAGATAGAGGCTACCACACCCATATCTCCACTGAATCGCGTAAGAAACCTAAGAGACAAAGTCTACAGCAACCGAGAACCAGCCTCCATTTGGGCTAGAGGCATTGATTCTGGTAGAGAAAAAGACCTTGCATGGAGGAAGGTTTTCTTTTTCTCTGAACCGGATATTGTGGTCACTGGTATCTGGATAGCTGCTGACCCTAATGCCCTTCCCTGGGTAGTCTTGCTCAAAGAGGGGACTTTTTCAGTCCAGAAACGCCCGGAATTTGTCAAAAACCTTGCCAAAGAAAAGGGCCAGATCTTCCTCTTTGATGTACGAGGGATCGGCGCAGTAGGACAGCGCCCCATCAATCGTTACCGACTAAATGTTACCTATGGTACTGAATTCACCTTAAATTGCAGTGCCATGATGCTACAAGATAGCCTTTTGTGGATGAGAGCCTTTGATGTAACTCAAGCTCTATCCTATGTGCACGCTGCTACCGGCCAGACTCCTTCAGTGTATGCAGAAGGTTGGCTGGGAATCGTGGGATTGGTCGCGACGGCTGTCTGGAAGAAACAGGCGGGCGTAGACCGTCTTGAGTTTCAACAGCTGCTATACGACATCTCTGCTATTATTGATGAACGCTTCCATCAGCGAGATCACCGACTCGAAGCATTTGAGCTGGCATTATTGGTGGATGTTCAAGAGCTACTCGGTCGTTTTGAAGGCCGCGCTACCGTGCATTCATGGGAAGATGCTCGGGGTAGGTAATGCCCTAGTCAAAAAACGCAAACTAAAGGCCCACAGTCGCCATCCGGCAGACCATAGGGCCTTCTTGGTTTAGATTGCAGGCTCCTTAGTGCTTTGCCTGTTTAGTCTTTCTTTAGTCTCTCGAGTTCCGCTTTCAGCTGCTCAACTTCTTTCTTTAGAGACCCCACCTGAGCCAGAGCTGCCATAGCAAACACAAAGGCCACCGGTGCCAAATACCCCACTAGTTCCACTTAGGCCACCTCGTTTCAGATAGGCTATGGGTCTCGCCCCAGGGCGTACGGACATAGCCGTTCTCTAGACCTTATCTATCACCTAGGGTTGTTCCCCTTCCCATCCCGAGATTAGCAAAGAACCCCTTGAAATTTCCACTGTAGTGATTGATCGCAATGATTGCTAACACAATGAACCCCCACATGGCCAAAATAAAGAACGGATCCATTCTAAGTAGATTTACTCCTGTGGAGATCACCTGGAGAATCGCGACTGATATCACTAGCCCCGATACCTTCCCGGCCCCACCTAAGGGATCTACGCCCCCTAGAAAACAGGCAAGCACCGATACCAGCAAGTAGGATTCAGCGTAATTAGCCTTGACTGAGTTTAGCTGACCCATCATGATGAAAGCAGTAAGCGCCGCAAATAGCGAGGAAAGCAGATACCCCCGCATGATCACCGAGCGAGTGTTAATGCCTGAAAACTTCGAGGCAGTGTAACTAGACCCCATCATATATAAGCTATAACCGAACCCTGTCTTCTCCAGCAATACCTTAAACAGCACAGCCACTACCAGGAAGATCCAAAAAGGAATGGGCATTCCCAAGAACACTCCATTACCAATGGCTATCAGTGCATCGGGAAACCCGGTCAGGGTATACCCCTTAGTCAGGACTATATTAACCCCATTGAGCAGAGTCATGGTTCCCAAAGTTGCGAGAATATCAGGTACTCGTAAGTACCCGATTAAGAACCCACTTAGGGCTCCAGCGGCTAGGGCAGCGACAATTCCCCCCAACATCGCTAGGCAAATCGCCAAGCCAGAGGCTCCCATTGCATTGCCTCCAGCGAGCATGCGCAGCAACATAGCAGTCATGATGCCAGTAAAGTTAGCAGTAGCAACAATGGCCAGATTGATGCCTCCACCTATGATGGGCACCATTTGGCCCATTGACAGAAATGCCAGGAAAGGCAGCTGGTAAGCCATGGAGTAGAAATTACGCACCGTCAAGAAGCGAGAAGGGTTGAGAATAGCCATAGTGACCATTACCATCAGTAATATGATGTAAAGCGGTAGATTCGGTATGCTCTTCTTCATGCTAAGCTTTCCATCCCTTCTGTTTCCACTTGTACCTTCACCCTTGAGCGTTCCTGCCGGATTCTCTGGAGTGCGCTTACCGTGATACTAATAACAATAACGGCTCCGACAAATATGCTATACCAATAGGAGGAAATCCCCAGTAGAGTCAGACCGTTGTTGACGATGGCCAGGAGCATGATCCCCAAGAATGTGCCAATGATTGTTCCACTACCTCCAAATACACTGGCTCCCCCAAGGAAGACTGCGGCAATCACATTGAGCTCTTGACCGACCATACTATTGGGAATCGCAGATTGTACTATGGAAGCATGAACAATAGCCGCGATGCCTGCTAGTACGCCTACAAAGGTAAAAACGAAAAGCCTGGTTCGGTAAACCGGGATCCCAACTCGTTCGGCCGCAACTTCGTTGCCACCAATGGCATAGATGTTTCTGCCAATCCGTGTATACCTCAAAATGAACCAGCCGGCGATCAACACCAAGAGCCAAATGATTGGCATCAGGCTAAGACCAAACTGAGCACCATGTTGGCTGACAAGATTACCGATCCTAATCTCAGCAAACCGCCGAAACATTGGATGCAGGACAAAGATAACCTGTCCCCTGGAGAAAACGTAAAGTAGACCAAAGAAGATGTTAGATGTAGCGATAGTAATAATAATCGTAGGTACCCGAAATAGGTGCACCAAGTACCCATTCAATCTGCCCATCAAAGCGCCTATGGCGCAAGCTGCGAGAAACGCCAACAGGATATTGCCTCCCCATTTGAGAGCCATGATCATCACTACATACTCGGCGACCTGAGCGATGGCGGTGAAGGAGACATCCGGAGTGCCACCTAAGATCAGCACAAACAGCACCCCTACTGCCATGATGCCCATCACCGAGAAACTTTTCAGTAGATCGAAGATGTTCTCTGCGGTCAGGAAGCGAGGGTTATAGGCAGTGATCACTAGGCTCAGGAGGATAATGACCAAGGCAAGGTAAAACTCCGTCTGTTTCATAAGTTTTCTCATGGGGAGCTCGCCACCAATCGTTTTTCTTTCCCATGTAACTCAGTCATTTCAACCAGTCTCTGAACATCCGATTCCGTCACATTCGTAGTCTCCAGCTGTTGTACGATACGCCCTTTCCGCATGATCGCAATCCTATTACAGTTGCTAACCACCTCAGGGATCTCGTCAGATATGAGGATAACCCCCACACCTTGCTTAGCCATTTTTCTTATGATCTGGTGAATACTGCTTTTGGCCGCGACATCGATACCGGCGGTCGCGTTATCCAAAATTAGGATCTTCGGCGAAGAGGCCAACCATTTGCTTAGGACAACTCTCTGCTGATTACCACCGGAAAGAGTTTGTGCCCTCACCTCGGGACTGGCTACCCTTATTTCCAGATCATCAATCCACCGATGGACAGTGGTATCCCACTGCTCGGAATCAAGCAGCCCAAACTTCCCCTTTAGCCGGTCAATAATCACAGCTACGATATTCTCACCCACTGATTTTTTCATAACCAGGCCCTGTGTCAATCTGTCTTCGGGGACATAACCAATTCCGGCCTGAATGGCATCTGTGACGGAATTAATCGTCACTGGCTGACCCTCAATGAGAATGG
>JAAZLW010000141.1 GCA_012799135.1 Bacillota bacterium | reverse complement strand
CAACACGGCTCGGTGGCCAGCCTGCGCAGGGAGTTACAACGTAATGGCCAGTTACGTGAACTGTGTGGATTCGATCCTTGTTTGGGCATCAGGGCGGTGCCTACGGATTCTGCTTACTCCCGTTTTCTACAACGGCTGATGAGGAAGTACGCACATCTTGTAGATGAAATGTTCAATTCGTTAGTACAAGAGGCCATGGAATTACTACCGGACCTTGGAAAGACACTAGCGATTGACGGTAAGGCCCTGGCAAGTTTTGCAAAAGGCAGAAATGATGGGGCACCTGATGGCCGTAGGGATAACGATGGTAACTGGGCAAAGAAGGTATATAAAGGGCTGCGGGCAGATGGCTCACCGTGGGAGAAGGTCATGAAGTGGTTTGGGTATCGCCTTCATCTAATAGTTGATGCTAAATATGAACTACCAGTCAGTTACCGTGTGACACCGGCATCAAATTCCGAGGTTGTAGAAGCCCACGGCATGGTTGATGATCTAGCTTTGGGACAGGAAGGGCTCCTTGAAAGATGTCAGTTTCTACTTGGGGATCGAGGTTACGACGATAGCAAGTTAATGGTGAAACTGTGGGACGAACACAAGATCAAACCGGTGATCGACATTCGGAATATGTGGAGAGACCCCGATAAAACACGGCTTTTGGGTGATCACACCAATGTAAGTTACGATTACAAAGGGACAGTGTATTGTTACTGCCCCGAAAGGGCTATTCAAAGGGAAATGGCCTATGGCGGGTTTGAAAAAGAGCGAGAGACATTAAAGTATCGCTGCCCTGCCGAGCAATACGGGCTAAACTGCAAGGGTAAGCAATGGTGCCCGGTGTCCAAGGGAATTCGTGTCAAGCTGGATGAAAATCGCCGTTTGTTCACACCATTAGCCCGTTCAAGTTACGCATGGAAGCGCAAATACAAGCAAAGGACCGCGGTGGAACGCGTGAATTCTCGCCTGGATGGATTTTTCGGATTTGAAAACCACAATATCCGGGGGTTAAAGAAAATGGAGATGCGCATAGGGCTGGCCCTTTGCGTGATGCTAGCAATGGCGGTGGGCCGCTTACGACAAAGGCAACCTGAACTGATACGTAAACTATCGCTTTCGGCCTAGCATTGCCTCAACAAAAGATGGCTGGAGCAAAGGTTTAGTTAGTGATCTCCAAAAAGCGATGTTTGGGTGATCAAAGGCCCCAAAGCTACATTTTTGAGGCATAAGCGATACATAAGCAAGGTTGGGTTCACGAACTAGGCGTCTGCAACCGAAAAAGGAGTGACAGCGCAAATAGCTCGTATGAGTAAGAACCTTGACGAAAGATGTAGTCCAACCGATTGTGGGATGGGCTACCGGGCTAAAAACCCTGATGGTTATTGAGTGGGTTGGTCATGGACGCGTGTTCCAAGGTGGAAGGAGATTCTTGCCCATGGGAATTGGGCCACAGCACGAGTTGGATGATGTGTTCAAGAAAAAAGCTAGGCTCCATCAATCTATGTATAGAGAAAAGGCTCTGGGGGTTCCATTCAAGGATTATGGTAGCCGCCTGACAGATGAGGATGCAAAGAAGGGGTTAAACTACTACCAAGGGCTAGGGGTTATGAAGGAGCTAAGGAAACGCTATCCCCGATACAATCCATGCCGAGATGCCAATCTCTTAAGAAGCGAACACATACCATTTAATCTAATAGCCCCCCTCAAGAAAGATATTGATTTCGCAAAGAGGGTCTTTAATGTCTTTTTGGATGGATTAGTCCATCATGTTGAAAATATTGGAATGGAGTGGGCGCCAAAGCCGGCCAGAGACTATCTAGATGATTCAACTTCCTTTGATGCTTTTGTCTTGTTCACTCAAATAGATGAGTCTAAAACAGGTCTGGGCATCGAGATAAAGTACACAGAAGGTCCCACTGCACCCGGTGACAAAGAGATAAGAGCCATAAATGATTCCAATTCTCCATATTGGGTTGTTACACGTAAAAGCAATATCTATAGCAAAGGTGTGGAGTCAAAGCTGAAAGCAGACGGTTATCGTTAATTGTGGAGGAATCATCTGCTGGGAGAGAGCATGAAGTTGAGGGGTGAAATAAGTGAATTCCTCAGTATGGTCATGTATCCAGCTGATAACACTCACTTTGCCCATATAGTCCCATCATACCAGCAATTCTTGAGGCCTGAATCGAGACACAGATTCACAGGCGTCACCTACGAAGACTTCATTTCTGCGCTAAAGGGTCTGGAACCAAGCCCGGAGTATAACGATTGGATACGATACCTGGAGAAAAGGTACATAGTCGGTTGAAGTCAGTGAGCAAGTCTTGAAGTGATCAATCGGTTTCGGAATGGTATATGAGCCAAGACATCGGGTTTCGCCAAGTATTCTATTGGCTCAAGAAGTTCGAATAGGGGGCAGAAGATGGCAAAGCTAACTCCGTATCAGAGAGTAATGGCTGCACTTCGTGGAGAGCGTGCCGACAGAATACCATTCACGGTCTATGAGAACATGATTGTTTCAAGTTCAGTTGAACGAGTACTTAGGAATCGGGGACTATGTATTGTCAAGCGAATTGCATCTTACAATACGTATAGGCCAAATGTAACTGTTCACGCACACAGCTTTACAGATGAACGGGGCATACAATTGGTTAGGACTATATACTCTACTCCATATGGGGATCTGAGTACTCTCCACCAACCGGCTGGATTTACAGACTGGTATATGGAGTATATGTTCAAGACACCGGATGATTATAAAGCATTGAGGTTCATAATTGAAGATACGATTGTTGAGCCAAACTACGGTGAAGCCGCGCGTATCTGCAAAGAGTTAGGGGAGGATTTTGTCGTTCGGGATGGCCTCGGGCTTGAACCTATGCAATCGCTGATATCCACACCTTTCATCAGTATGGAGGATTACTGTATAGAGTGGATGGAGCGTAGAGATGAGATACTCATTCTCTATAAAGCACTAGTCAATTTGGCAAGGAAGATATATCCAATTGTCGCTGAAGGGCCACTGGAGTTCGCGAACTATGGGGGGAATGTGGTCCCTGAGATAATTGGGGTAGACGGATTTCGCAAGTATTACATGCCCCACTACGAGGAAGCAGCTGCAATACTTCATGAAAAGGGGAAATTCATTGGTTGTCACTTGGATGCCGACAACTCATTGATCATGGAGGAAGTGGCCGAAACCAGTCTTGATTACATCGAAGCCTATGATCCTGGGATAAGCCCATCTGTTGGCGAGGCTAGAAAAATGTGGCCGGGAAAAGTCCTTTGGATCAATTGGCCAAGCGCTTCGCATCTTGACCCGGTGTCTGAGGTGAAACGCAAGACTTTAGCTATGCTAGAGGAGATTGCGCCAGCTGATGGTTTCATCATAGGTATAACAGAAGATGTACCTCAGGATCGTTGGCAGGAGAACTATATAGCCATTATGGATGCAATCGATGAGTTTGGATGAGAACTACAGGGCATACCGCATGGCCACTAATGATGGGCATTCAATAGATATCAATAGTGAATTATTATTCATATACAATTAAACCTAGAAAAGGCAGGTTTTTCGGGAGCGTATGGATAATAAACAAGAAGGGATCTGGATATCCGACTGAACTATCTGTCATGTACTCACCAGGTTCGTGGGAAAGGGGGAGTCGGAGCAGAACACTTACGGGCCACAGAGCCTAGTTACGCATCCTGGGCGGGGTGAAACAGGTAACAATGATTGGCTCGAACTACACTGATAGAGGGAGTGCATCCTAAGTGAAGAGAATTCTATCGATTCTGCTTCTGGTCGTGTTAGTCATAGTGCCAACTACATCGGCTTTGGCGGCAGTCAAAGTGGGTGTGGCCATGCCCACACAGAGCCTTCAGCGCTGGAATCAGGATGGCGCTAATATGAAAGAACAGCTTGAGGCGGCTGGCTACATTGTTGATCTGCAGTATGCCAACAATGACGTAGCCTTGCAGATTTCACAGCTTGAGAACATGATCTTAGGCGGTGCTGAGATCCTTGTCATTGCTTCTATTGATGGTAGTGCCCTTGGTACAGTTCTAGCAGTCGCCAAGGAAGAGGGCATCCCTGTCATTGCCTATGACCGTTTGATTATGGCAACTGATGCAGTGTCCTATTATGCCACGT
>JAAZLW010000140.1 GCA_012799135.1 Bacillota bacterium | reverse complement strand
CTTCAGGGTGAGATCAGGAACCAGATCAGCGTAAGAAGCGAGGTAGCGGGATGGGCTCGAATCGCCCTTCGACGTATGCTGGATGCAGGGTGTTAAGGTGATCAATCCATGAGTGAAAAACGCCGAGAAATGATCCTAAAGATTCTATCTGGCCAGTCTACCCCGGTGAGTGGTTCTGACTTGGCCAGAGATTTGGGTGTCAGCCGCCAGGTAATAGTCCAAGATGTGGCCATTTTACGGGCTAAAGGACACAGAATAATTGCCACACCCCAGGGATATCTTTTCCCCCAAAAACAGAGTACAAACCAAGCTGTCTTGGCGGTGAGGCACTTCCGACAGGACACTGAAGATGAGCTAAACATAATGGTAGACCATGGTTTAAAGGTAATAGACGTGATCGTGGAACACCCCCTCTATGGTGAGATGCGGGGGTGCCTGATGATGGATTCCAGACAAGATGTCAAACGTTTCCTAAAAGAGCTGGACAGCGAAGGCGCTACTTTACTATCTTCCCTCACCGGAGGCGTGCACTTACACACCGTTGAGTACGACAGGCGAGAAGATCTGGAGGAGGCCCGTCAAGCTTTGCGAAGTCGGGGTCTGCTAGCTGTAGACGATATCTAGAGCTGCCCCTCAGGGTTCGGTGGCGGCTTACCTGATTATCCCTTAGCTCGAACAGTATGTTAGCTACAATGGATTCATGCAGATCCGCTTGACGGGAATACCCATTTCTGCTAAGCTGAGGATACTACCTGTATGCACATGTGTACAGCTTATCTATGAGGTGATTGTATGCTCGATCCTACGAGCCCTATTCCCCTCTATTATCAGCTGAAAACCAATCTCCTGGACGAGATTCTACAGGGTAAATGGATGGTCGGTGAGCTTTTGCCTTCGGAAAACGAGTTGGCCGAGGCATACCAAGTTAGCAGGGCGACAGTGCGCCGAGCCTTGGCAGAGCTGCAGCGGGAGGGACGGATTGCTACCCGAAAGGGCAAAGGCAGTATAGTGGCCCAACCAAAGATGGAACAAGATCTTTTGCGTTTCTACAGCCTTGCCCGCAGTTTTAGCAAAGGACCACACCAGGTTTCTTCCCGCACACTGCATAAGGATAAGACCACTGCGGATCCGGTAGTAGCCAGGCACCTGCAGATCGGCTCCACAGCTCCCGTGGTGATCATTACTCGCCTACGCTATGTAGATGGAGAACCTATCATGCTGGAGACATCACACTTGCCCAGCTCCATATGCCCTGGCCTCGAACAAGAGATTCATATCGAAGCTCTCTATGATCATCTGGAAGCAAGGTACGGGATTTATGTCAGCAGAGCGGAGGAATTCCTGCAGGCAGTAGCAGCGACACCAGAGGAAGCCGCACATCTAGGTATTCCCCGGGGCATGCCGGTATTCTTGGTGGAAAGGGTTTCTTATACGCCTGAAGACAAGCCGATAGAATTTCGCCATTCCGTTGTTAGAGGGGATCGCTTCCGGTACAAAGTGGAACTACACTAGTGGAACTACACTGGACGAAAAGGCTTGGCCAATGCTTGATAACAAGACTAAGTGAGGCAAAAACCATGGAAAAACCCATTAATGCTAGAGAAAACACCATACCAATCACAGCTTCTCCCCCGAGTCTCTGGTTGATCTTCTGGACCTTCTTTAAGATTGGAGCATTTACGTTCGGAGGGGGATTTGCCATGATCTCTCTAATTGAGCAAGAGCTAGTACACCGGCGCAGATGGATACAGCCTTCTCATTTCCTGGACTGTGTCTCCAGTGTGCAACTGATCCCCGGGGCTGTAGCGATCAATATGGCACTATTTACCGGACACAGCATGCGTGGTTTGAGCGGTGGCTTAGCTGCGGCGGCCGGCGTCACCCTACCATCCTTCCTCGTGATCTCCTTTATTGCTAATGCCTTTAGCGACTTTCATAAGTCACAGATAGCATCTGGCTTTTTCCAGGGTGTTCGCCCTGTGGTGGTAGGCCTCATTCTGGCCACAGCGCTTCGCATAGGTGGTCAGACCCTGGACGCAAAATGGAAATGGATAGCCGTCATTGTTGGCCTGGGAGTTATGTTTCTCCTGCAAGTCCATCCTATCGTTGTAGTGCTATCGGCGGCAGTTGCCGGTCTTTTGCTAAGTGAGTAAAGTCCATTTCGAGCACGTGGAAGGGAGGCAAGGCGCTTTGCTCCCTAGAGATGGGGGCCCTCGGCGCCACTTAATATGAATCTACTCACGCTTTATTTGACTTTCTTCAAGATCGGCTGTGTTGCCTATGGAGGCGGCTATGCTATGATTCCCCTATTACAACGGGAGGTAGTGGAACCTGGATGGCTTAGTCTCGGAGAATTTCTCGACATGATGGCCATATCGGAGATGACTCCCGGCCCTATTGCCGTGAATACTGCAACCTTTGTGGGATACCGTCTGTTTGGGCTCTTAGGAGGTGCTGTCGCTACTATTGCGGTCATCTCACCATCACTGATCCTCACCTTTGTGCTCTTACGTTTTCTCGCTCGCTACCAAGATCACCCTATTACTGGAAAGGCCATGGCCGGCATCCACGTGGCGGTGGTAATCTTGATTATATCCGCCGCTTTGTATATCGTGCCTGCGGCAATCATCGATTTAAAGACCCTAGCTTTGGCTATAGCCACTTTCCTCCTGGTTAGCAAAACCAAAGTTAATCCTATATTACTCATCTTTCTAGGTGGAGCGGCTGGGATTTTGCTAGGAACGTGAGAGCGGGGATGTGCCTCAATGGCTCCATCCCCGGCAGAATGCTAATCCAGATCGAAGACAGTCCTAGCGTTTTCAGTGCTGATTCTAGCGGCTTCTTCCAGACTAACCTGCTTGATCTCCGCTAGTTTGGCTAAGGTGTACTGCAGATAAGCTGGCTCATTGCGCCTGCCACGTAAAGGCTCTGGACTAAGGTACGGACAATCAGTCTCCACCAAAATCCGATCCCAAGACACCCCTTCCACAACCTTCCGTAGCCGAGGGGCATTCTTGAAGGTAATAGCACCTCCAAAAGCTATATGAAGGCCGAGATCCATACAGATCTGAGCTGTCTCAAGGCTACCGGAAAAGCAGTGCATAATCCCCTGTAAGGGAGCATATTCCCTTAGAATCTCCAAGGTGTCGTTTGTGGCATCGCGGCTATGGATTACTACCGGCAGCTTCAGCTCCTTTGCCAGCTTCATCTGTAAGCTAAAGGCCTCTCGCTGCACGTCTCGGGGCGAATTATCATAGTAATAGTCCAATCCGATCTCTCCGAAAGCCACTACTGATTCTGATGTTGCTAGGCTCTCCAATTCGCTTAAGGACGCCTTTGTCAATGTGCTGGCATCATGGGGATGAATTCCTACCGTAGCCTTCACATCGGGATACAAAGATGCTTGCCGAATAGCTTTTCGGGACGATTCTACGTCATAGCCTATGTTGATCAGCCAGACTATACTCTTTGACCTAGCCCTTTCGATAACTGCAGTCACGTCTG
>JAAZLW010000139.1 GCA_012799135.1 Bacillota bacterium | reverse complement strand
GTGCTCAATCTTTTGCTAGTAGGTCCTCTGGAGCAGGGAGGATTGGCCCTGGCGACAACCATAGCAAGTCTGTGTGGGTTGATTTTATCCCTTTGGATTATGCACCGAAAGGCAGAGGCACCACTGGCTATAGGTAGGTTGGCTAGCTCGGTGGCTAGAGTACTGATTGCGGCTGCTATTATGGGTGTGGTGGTTTGGTGGAGTTATCCGTATATAGAGGGTATGCTGCCTAGGCCGGGTACTCTAGCGGAGCTAGGGAGAGTTTTGGTGGCGGTGGTAGAAGGGGCTGTTGTGTATATTTTCGGCCTTTGGGTGCTCAGGGTGCCGGAGTTGGAGGTTGCGGTGGGAGTGGTGAGGCGGGTGTTGAGAAGTCCTGGACGCGGGAAGGTATAGATGCTTTCACAGGATTTTGCGGTAAAAGATGGGTATAGTCGAAGTATAGGGGAAGCTATCTAAGCTTAGGAATGGACCTGGCCTAGTGACGCTTCATACTAAATCCCCGGGCAGATGCTCGGGGATTGTCTTTTGGCGAGGGCAATTTCTATATGACTGGTAAAAATTTCACCGATCTGGAAGGAAGTTGGTCAATGATAGCGAATGTCTTAATGGCTGAAGTCTGATACATCAGATCTGATATGTGGGGGAGATGTTAAGCAATGTCTGGAGCAAAAGACCCTTTGAGACTCAAGATCAGTGATTCTCACTATTTGGGCGAGAAAGCCTATATCATCCTGAGAGATGCTATCATAGCTGGGGAGTTTGCTCCCGGAGAGTGGATCAGCGAACGTCAGTTAAGTGAGAGGATGGGTGTGAGCACATCACCCATCAAACACGCCCTGAAGAGACTAGAGTATGATGGCTTAGTGCAAAACGTTCCTCGAAGAGGAAGAAAGGTTGCCGATTTTGCGGTAGCTTTAGAGGAAGTATGCTTAATTAGAGCGGCCCTAGAAGGAGTAGGCGCGAGACTAGCAGCGGAAAAGGCTAGTACTGAAGATATTGAGAGGCTCCACGCGTGTCTAAAGGTGATGGAGCAGTACACAGCAGAAAATCGCAGTAAAGAGCTGGTCAAGGCTAATGCAGAGTTTCATGGTCTGATTCGCACCATGGCCAGAAGTAATTATATTTCGCAGCTGGTAGAGACGTTGCGGGTGTATGACGACAAGGTGAGAAGTGAGGCTTTATCTGAACCAGAAGAAGCCCATCGTGGCCTCGAAGAGCATACACGTATCTTCGAAGCCATTAAAAATAAAGACGGGAGCAGGGCTGAGCAGGAAATCGGGAATCACGTCATCCGATCCGCTCAGTTTGTGCTAGGAAAGCTACGGAAGAGGTGATGCTGTCAGATTGATATGGGCACGAGCAGTTTTAGGATTGGACTCAAACGGCGGAAAGACTTTAAGGAGGTTCCAGCATGAAGATGCGGTCGTTGTTAATGACAGTTGTCTTAGTCCTTCTAGTTGCGATTACACCCGTACAAGCCCAGGTAGAACTCTATTTTGTCAATAGCTCAGTGGTACAGCACCCGGATAAAGCGGCCATGGAGGAGATTATCGCCGAATTTGAGCGGCAGAATCCTGATATTAAGATAGTAAACGTAGGGAATAACCCTCCTTGGCTAAAGACTGTTACCCTCACAGCCGGTGGCGAGACTCCGGACATTACGCAATTGTATCCCGATGATATGGTGGCGGCAGGTGAATTGGGCATCCTGGAGGACCTTGGCCCGTACCTAGAGCGCGAAGGGGAGGCCTTTAAGGAAAGCATCTCTCCAGGATTTCTGCCCGCAGGTCAGTATTTCGGTCAACAGTTGGCGTTACCCTTTTTTGGGATGACGTATAGTGTCCTTTACAACATGGAGCACTTTGCTGATGCTGGCGTAGAAGTTCCCCAGACCTTCGATGAAATGGTTAGTGTCAGTAAGAAGCTGACTGACGGCAGGAAGTGGGGCATGACCCTAGTTGGCTCTAAAGCTCCTAAGCCTAGCTCGTCCTATGGCCGTTTGATCCCACAGATCATGGCCTTTGGCGCCACCTTGGCTGAGCGAGAAGGCGATAAATGGGTGGCAGGGTTCAATAATGCCCAAGGTGTAGAAGCCTTTACTTTCCTAACTGATTTGGTACGCAAACATAAGGTTGTGCCTCCAGGGGTAACGGATACATCCTACAATGATGCACGGGTTGCTTTTGCTAATGGACGCACCTCTATGTTTTTTACCAGCAATAATGCTATCGGGCAAGCCATCTCAGATAACCCCGATATCGCAGGTAAGCTAGGTTCCTTCCCATATCCCAATGCCAAGAAGTACGGAAGCTTGGCAAGTGGTACCAATGTAGCCATCCTAAAGGACTCCGAGCATAAGGAAGAAGCTTGGCGGTTTATCAAGTTCCTCTTGTTGCCAGAAAACCAGGAGAAGTTCGCTAAACCCACCGGACGACTACCCATCACTGTCGCCAGTAAAGATGCGGACTTCTTGGTAAGCGATCCTGCTCTAGAAGCCTACCTCGATGTACTGGATTATAGTGTCTTCTACCCACCAGTGCCCAACTTAGATGAAGCTTGCACTGCTTTGCTAGATGCGATGCAGATGGCATGGCTGGGAAGACAGACCCCAGAACAGGCAGTAGCAGAGGCCGCCCGGAAAGTGGAGGCAATCTGGAATAGGTAGACTCAAACCAGATGAAGGTGGTAAGGGCCCATTATCTGGGCCCTCCACTTTGCCATAGATGCCGTTAGGGGCTGTGGCTTTAGGAATCAGGGGGGATATGGACACATGGGAAAATCAAGAGTGGTGCGCAGTCAGGGGTTCGGTTTGGTTGCCTTCATGCTCCCAGCACTAGTGTTGCTAGTGTTGATCCTGCTATATCCACTACTTTATGGGTTCTTCATCAGCCTTTTTGATACGAACCTACTAAGTAAATGGGAGTTTGTATTTTTAGACAACTATGTTTCCATCGTTAAAGACGGAGAGCTATGGTATAGCTTATGGATCACGATTCTGTTTTCCATAGGTTCGGTTATTTTGCAGCTTGTCTTTGGTTTTGCTGCGGCCCTATTTTTAAACAGCGAAAAGATTTACTGCCGCAGAATATTGCGAGCACTCTTGCTTATACCGTGGATTATGCCCCATGTGGTGGCGGGACTGGTGTGGCGGTGGATCTATAACACCTTATATGGATTATTAAACACCATACTTCTCTCATTGGGTTTAATTGAGCAAGGGATATCGTGGCTAGGAGAGCCAGGCTTAGCCTTAGCATCAGTTACCTTTGCCTATGCTTGGAAATGCTTTCCCTTTGCTATGTTGATGTTCCTGGCGGGGTTACAGTCAGTTCCCAAGGATCTATACGAAGCAGCTGAGACAGATGGAGCAAAACCATGGCAGATTTTCT
>JAAZLW010000138.1 GCA_012799135.1 Bacillota bacterium | reverse complement strand
TTCCAGTAAGTGGGCTGCAACTACATCGGGTCGTTCAGTATAACGGACTACGGGAAAGGGGTTTATCTTCGTACCAAACAGGTATTCTTCCAGACTTTTGCTTCCCATGGGCAGAGTGGAGGCATCGATCATCTTTAGACGCCGTTTTAGTTCCGCCAGCAGCTTAGGATCGACGATGTCGTTTATGTAGCCAACGAAGACATCAGTCGGGGAGCGCTGACCAATCTGCATTGCCTCAAACCTAAGCCCCGGATCCCGTAAGCGGCGGCGGATCAGGTTAACATTGAACAAACCTGTCTCCACGAAACCATCGCGAGCACCTCTGGTGACCCGCTCCAAATCTGGTTCCTCTATACTTCGGCTCGGATATTGGCGTACATCGATGATCAAAGCTTTGCTTACGCCATCAAGCAGCAAGGCCATTGGACCCGACAAGACCTCTTTGATTACTTCATCAAGGTTGTCCGCCGTCGAGACTTCGAAATAGGGTATTTGCTCTTCTATCAGCTTCTTCACCGTGTTAGGTACGATTTCGGATGGTGTTACTCGAAGAAGTGCAGAGATCACAGTCTGAGTGGTCTTGTCTTGGACAAAACCATCAAGGAACAAGAGAGCCGCATCTTTGTGACCTACTTTGATCTCCCGCAAAATGACGTCAAAGCTGATACCTATACCCAGCTTTTGCTGGAGAATATCCAAATTGGCGCTCAGATTCTTCTGGACTTTCAAACTCCGAAACACCCCACTTGCGTTTGACCCACTTAGGCTCTCTGGTCTGCGATTACTACGATCATGCGTCAGATCCGGATCGTTTATGCAACTTAGTGGTAAAACTAGGTAAGCGCCCCTCTAGGGCGCTTACCGAAGGCCATCAGTAACACTCCGGATCGGCCTCCAAATCATGTTCTGGAACTGCCTATCTTACTGTTGTAGGAACAAACAGATCGATGATCCCGATTACGAAAGCCGCCAGCAGGGCCCCAAGAATTGAGACTTGCATCCCTGGAACGACAAACTGGGCTGCCCAGATTACCACCGCTGATACTAAGAACCCCACAATCCCCCGGCCATAGGGAGAGACTTCCTTGCCTAGCGTGGCTTCGATAACCCATCCTATAGCAGCAATGACTACTGCTGCCAATAGGGCATTAAGAAACCCCATAGTCTTAAAACCTGGCAAGATATACCCCACCAGCATCAGCACTAGCGCTGATACGATGAAACGCACAACTGCACCTACCCAATCCATCCCCATCACCTCTTTTCACCGGTAACCGATTCCCCCGTCAGCATTGGGTGGTTCCGGTTACGTTCCATCCACTGCAAATGCTAGTTCGACATTGGCTTTGAATTCTACGATGTTTCCGTCAGCATCTACCGTCCCGGTTATGTTCTTTACATGGACACCACTTATGTTCCTAATGGTTTGAGAGGCTTGCTTTACAGCTGTTTGTACTGCATCCTCCCACCCAGTAGTAGACTCGCCTACCAGTTCTACCACCTTAACAACAGCCACGTACGCGCCTCCTTTCCCCGGTCGAACCGGGCCGTACTCTCGAAGATATTATTGTACATTAAACCGTTTTTCATACCTAACACTCTCCAGAGCTTACCACTCTACGGTTTTGGCAGCGGTCTTGCTCGAGCAAGGTAGGATCGTGGCAAAGACCCGTAGGAGATTCAGCCCCATGAATTTCTCAATCCGCCTGGCTGAATGGCCCCGCTTCTCCAGCTCCTCAATCAGCAAAGGTAAACACGTTACGTCCTCCAGCCCCTCAGGGGGAGTATCGATCCCGTCATAATCACTGCCTAACCCAACGTGATCTTCACCGGCCACCCTCCAGAAATGCTCGATGTGATCAATGACATCATCTAGATTGGCAGTTTTGTCATCTGTCAAATGGGGTTGACAGAAATTCACCCCAATAACACCACCGTGATCGGCGATACACCGAGCCTGCTCATCGGTGAGATTCCTGGGATGCTGACAGAGAGCAGCTGCATTAGAGTGTGAAGCTATAAAGGGACCGTTAACCAACTTGGAGACATCCCAAAAACCGGCCGGGGCTAGATGCGAAACATCAATGATCATTCCTAGTTGTTCCATCTCCCGGACAACCTGACGTCCGAAGCTAGTGAGCCCACCCTTACTCTCTGCCTCCCAAATCCCGTCAGCCAGAGCATTTCTGTTACTCCAAGTCAGTGTTAGGAGCCGTACACCCAGCCGAAAGAGAAACCGCAGGGTCCATAGCTCCCCACTGAGACAATCGCCTCCTTCGACTCCAAGGATGACCCCCAACTTGCCTGCATCTGACTTTAGATTCATCAGATCATCTTTGGTTTCGACTATGAACAAACGGGAATCGTTCTCTTGGCACTGAAGAGCATACTCTACATAAGATAGGATTTTCTGTAAGGTCACTGTCTTGTTGGGATTCGGTGGCGCGAACACCGCCAGGACTTGCAGATTCACACCTGTTTCCATAAGTCGGGGTAAGTCGGTGTGGGTGCAATCTTGTCTCTGACAGAAATCAATCCCCGCCTCCTTCATCCTGGACAGAGTGTCATTGTGAGCATCTACTAGCAGTACCTCATGGTACCACCGTACATCATTATTGGTCATTTCCATGCCTCCTATTGTGTTAATCTCCTATGCATTGCATATGTCTAGCAGTTTCAAGACAAAAAAACCTGCCCACATTGGGAGCCCAATGCCCGGGCAGGCAAGTCAGTCGAGTAACCATGTACTACGTAGCAGCCTAACGGGGTTCCACTATGATCTTTATCGCCGTCCGCTCTTCACCATCGATCTCGATGTCAGTAAACGCGGGAATGCAGATGAGATCCACACCACTCGGGGCGACAAAGCCTCGGGCGATGGCCACCGCTTTTACCGCCTGGTTTATTGCACCGGCACCAATGGCTTGCATCTCCGCAGTGCCCCGCTCTCGCAAAACACCTGCTAAAGCTCCAGCTACAGAATTTGGGTTAGATCTTGATGATACTTTAAGCACTTCAGTCCTTAGCCTCCTTGGCGAAATTGCGATTCATGCCGTAGTTTGCTGCTGTTACATTATATATTAACTGCCGAAGTGCCAATTCCTTTCTCTTCATGCAAAATTTGTTTAATATTATAGACATTATTTTCTCCGGCATCACATAAAGTCAGCTATTACTCGAGGCATGGGACTTATTAAACACCAAGATTCTGCCACCCTCCCGAAACCCAATTAGCTCCTGCAGGGGAGTATCGTTGTTGATATCCTCCAAGACATGTTGAATGAAGTCATCATACCAAGTCAGATCCTCTTCTGTATCTTCGGCACTGCAAACAAGGCCTTCTCCAAAGTGCTCCTCCAGTAAAGAAACAATCAAAGAGATCTCTTGAAGGCTAAGACTACTCATATCTCGAGCGAGCTCCAGCAGAGAAAAATCCTCATACCGAGACACCTGCATATCGAGCACTGCCAGCTGTTTTCCAGCCAGAAAAACGAGAGCCTCAATGCTATCGGATAAACACTTCGAAAACTCAAGGAAAGGCTCGGAATCAGACGGCCCTTTCACAAAAAAACCAAAACGCATGCAACGGGAATGGGGTAGCACCTGTAGAGTGCCAATCTGGGGGTAACGGACCAGAATTGAGGCCAATAGATTACCGTGATTTGTCGAAAGATACTCTTCGTGTTGCAGCAAAGCACTCACCTCATGCACAAAGGCCCCCACTAAACTCAACCGGCAGCGGAATTGACAAAGGCCCGGCATTCGCCAGGCCTCAGAGACTATCTATTTGGCGTATTCTATGGCTCGCGTTTCCCGGATAACAGTGACCTTGATTTGACCGGGATATTCCAGCTCACTCTCGATGCGCTTAGCAATCTCCCGAGCGATCCAGACCGACTCACCATCATCGATCCGTTCCGGCTTGACCATGATCCGTATTTCCCGACCGGCCTGAATGGCATAGGCCTTCTCCACGCCTTCGAAGGAATCAGCAATGCTTTCCAGTCTCTCCAGTCGCTTGATATAAGACTCTAAAGTCTCACGCCTGGCACCGGGCCTGGCGGCAGATACTGAATCTGCTGCAGCCACCAGTACAGCTTCTATGCTTTCCGGTTCATAGTCTCCATGGTGACATTGCATCGCATGGATAACCTCCGGTGACTCCTTATAGCGCTTGAGGAGTTCCATACCTATCTGAATGTGAGTGCCTTCCACCTCGTGGTCTACTGCTTTACCAATATCATGCAGTAACCCTGCCC
Source organism: Bacillota bacterium (assembly GCA_012799135.1). Lineage (GTDB taxonomy): Bacteria > Bacillota > Limnochordia > DTU087 > DTU087 > JAAZLW01. The sequence goes on along the minus strand of JAAZLW010000138.1, from coordinate 34,970 downwards.
TTCTGGCCAGTTTCTCATCAGCACCTAGCTCTGCCGCCATCATAGCAGCCAAATGGGCCACTTCAATAGAATGTTTGAGCACATTCTGCCCATAGCTACTGCGGAATCGCAATCGTCCTAAGAGCCTCACTAGTTCGGGGTGAAGCCCATGAACACTGGTTTCGAAGGTAGCTTGTTCGCCTTCTTCTCTGATCACCGCTTCCACTTCTCGCTGAGCTTTTTCTACCATTTCCTCTATGCGAGCCGGGTGGATACGTCCATCTGCCACCAACTTCTCCAGGGCAATGCGGGCGATCTCCCGCCTCACCGGGTCGAACCCTGATAGGATCACCGCTTCCGGTGTATCATCAATAATTAAATCAATGCCGGTTAATGTCTCCAATGTGCGGATATTACGTCCCTCACGCCCGATGATTCGCCCCTTCATTTCATCATTAGGCAAATTCACTACAGACACAGTGGACTCGGCTACATGATCAGCTGCACAACGTTGAATAGCTAAAGAGAGAACTTCACGGGACCGCTTTTCTGCTTCTTCCTTCGCCTGAGTCTCTATATCCTTGATCATCATGGCAGTCTCGTGCCTTACGGCTTCTTCCACCTGGCGGAGAATAAGCTGCTTAGCTTCATCCATAGAGAGCTCAGAGATTCTCTGTAACTCGGCCTGCTGTTTTGCCAAGATTCGCTCTACCGCTTCCTGGCTTTCGGCCAGTTCCTTTCTTTCCTTCTCCAAACCTGTTTCTTTTCTATCGATATTCTCCGAGCGGCGGTCGATAGCCTCTTCTTTCTGCATGAGACGCCGCTCCTGTTGCTGTAGTTCATTCCGCCGCTCACGATGTTCTCGCTCCAGCTCGGCTCTTAGCTTGTGGGCCTCTTCCTTGGCCTCCAGCATCATCTCTCGATGCTTGGCTTCGGCTTCTCTTTCGGCATCTTGCAGAATGCGATGAGCCGCTTCCTCAGCTGAAGTGATTTTCGCTTCCGCCAGATATTTACGCATAAAATAACCGGCGCCAAAAGCGACGGCAGCTATTAGCACAAAGTAAACAAGAATAATCGCTGTCACCTCCCACTACGGTATTCACTGCTCAAGTTTTTGTAAAGAAAGCCGAGTAGAGACTCGGCTAATTAAGTGCTACCAGGAAATGTCCTTAGACATGTGCTCCACAGTGTAATTTTAGCCTGTTTTGGGATCGCTGTCAAGGAACGCGCAGAGCCAGCAGAGCCGGGATCCCTGTTACGTTGACTAAAACCCTACTCCTTGCTCAGCACTTGGTCAATGGCAGAACGGATATCACCCGGGTGAAATCCCCGCCGCCCTAAGAACCCAGCCAGTTTACGTTTGATTGCATCAGTATTATCTCCTCGATAGACCCTCACCTGCTTAGTCGCTAGTTTGCAGGCCAGTGCCGTTTCATCTACAGATTCTCGAAAACCCACCATGGCCTGGTCGATAATGGGTTGCGGAATGCCTTTTTGCCGCAGCTCTTGAACGAGACGACGCTCGCCCATCGGGTTGGTCCGACAGCGGTTCTCGATCCATTGCAGGGCAAACTGCAGATCATCTACATATCCTAGTTCCTGCAACCAACTCACCACTGCTTCCTGGATTGCTGCTTGATAGCCCTTGCGATTTAGGTACCTTCGCATCTCCGCACTGGAACGAGAGCGGAACTTCAGATAGTAAAGAGCTTGCTGCTTGGCCTTGGTGATATCTATGGTTAAGGGATCCTCGCCGGAACTCGCTGTACCCAAAGCTCCGTCACTCCTTGCCCGATTCCTGGGAGTCATGTTTCTTCTCATTATCAGACTTATCCGTCGCCAAGCCAACCGCCTCTTTGACTCTAGTCTCAATCTCCAGGGCTAGATCAGGATTCTGCCTAAGGAACTCTTTCGCGTTTTCCCGGCCCTGACCTAGACGCAGATCACCATAGGAATACCAGGCTCCACTCTTGTTGACAATCTCCAAGTTGGCTCCAATATCCAGAATATCTCCCTCTCGGGAAATCCCTTCCCCATACATAATATCAAATTCCGCTTCTCTAAAGGGTGGTGCCACTTTATTCTTAACTACCCTGACTCGGGTGCGACTGCCGACCATCTCACTGCCCTGCTTGAGAGTCTCAATGCGTCTAATATCCATCCGAATTGAGGCATAGAATTTCAACGCTCGGCCACCAGGAGTTGTCTCCGGATTGCCAAACATGATACCGACTTTTTCTCTGATCTGGTTCGTGAAAACAACAGTGGTTCTTGACTTACTGATAGCTCCGGTCAACTTGCGCAGGGCTTGTGACATCAACCGTGCCTGCAAACCTACATGGGCATCACCCATCTCGCCTTCAATCTCGGCTCTAGGGACAAGAGCAGCCACTGAATCGATCACCACCACGTCAACCGCACCGCTTCTCACTAAGGCTTCGGCAATCTCCAAAGCCTGTTCCGCATTATCTGGTTGCGAAATCAGGAGATTGTCGATATCTACTCCGAGTCTCTTAGCATATGAAGGATCTTGAGCATGCTCAACATCGATGAACGCCGCAATGCCGCCGGTCTTTTGAGCCTCGGCGACAATGTGTAAGGCCAAAGTAGTCTTTCCCGAAGACTCGGGTCCAAAAATCTCAATCACCCGACCCCTCGGGACACCCCCTACCCCTAAAGCTAGATCCAAAGCTAAAGAACCGGTAGATATGACCTGTATGTCAGTAGCTTTAGCCTCGCCTAATCGCATGATCGAACCCTTGCCAAACTGCTTCTCTATCTGATGCAAAGCCATGTCCAGAGCTTTGAGCTTTTCTGACATGCGCGCACTCCTCTCATCATTTGTTCCCAAACAATTGTTCGCACCCTGAGTATATCATACGGAAGCCATGCAAGACAAGCCAAATATGGCAGTAATCCACCACCAAGCTTGGGATCAAGGTGGTATGTCGTCTGTCGACATGGCAATTCATCGGCTGGTGATAGCAAGCAGTCAATAACCTAGATGTAGGACTGTTCTAGATTTCGACACAACCTGAATCAATCCTCTTTACCTAGCTGCCTTGAGCAGGCCGCTACTGAGTAACACTCCCAAGCAGATGCTGCCGGAGAATATCCAATGCTGCTAACGCGGCTCGTTCTTTTACCTGCAATCGATCACCCACAAATTGGTGCCTGTAAGCCTCTATGCCTCCAGCATGGCTTAGGCCGACAAAGACCAAGCCAACGGGCTTCTTCTCTGTACCTCCCCCTGGCCCCGCGATACCGGTAACAGACAAACCGATATCGGTTCCCGCCCATTGTCTGACTCCGGCTGCCATGGCTCTGGCCACCTCGTCACTTACTGCACCGTATCGGACCAAGAGGCTGGGGTCAACTCCTAGAATCGACTCCTTAGCCAGATTACTGTAAGTTACCGCTCCCTGCATATAGTATTCGGAGCTACCGGGGACATTGGTCAGCTTATGGGAAATTAGGCCACCGGTACATGATTCCGCCAAGGCCACGGTCTGTCCTTGAGAAAGCAAGAGCCTAGCCACCACAGTCTCCATCCCTTCATCGCCATAGCCATAGAAATAGGCGCCCAGGCGAGCAACGAGCTGTTTCTCCACAGGCTCAATTAAGGCGACTGCTTCGGCTTCACTGGCTGCCTTGGCAGTTATTCGCAATCGCACTTCCCCACTTCCAGCATAGGGAGCGATGGTAGGATTGCTTTGCACTTCGATGATGTCTTGAATCATGCTTTCTAGGTTTGACTCCCCCAGTCCATAGAATCTCAAAACCCGGGAGTATATAATGCCGACTCCCTTTTCGCCCAAACGTTCCTTGATGTACGGAATGACAGATTCATTCATGATAGCTCTCAGCTCCACCGGGACCCCCGGTAACATGATCACTGCCTTTCTTTTGTCGGGCTCCAGAAGTACACCAGGGGCCGTGCCCTTGGGGTTTGGCAGTGCCTCAGCTCCGGCCGGTAGATAGGCTTGCTTTCTGTTATTATCCGACATACTGATCTGGAGGAGATCAAACCGCTTTTCAATGGCGGCCAAAGCTCCGGGACACAACTCCATCCCCAGCCCAAAAGCATCTGCTACCGCTTCCTTAGTGAGATCATCTGTCGTAGGCCCCAGTCCGCCAGCGATAATGACCAAATCGGCCCTCTGATAGGCCTGCTGAACCAATCCAGCAATCCTACCGCGGTTATCTCCAACCCGTGTAACATAGTATAGATCTATACCCAACTCGGCCAACTGCTGGGCCATGTAAGCCGAGTTTGTATCCACTATCTCTCCCAAAAGGAGCTCAGTTCCAACCATGATTAGTTCTGCCAACACTTGTAATCAGTCACATCTCCCAGGTGCCTTGCCTGGGCATGTGCCTTCTCTCCCTTCACAATTGGTCTAGCTATCGGTTCAACGCCCACTTCATCACTCGTTCACGTCATAATTCTGCAACTATACCTGGTATCCTTTCATCACAAAGATCGGAGGCGCCACACCGAGTAAATCGTATCCTTATCTGTAAAACTTATGTTACTTCACCTAGATGCCTTGACTCCCATGTTTAAGATAAGTATAATTCAAAGTGACGTGCGGGACAACAGTATGAATAGGTGGGTCAGGTCTTGTCCCGATGAGCTGCAATGATTAGGCAGTATGTCCTCAACAGCTAGCTTGTAACGCGTCATCGGGAGGTGAAAGACGTGACATGTCCCAAGCGCAATCTGCAAATCAGCCCCAGTCGCTGCCTCACGTGTTCGTATTTTGGCGGCTATCATAACCAAGGTGTCCTTTGCTTCAAAGCACAACGGCGTCTTGCCTTTGACTACAAGAAGAAACCCTTACCGGCTTTCGCCTTACGACAAAATTGCAGTTAGTGACAATTATACATGGTTATCCGCTCCGTTAGACTAGTTAACATAACAGAAGAATGCTCGCAGACCAAAAATACCCTGCCACTAAGACATGTGAGAGGGTATTTTTCTATGCGGTGGACAAAATATTAGCAAGATCGTGAGGTGAAACAGGTGGGCGACGAAATAACACTCCACCGTATAGCGTCCCACTGCACTGAATATGAGCCCATCTCGACCGCTCAAGGCTATGGAATCTCCTGGCTAAACACTGCCATGTCTTCGGAATACTACCGCTGCGATTGGTGTGTCTACTGGCGAGATGGGAGCTGCTGCATCTATGTTCACCGCAACAGATACCACTAAGCTCCGGTTCTATCCACCAGTGCTTGCTTAGATTCTACCAGATCAGAAATGGTCGTGTCATCTAATACTTTCAACATAGCCGCTTGAGCCTCTACCCAAACATTGTGTAATGGGCAGAGCGGTCGGTTGCTACAGGTTGTGTTATCATCCAGCAAACAGCGGGTTATGGTAATAGGGCCATCGATTGCTTCGATCACTTCCAGTACACTTAGCTCTTCTGGGTCAACGTCTAGTCTGACTCCTCCTCCTGGACCCCGGATCGCCTCCAGCCATCCCACTCGACTTAACATAGAGACGATTTGGGGCACAAACGTATCGGGAATCCCCTGCCGTTCAGCAATCTCCCGAGCTGTCGTAAACCTGTCACTGGGCTGAAAAGCCAGATCCAGAAGAATAGTTATCGCATATTCCGCCTTCTTGGTAATCGCCACATAAATAGCGGCCTCATCCCGCATAGATATGCTACACGGTATCGAAAGCCGCTCTCCCCCTTCCTGCTGTAGGGATAGGCGCGGTGATTGCCAGTATCCCCGGTAGCTACCAGATATGCATCCTTTTGTTACTATTATCACATTCTGGCAACTGACAGTCAACCATAGGTTAGGGGTAAGTTATTCTTCCATATAGGCTGACCTGGCCGCCCACAAGATTGGATAACTAGCTTAGCCGGCTCTAAGAAGCTCCCGAACACGGGTGCCTGACAGCTTCTCTTCCTTCAAAAGCTCATCTGCCAACGCTTCAGCTACTGCCTGATGGCATTTGAGAAACTCTCGAACACGTTTCTCTTGCCCACTGATAATGGCGTGGACTTCACCATTTACGTCTTCAGGTAGCACGTGTTGCTTACTGACTATGCCCAAAGCGGACATACCTCCAAAGATAATCTGATAGGCGGCCTCCACTGCCTGATCAAAATCACCTTTGGAGCCAGTGCTACGGCTTCCAAAAAACATTTCCTCCATTATGGCCCCACCCAAGGCAATGGCGATTTGATCCAGCAGCTGCTGTTTGCTATATAGGTACTTATCACCCTCAGGGGCTTGGCGCATATAGCCCAAGGCTTGTCCTCTGGGGATTACCGTCAGAGAAGAGACTGAGCCTGCGCGGATGCATTCACTGACCAAAGCATGGCCGGTCTCGTGGTACGCAATCCTGCGCCGCTCCTCCTCTAAAGGTTTGCGATCTAATTTCTCTCCCAGCATCACTTTTTCCAGGGCATCCCGGATATCTTGGTTCCGAATTTGGCTGGATGAGCTGCGCAGAGCATTGATTGCTGCTTCATTGAGCAGACTCTCTAAGTGAGCACCAGAGAAACCAAAGGTTTCACCGGCGATTTTCTCCAAATCCACATTGGCCGCCAAAGGTTTGTTCCGGGCATGAATCCGGAGTATGTGCAACCGTCCCTCTTTATCCGGTAGGTCCACACGGACGACCCGATCAAATCGACCTGGGCGGACCAAGGCCGGATCCAGTAGATCGGCGCGGTTAGTAGCTCCTACTACCAATACTCGCACCCCTGTGGTGTTGATACCATCCATTTCAACCAATAGCTGATTCAGGGTCTGGTCATACTCCAAATGGCTGCTGTGACGACCCCGTTTCCCACCTATTACCTCGATCTCATCGATAAAGACTATTGCACCGTTCTTTCCTTGCTCTCTAGCCACCTGTCTACCCGTAGAAAAAACCTTACGTATTCTTTGAGCTCCGACCCCGGCATACATCTCCACAAATGACGAGCCGCTAGCCGCTACGAAGGCAGAATCAGTGAAACTGGCAGCCGCTTTGGCCAGTAAGGTCTTGCCGGTTCCCGGGGGACCCACAAGCAGAATGCCCTTCAGGGGGCGAATACCTAATCTCAGACATTTTTCTTGATTATTGATGAACTCCAAAGCCTCCAGGAGCTCTCGTTTGGCGGTTTCTTGCCCACCGATATCATCAAAGGTAACGATAGGTTCTGCAGGATTGCGTCCATCCAGAGTCAGGGTCTCGAGCTTGCGGCTACCGGCAAGACGACCAGTGAACATCATCTGCAGTAGGATAACCAGTCCAGCCAGCACTGCAACGGGAGTGACATCCACACCCCAGATCCCTAAAGCTATAAATACAGCCACTCCTGTTCCTAGTGCTGCCTCTTTCCAATAAGTCTCCACGGCCCTCACCCTTCCTCAACGGTGCTCCCCCGCACTACTTCCAAACCCTGGCGAGGAAACACCTGGTAAAGATGTTCCGGCCCATAGTGCATCTCCAAGTACACAAATCCGGGTTCCACCCAGATCTTGAAATCCTCTATATCGCGCCTAGCCAGCTCTTCACTAACAGTCCCTGCCATCAGCTGAAAGTGGCCCGTAGCAATCCCTTCCTCTACGGAGTAGTGAATAGCATATAGCGCTTGTGAAAGAATCGGGCCCCTTGCATCTTGGATAGTAATCCGGTCTGCCGGTATCCCCGCCTGTTTCGCCAATCTCACCATCTGGTCATGTAGTGTTTTTAGTTCAATTGTATTCTCCAGACCCACAACCACGTTAAGACCGTCGGGGCCGGAGTTAACCCGAGCGGCCTTTACTCCTGAGATATCCATGAACTCAGCTTCTAGACTGCTAAGATTATGTTTCCTAAAGATAAAATGCTGACCGAGCAGTAGCAGGGTCAGTGAAATCGCAAAAATCATGATCACAACCGGAATTCGGATCTTCCCCATAGTGCCCCCTCCCACCTGTAAGCCATTATAACATGGGGACAGGGGCCTGAAGACATGTAATACCTACCAGAGGGACTAAAACCGGGCAGTGAAGCTTTGCGACCAAACGAAAGTCAGCCGGGAACGATGCTTCGGTGAAGGTGAGGTTAGCCAAATAGGCCGCGGGCGCGGTAGAAATAGTCCAACCCGGAAAGGAAGGTGACCACAGTAGCTATCCACATTAACACTAACCCAAAGGGCCATTGCAGGAGTAGAGCCACGATAGCGACCATCTGCAGGGTCGTTTTCACCTTGGCCAAGGGGCTGGCAGCAATGACGATACCTTCTACCGCGGCTACGATCCTCAACCCGGATACGGCAAATTCGCGACCAACAATCAGAACAGCAATCCAAGATGAAACCCGTCCCATTTCCACCAAGGTGAACAAGGCAGCTGTTACCAAGAGCTTGTCGGCCAAAGGATCTACCAATTGCCCAAAGCGGGTGACCTCCTTGCGAATCCTGGCTGCATATCCATCCAGGCTGTCAGTAAGGGCTGCAATCGCGAAGATTACGGCAGCAGCAGTGTCACCATAGGGTAGTGAACTGGAAACCAAAAACATGAAAACAGGGATGAGCAAAATCCGTATAAAGGTGATGGCTGTCGCTAGGGTCAATCGCCGCATCATCCCTCACTCCCTTCATCCAAGATCTCTGCCACCAAGTCATAAGTATAACTCTCGGTAATCCGAGCCCGTGCCAACTCCCCTGCCGGGAGCCAACGGTTACCTAGATAGATCACGCCATCCACATCAGGTGCTTGATACTGGGAACGGGCAACTAAGACTAGCTCTGTCTCTTCTGAAGGTCCATCGATCAGGACTTGGTATACTTTGCCGACATGGGCTTTGTTTTTTTCTCGTGTGATCTGTTGCTGTAGTAGCATGGCTTGCCGATGCCGCTCTTCTTTGACTGACTCGGGTATCTGGTTTGGCAGTTTCGCAGCCCGAGAACCTTCTTCCGGAGAAAAGGCAAAAATGCCCACATGGTCAAATCTGATTTCCTCCAGAAAATCTAGCAACTCCTGAAACTCCGCTTCCGTTTCGCCGGGGAAGCCCACAATAAACGAGCTCCTCAAAGCCACATCTGGCATAGCCCGACGCAGCTCTTGGACGAGACGCCTTTGCGCTTTGGCTACTGGGCCTCTTCCCATCCTGATCAGTGTATCATTGCAGGCATGCTGCAAAGGCAGATCCACATAGTGACAAACCTTGGGATTTTGGGCAAACTCCTCGATCAAGCGAGGTGAAAAAGTGGTGGGGTATGTATACAAAACTCGCAGCCACTGTATCCCCGGCAGCTCAGATAATCCATCCAGCAACTCTGACAGGCCGGGGTGGCCGGGTAGATCCTTGCCGTAAGCACTGGCATCTTGAGCGATCAGAATCAGCTCCTTGGCGCCACGGATGGCAAGTTCCTCAGCTTCCGCTAAGACACTGGCCATGGGTCTGCTTCGATAGGGTCCCCTAATTGCGGGAATCACGCAATAGGCACAGTTGTGGCTGCATCCTTCGGCGATCTTTACATATACACTATGGGGAGGGGTTGTCACCAGCCGGGGCTGTTGGGCGTCATAGTTGAACCCGGGCTGTCCTACAAAAATGGGTCGCTTACCCTGCAACACAGCCCGAAGTAGCTCTGGCAGTCGATCTAGCTCACCGGTCCCTAGCATACCATCGATTTCCGGCATCTCCTGCATCAATTCCTGGCTATACCTCTGGCTAAGACATCCTGTGACGATCAGGGCTCGACATCGGCCATGCTGTTTATACTCAGCCATTTCCAGAATGGTATCAATGGACTCTTCCTTGGCGGGCCCGATAAACCCGCAGGTATTAATGATAATCACCTCGGCCTCTCCAGGCAGAGGGGTTATCTCATAGCCAGCCTCTTGTAGGCTGCCTAACATTAGCTCACTATCAACGAGGTTCTTGGCACAGCCTAAAGAGATCATGCCTACTCTTAAAGCTTGCATCGGTGCTTTGCGAGCCTCATCCCGTAAAGTATTTCCCTCTGTCAATCAGCTCTCACCCGTTTCTTTGGCCAAAATCCACCAGCCCATAGCAGATAACGGTGGATTTGGTGCCCTAACTACTTCTGCTAGTTTCGACAAACTCCTGCACAGTCAGGTATACTCCTGATGACCGCCAAACAAAGAGGCCCCTGCTCTAGCAGGGATAAGACGGCTTCTGGTGAACCATCTACTAATAGGCAGTGACAAATCCGGCATTGCACGAGAAAGGAGACGTTATGCGGGTCCTGTGGCAAATCAACACTGATGCAATTCTTGCCCATACGTATTGGTCATTTACCTCAAACCCGATGCGAACTATGGGCATCATCACCTCGCTCATGGTCGTGGTTTACCTCTTTTACCGTTGGTTCCGAGGCGCCCAAACCAAACACACAGTGTGGCATCCACTTGTGGTCTTGCCTCGTATGGGCAAGGTTGTCTTTGACTGGGATAAGAAAACCGGCCTGGGAGCAGTGGATCTATTTATAACCTCTCTAGATACTCTTGGCGCTGCCTGTATTGAGTTTGAGACCCACTTAATCCAGCTTTACCGAGATCTCGAGCAGTATCTCTTGGCAGCCCATACAGCCCCCAAAAGCCTGTATCGGTTCATTTTCAAGAAGTGAGGTGTTTTGCCCAGATCGGCTTGCTCACTTTGTGTATATTTTGCAGAATGACAGGAGGTCATCCCTGTGTTAACGACACTAATGCTTTTCCCGGGGGTCGCAGCTTTACTGCTGATATTCATACCGAAGGATAATCAAAAACTCCTCTATAAGCTAAACATAGCGGTCTCGCTTGTGCCTTTGATCATGGTATTGCTGACCTGGCCCATGTTCTCAGCCCAAGAGCCAATCCTCTCGATCCTGGAAAGAAAAGAATGGATACCTTCGTTAGGTGTTTCTTATGCATTGAGACTCGATGGTGTTAACCTTCCATTCATCACCATGGTGACGTTTCTCACTGTTGTAGTCAACCTGATCCCGCCGGTACCGGGGGAGAATCTGAAAAAGAAATCCATGCTACTCCTAATCTGGGAAGCTACCCTCATCGGTGGGTTTCTGGCACAGGACTATGTACTCTTCCTCATGTTTTGGGCAGCGACAACGGTACCCATATACTTATTGATGGAGCCATCCACTAAACCCGAGAAACTAACCGCAGCTCGCTCCTACTTGCTATCTGGCCTAGTCAGTATTGTGGCTCTAGGAGTTGGTCTTCTGATCCTCTCCTCCTCGATTGATACTCCGGCCTTAGCCGCTGAAGACCTAGCCAATACCATCATCACCCATTTGGATCCGAATACGCAATGGTGGGTTTTTCTAGCCATCTTTGTCGGGTGTGCCCTGCGAATTCCTATTTTCCCTTTTCAAATATGGTTGAGACTGACTATTGGCCATTTGCCTGTATCTGCCGGGATACTCCTTATGGGGGGTTTTATGCCACTAGGAGTCTATACCCTCTTGCGCTTTGCCCTGATGCTCTTACCTGATGCAATGATAGCCTTCACACTGGTTCTGGCTGCGGCAGGAGCAGTCAACCTGATTTTCGGCGCATTGGCAGCCTTAGGCGCCGAGGAGCGTAATCAGAAGGCGGCCTATCAGAGTATGGTATATACAGGGATTGCGCTTCTGGGGATGGCCTCCAACACCATGGAGGCGTTCACCGGTTCCCTTTATACTCTCCTGGCCCTCGGGACGGCTATGGCCTTCTCTCTCACATTGACTCACTTGACATCTGGCCAGACTAGTCTCCAAGGATGGCCTTTAGTCCTTTATGGTTTGGAAGCTGCTCAACAACTACGTCTACCGGGTTTTCCTGGTTTCATTGGCCTCTTGCTTGTATTTTCTACAGCCTCTGGCGGCTTTCCCCGAGTGTCTTTGGCGATCATCGTCGCCCTCTTTTTCATCGCCATTGATTATGCTAGGTTCCTAGCCGGCATCATGCAGGGGCCCCACCGAAAGGAACCCACCCAACCCACTGACTCCTGTAGGACTTTTCGGTCGCCTCCACTGGGAACTAAGATGACGGCCATCTTGCTCTTGAGTGGGAGTCTCTTGCTGGGCTGCGGCTGTGAGCTGATTCTCGGGGTAATCGAGCCTGCCATCACACAGATCATGCCCCTACTGAATTGATGGCCAATTAGGTTCCATTGTCTATCTCTTCGAACTTAACAGCTGTCGAATGGAGAAGCTCCTGAATTACGTGTTCGGGAGCTCTACCCCTCAACTGGCTTTCTGGCTTCAGAATTAGACGATGACCTAATACTGGAATCGCCACATGTTTTATGTCATCCGGGAGGACGTAATCACGACCCCGCAATGCTGCCAAGGCTTGGCCTGCCCGAAACAGAGCCAACGAACCTCGGGGGCTTGCTCCTAGGACCACATCACTATGGCGGCGAGTTGCTCCGGTCAGTCGGACAATGTACTCCCTTACCGAATCCTCAACATAGATCCCCTTGATGGCCTCTTGCATTCTAACGAAAGTCTCCGGCTCGGTGCAAGCCTCGATCGCATCGATAGGATGATCATATTGCAGACGTAGGAGGATCTCACTCTCCTCTGTTTCGTCGGGATACCCCAGCTTAAGCCGTAGAAAGAACCGATCCAACTGTGCCTCAGGTAGGGGAAAAGTGCCTTCATACTCGATCGGATTTTGAGTAGCCATGACCAGAAAGGGCCGGGGCAGGCGCCGTGTCTTGCCATCAACAGTGATCTGACCTTCTGCCATGCACTCCAGCAAGCTCGATTGGGTTCTAGGTGTAGCTCGGTTGATCTCATCAGCCAGCAGGATCTGTGACACTACCGGGCCAGGGCGGAAGACAAATTGCCCACTTGATGGATCATAGACTGAAACACCGGTCACATCTGAAGGCAGGAGATCAGGAGTACATTGAATCCGCCCAAAACTACACCCCAAGGATATGGCCATCGCCCGAGCCAGAATAGTCTTGCCCACACCTGGCACATCTTCAACCAACACATGGCCTTCACTGAGCAGAGCCAGGAGCATCAATTCCACAGCATCGGCTTTACCGACTATGACCTGGCCTACATTCCTTGTGATCTGTTGACAAAGTGAAGCTACAGCTTCGACATCTAATGTGGTTGCACCACGTGCTTCATCTCTCAAATCCCAGCACACTCCCTTCCGTTTCCTGCACATCAGTTAATCTCGTCAGCATCGCCCTCGCTTGTTTCGGCAACTTCTTTCTCCCGCCACCTGTCGACGGCTGCCATGACGCTCTTCCAGAGACTGTCGACAACCGGCCGAATCCCCGCAGAAAAACCATACCTACTGTATCGAGCCTGTAGATAATAGTCAGTCAGTAATTCCAGCTCTTCCTGGGCCCCATCTAGCCGGCTGCCCAGACCTACAGAATACTCCAGAGCTGTTTGACCGGTATGAGGCCCTAGGCCATACCGACCGGTAGCTTCTATGAGTAAAGCATATAAGTGGCGAATATATAGTGCAGCAGCTGAAGGAGGCATCCTTTCCGACAACATTTTTTCGGTATCCTTACCGATCGGCAATGTCGGTCTTGCTTCTTTCAGTCTGCGGTAAAGCTGCTGGCCTCTTCTGGCACCGGCAGCAAGCAAACTGATTAACTGCCTGGCAGTCTCCCTCAGCCAAAGGTAGATATAGATCGGGAACCGAGCTAATCCATGCAGCTTCTCCCACTCGCCCTTGAAGAACGTTAAGAGCACTAAACCGATCAACGCAGCTATGGCTCCGACTGCCAAGAGAACTAGTATAGCCGACATGGCAAAATACAGGATGGCTACCAACCAGCTGAACGTACCGACCTCTGGAGGGCCCATCCTGGCCGCTGGTGATAGATATCCAGTGCCACCATCATGATGTGACTGAGGCAAAGAGAATTCCATCCCTGCCCCCATCCACCGAGCCAGCATCTCCATGGTGTCACTGAAATTCAGGGGTGATAGCCCTGCTGGGAGAACGACTGCAACCACAAGCACCAGACCGACAGATACCAGACTGCTCCATAGCCACTGACGCGGCAAATCAGCACACACCGGCACCCCCACTTCTTGCCAGATTACCCGCAAACGATAAAGGTACACACAGGCTTGTAGCAACATACCCGAAGCCAGCAGACTTACTGTAGCTACGTTAGTCATACTATTCCAATGCACCAAGGGTCCTAGCCTGTCTGAAAAACTTTCAATGATTACCGCCTTACACAGACAAGCTAGGCAGACATAGAACAGGAATCTGCGGGTAAAGTAACCAACTGCCCGGGCCCGCCCACTACTAACCTGGAAATCTGAGAGATAGGATTCGGTTTCCCAGGAAAAGGTGGCAGCTCCCTGGTCACCCACTTCCCTGGCTATGTCTCCTAACCATACAAAAGTCTGACCATAGCCTCTTGCCAAAGTCCAAGCACCTGCCACCAGTAGTAGTGGTACAAGGATCTGCGGATCACGCCAGATCACCGAGGAGAAAAAAGGCGCTTCGTGTCCTACTCCCCCGGCCCGCAGCCCTGCATATACCAAACCCAGCACCACAGCAAATTCGGCAATTCGCAAGCTCATCGGAGTTCGCATCCGCAAATGAAAGCCGGCAGCATAGATGCTTTCGATGGCCGCAATCGCCCCTACCATCATTACCCAACCGGGTACAGTAATCCTAGGAGCAAGAACAGCCAGGTACTGCCGGGCCAATACCAATAGGCTAATCGTAAAGATACCGGCTAGCCCAGGGAGAATGAATCTCTCCAGCCAATGGCCCTGCTGCCTGACCAATTTGAGTATTCTATCTATATCGGCATCGCTATGTTTCTCTTGCATTTTGCCCCTTCTTTCTCCGCCGGTTTGTCTACAGCTTCAAGGTGCTCTTGGTGCTTTTCCACATCGCAAGTCCCTAAAGGATCCTATTCTATCTGATCCCCCAGGTTATAGTCTCGCCTTTGGTTACCCGAAATAGCTGCAGATTGGCTTGTGAGGAGCGATACAATAGTTGAGGGTGCTGAACTGTACGACCTACCACAAAGATCGAGAGTTGGTACCCCAGGCGCAATAAGGCCAGAGCTACCTCAATTAGTTCTGGCGAATCAATGGGTGTCACGACCAGCAGAGTTGTACCCCAGGCTAGATTCCTCGCCTCATTGGAGAGAAGCTCTGGAAAAGGTAGTCCCGAACGACATTCAGCAGCAGCTAAAGCTTCCAGAATCCGCATCAGTTGAGCCATACCCTTTCGGGGCAACAGCCTTACAGTCGGTTGCGTTGCGGGCAGCTCAGCCAGAGCGGCTTCCTTTGGCTCATTGAGCCCGACTTCAGCTCTCTGTTGCCGCAAATGCGCATTGGAGACCAACCCGATGGTTTCTCCTGATCGTGCCAGATAATTAGCCAGACTCGCGCCTGTTTCGATCGCTAATTCACTCTCGACGTAGAGACTATGGACGAGATAGTCCGCTTCGTCAAGATTTAGGAAAATCACCGTATCAACCGCCACGGTGTGTTGAAACTGCTTTACCTGCAACTCTCCCGTTCGGGCAGTCAGCTTCCAATGAATTGATTGGCGACTATCACCATCTTGATATTGTCGAACTCCGGCTAACCGGGCAGGGTCTGGGAAAATCGGCTGCCGAGTACGCATATTCCCATAAGGCAGTTTGGAGGGCAATCCCAGTTCTTTGAGGGCGAAAATCCGGGGGTATACCACTATATCATGATAGGATTGAATGATATCGGAAAATTGATGCAAACCCAAGGGCTCTCCCACAGTCATCTCCAGAGGCCCCACAGTATATAGTCCCCTTTGAGACCCACTGATCGAATAGCTACCAATAGCTGTAGCCAACGGCCCCAAGGATACTACCCACCGCTTAGCTCGACCTGCTTCCAGTGCTACCGGTAAGTGCTCGTATCCAGAAAGCCAAGCTAAGGGAATCAAGGTATGATTGCGGAAGGTAACCGCTATCTGTGCTGTTTCGCCCAGGAAAAGCCTGGTGCGCTCGGTAGAGCGGGTAACCTCCATCCGCTGGAAGGCATACCTTAACAGCCAACCACCACCCCAATACACTATGGCCAAAGCATAAAAGGCGATATGAATACCTCTTGCCGGGAAAAAGAGGGCCATCATCAACAGGATGAGCAGGTATAGTTTCCACCAATTCACAACCTTCACCTCTGGTGGTGATTTTCTTTAGCCTTCAACTATACTCCTGCCCTTGATTTGGAAATCTCACCAGACCAATGCGATGTTCCAGTAAAAAGGCAGATGCCATGCGGCTTTCAACGCATGGCATCTATTCCTGTCTAACTCTATGGTGGACCCGAAGGGATTCGAACCCTCGGCCTCCGCGTTGCGAACGCGGCGCTCTCCCAACTGAGCTACAGGCCCTAGGACATTTTCCATTATACATCAGCCCTAGGCTCTTGTCTAGCGTATTCGCGCTGGAGAGGGTAGAAAGGCCAGAGGGAAGGAGCTGTTCTCCATCCCTCTGGAACTCTCCTCACCTTTCCAAGGCCACAGCTTATAGACGCACCTTTGGCACCTTGATCCAACGGCGAGTCTTGGCTGATTCAATAACTGCGTCAACTACGGCTTGGCACTTGGCGCCATCAGCAAAACTGGGTTGCGGCATCCTATCTGCGATAATGGCCTCGATTAGGTCTTTCACTTCATGAACAAAAGTATGCTCATAGCCGATGATATGTCCAGGTGGCCACCAGGCTTCCAGATAGGCATGCTCCGGCTCAGTCACCTGTATAGTGCGGAATCCCTGGGCATGGGATGCGTCGCTGCGGGAGAAGAACCGTAGTTCATTCATCCTCTCCAAGCCAAAACACACAGAACCTTCACTGCCATTGATCTCAAAGGTCAGATCGTTTTTGTGGCCTGGACACATGCGGCTCGCTTCCAGACTACCTAGGGCTCCGTTATCAAACTGGAACAAGAAATTGGATGCATCCTCCACAGTGACCTTCTCCATAGCACTACCGGTGCTGGTGGCACTAAGCCCTGTCATCGAACTCGGCACTGGCCGCTCCTTGATGAAAGTCTTTTCCATACCAACGACTTCCGCTATGTCCCCCACCAAAAAATGGGCAAGGTCGATCACATGGGAAGCTAAATCACCCAAGGGACCAGAACCCGCTATTTCTCGCTGCAGACGCCAAACCAATGGGAAATCGGGGTCCACGATGAAATCCTGCAAATAGGTGCCCCGGAAGTGTCGAATCTGGCCAATGGCACCTTCATCAATCAATCGCTTAGCCAACTGAACGGCCGGCGCCCGTCGATAGTTGAAACCAACCATGTGCTTAACACCGGCCTTTTCCACTGCCCGCCACATGGCGATGGAGTCTTCCAGATTCAGTGCCAGTGGTTTCTCGCAGAAAACATGTTTGCCTGCTTGGGCTGCCGCTTCCACTATCTCCCGATGAACATTGCTAGGGGCTGTAATGTCTACTAGATCGATATCCTCTCTTTGGAGCAAAGCCTCCCATGAAGTCTCGTAGGATTCCCATCCAAACTTGGCAGCCGCCTCTTTGACTCCTGCCTCATCTCGTCCGCACAAAGCCTTCATCACCGGCTGTGCCGGCAGATCAAAAAACATCCCAACATCCTTGTACGCGTGGCTATGGGCTTTTCCCATGAACTTGTACCCAATCAAACCAATATTGATCTGCTTCAATTAGGATACCTCCCCAATAGTTGATTAATTAGGGCCCGGTAAATATCCCCTTCTGAAGGAAATCAATCCCAATATGCTACTTCTCTCTAAAGCTTCAGATTCCTACCCACCGTTATCGCCGGTAGTTAGGAACAGAGAAGATAATCTAGTCTGCCAGTGGACAAACTAAGACCCGATTGGGACATTGGCCAGGAGGTATGGCATGGAGATCCGCATTACCGTCCCTCTACTGAAGAACCAGCTGGGTTTTTTCCCCTTTGCCGCGGAAATCGAGACATTCTCTGAACCGCTAGCGGTCAATGACTGCCTGTCGGTTCAGTTTAGTCAATCTGCCTTACGGGAAATCATCACTAGCTTCCGGCGGCGAGAGTATGCCGATTGGGAATGGCAAGAGCTCGCTCGTCTGGGTGAAGACCTTTCCAGCATTTCTGATCTGGCCAACCTCATTTGCCCGGTACATCTCGCCTCCCATTGGGAATCTGTAGGAGTAATCCCGTATCCCCATCAGCTGGAGACAACCCGCAAGGTGATTCAAGACATGGGAGGCAGGGCAATTCTAGCCGATGAGGTGGGACTTGGCAAGACGATTGAAGCCGGCATGATTCTCAAGGAGTACACGCTCAGAGGATTAGTGCGGAAAGTCCTAATCCTGACACCCGCCGCGTTATGTTGGCAGTGGTTTGAGGAATTGCGGGAGAAATTCCGAATCTCCGTCGCCCTACACCGCAGCCAATACGATTGGGCCAGATGTGACTGTATCGTGGCATCCATCGATACAGCTAAGCGAGAGCCCCACCTTTCTCAGGTACTGGCTATTGACTGGGATCTCTTGATT
This sequence comes from Bacillota bacterium, assembly GCA_012799135.1. Lineage (GTDB taxonomy): Bacteria > Bacillota > Limnochordia > DTU087 > DTU087 > JAAZLW01. Next base: position 16,518 of record JAAZLW010000138.1, on the reverse strand, counting down.
GTCGATGAAGCGCATAAACTCAAGAACTCAAGGACTCAAAACTGGCGATTTGTGAATAACATCCACAAACAGTACTTCCTGATGCTGACTGCAACACCGGTGCAAAATGACCTAAGGGAGCTATACAACCTGATTACTCTCCTAAAGCCAGGGCAACTAGGAACGTATGCCGCCTTTAAGCGACGCTTTGTGGCAGATAAGCGTACTCCTCGGGATACGGAGGCCCTGCGCTCTCTCTTGGGCCAGGTAATGATCAGAAATCGTCGCGGTACAGGCACCATTCAATTCACCGAGAGAATAGTACGTTCGGTACCGGTCGAACTCAATGAAGCTGAAGCACAGCTCTACCTATCGGTAAATGCTTTTATTCGGCGACAGATGCGAAGATCCCTGGCAGAGAGACGTACAATTCTACCTTATATCACCTTGCTAAGGGAGGTATGTAGCAGCGCCTGGGCAGCGGCCCTGACTCTGAAGAAGCTGACTGAAAAGGCCTCACCGGAGACAGAAACAGAGCTACTCGCACTTCTGGAGCAAGCGGTACATATTGAAACAAGTGCCAAAATACGCCAACTCCTGGAATTACTTCAAGTCCTTGAGGGAAAAGTCATTGTCTTTACGGAATATCGGGGTACTCAGGCATTCATCAAGAAACACCTGGAGGCAGCGGGCTTAGGTGTCGTCACCTTTGATGGTAGCTTATCTGCCAACCGCAAAGAGTTTACCAAGTTCCTGTTCCGCCGGTATGGCGATGTGCTGGTCAGCACCGAATCTGGCGGTGAAGGAATAAACCTCCAATACTGCAATAACGTGATTAATTTCGACCTCCCTTGGAACCCCATGCGGCTGGAGCAAAGGATTGGACGAGTACATCGATTGGGCCAAACTAAGGATGTGTATGTGTTTAACTTTGCCACCCAAGGAACCATTGAAGAGCATATCCTAAAGCTTTTACATGAGAAAATCAATATGTTCGAGTTGGTCGTCGGTGAACTGGATGCTATACTCACCCATCTCCAGCTGGATAGATCCTTTGAGAGCCACCTGATCAATATCTTTGTCCGCTCAGAAACCGACAAGGATCTGGCCCGGGAATTCGATCATCTCGGTGAGACTATCTTGAAAGCACGAATCCGGCAGAGGGAACCGACTATCTTGGATCTACTGCCCTGATGGTCCGAGTTACGGTATGTTAGTGCCATGGGACTCTCTGCGATTGCCAAAAGGAGGAGTATTCACATTCAATTTGTTGTCGGCCCATCCATTACACCTAGACAGGTACAGACACAACCGGACATCTCGCCGGCTCTGCCGTCGGTAAGTGTTCTACCGAGGCTGCGCGCTTTTCTGGAGCAATTCTGCCAGCACCTTGGTATCAAGTTCCACTGGACACAAGCAGGTATTGCTGTTCTCCACCTAAGTGATGAGATAGCCAGTCGTCTAGACGGACTTCGCACTTCTGGCTATACGTGCAAGTTGGCTCTCTCCCAGGAGCTAGCCCTGGCGCACGAGGATGCAGAGCTGTTTGTCCCGGGAAGCTATCGTTGGGACAGGTTCTTAGAGATCGCGAGACATGAAGCTAAAGTCTGCCGCCAATACGTAGTGGAAATACCAGGCTTTCTGGAAGCTAATCTGACTGAGGAACCGGAGACAGAGATCGGGCAATTGATCTACGAACCCCATCTGCTATCACACTGGCGCCTCAGCTATCGCACTCAGCAGATGACAAGACACAAGGTTATTGATCTTACTGTCAATCTAGTAACAGGCAACCTGGAATCAGGATACTATCGGAATCTATCAGGATGCCGTCTCGATCATAACCCACTGCCATTCCTCAATCAGGCCAAACGTCGATTGGGGTTCAAGACTGCCTATAAGATCATGTCTGATCAGATCCGATGCCTCTTAGCCCAAGAGGACCCCACCTGGGCTATGACCGCTACCAGGCAGCTAGAACACGAAATACAGGCTCTGGCTAGCTACTATGAGGACCGTCTGGCTGGGGAAACCACCAACGAGTTGCTGCTCTTTGAGCAAGACAAGCGGATCCTGGAGCTCAAATGCCGCTCACAACCAAGGGTACTGGCCAGTCCTTTTGCCACGGCTCTTATTTATATACCAATGATTTCCTATTTAGTGGTGATCGGCAAGAAAACTCTCTGTCTCAGATATGACCCAATATCCGGTCAAGCAGTATACTAGCACTAGTCCATGGCTCTGCTCACTTCTTGGCATTCAGTTTCTGAATCTGTTGCCTAATCCTCAACTCTACTCGTTCCGGTAGAGGTGGTGAAGGAGGGCGGATCACTTCTGAGGCGGTGGCGACCTCTGGTTCCATCAGGCCTCTAGGAGAAGCGATAGGAACATACGGTTCTTTCCCCAAGAGATCATGCAGGATTAGTAGGGCAGCTTCCTTATCAGGGATGGTCCCTTTTACATCACTATCCGGATCTGTAGCTGCATAAGGAGGTAGAGGTGAACCAACACAAGAGGGACAACCTCCACTGCAACTGCATTCCTTGATTAGCTGCAAACACGCCTCCAGAATCTCATCAATCAACTCATAGCCTTTAGCTGCATAGCCAATTCCGCCGGGGAACCGATCAAAAACAAAGACTGTAGGTACACCGGTATTACTGGAATCAACTACCGAACCTATATCCATAGAATCACACATGGCATAGAGGGGCAGCACGGCTGTAATAACATTGGCGATACCCAAGAGGCCATCTTGAGGGTTGCGGCCCCACTGTCTTACCCGAGCTAAGGTATCTAGTGCCGGAGAAAGCCAGAAAGCACAAGTCTCCAGGGTACTGGGCGGTAAAGATACTTTGCCAAAACCTATACTATCCTGGCCATAGAACTTAATCTTCTTGAACATATAGGTAATATAGGTCACGCTTACTTCTCCGAACCACACCTTGGCCTGTACTTGTTCCTTCTCAATTTCCACTTCTTGCACCTGTACCCGCCGGTCAGTGATCGCTTGTGTATAGTAGTCTAGTTCCGCTCTGTGCACATAGGCAACTTTCTCGGTGAGATTTAGCTCAGAGACAAAATACGTATCACCTTCATGGATATATATGGCTTCTGTGTGCAGCTGCATGAAAGCACTGAGTTCATCGGTACTACCAATCACGCTGGTCCCCTCTGTAGTATCTACTATGGTATACATATTCTCAGTCATATTCCGTAGATTAACATCATCTGCCGGATAACCACGGCCCGTCCAGAACCAACGGTCACCACGGTACATCAACTGACGATCTTCACCGAGAATATCCAAAAGAGCCGGTGCCAAAGGACCGAAATCAGTCTCCTCATCTACCCGGATAGGCAGTTCAAAGGCAGCCGCCCTCAGATGACCTAGTACTATATAGGGATTATCTGGATCGATAATTGCATTTTCCGGAGTCTGCCCGAAGAAATAATCGGGATGTTGCATGAGGTACTGATCAATGGGATTATTGTGTCCGATCAAAACAACCAAAGAGTCGTCAGTTTGTCGACCGGCCCGGCCAGCCTGCTGCCATACACTGGCAATTGTCCCGGGAAAACCTACAATTAGACACGCATCCAGACTTCCTATATCAATCCCCAACTCTAGAGCATTGGTACAGCTCACACCCAGCAGCTCACCAGAGAAGAGTTGCTTCTCAATAGCCCGACGCTCCTCGGGCAGATAGCCACCGCGATAGGCTCTTACAGAACTGGCCAGGCCACTCCCATACTTCTGCAATTCCTCCCGTACATACCGATAAATCAACTCAGCTACTACCCGCGCCCTAGTGAACGTGATAGTTTGGATACGCTGCCGTAACAGACGCACCATCAGTTCTTTAGCCTCACTATTGGAGCTGCGCCGCTCTAAGCCATCAGACAAGATAGGTGGATTCCATAGCAGGAAATGCTTCTGGCCTTTGGGCGACCCATCGTTATCTATTAAGGTCATCTCTTGGCCGGTCAACTGTTGGGCCAACTCAGTCGGGTTGGCAATGGTAGCGGAACAGCAGATGAACTGCGGATTAGCCCGATAGTGGCGACAGATTCTCCCCATCCTTCTCAGCACATTGGCCACATTACTACCAAATATGCCGCGATAAGTATGGATCTCATCAACCACAATAAACCGCAGATTGGCAAAGAAATGACCCCAGCTGGGATGATGCGGCAAAATAGCTCCATGGAGCATGTCTGGATTGGTCAAGATGATATTTCCCTGTTCCCGTAGCTTGCGCCTGAGGTCCCTGGGTGTATCGCCATCATATGTACCAGCTGCCAGAGGCAAAGACGGGATCAGTGACTGCCAGCGCAGCAGCCCCTGCAACTGATCTTGGGCAAGAGCCTTAGTGGGAAACACGTAGAGAGCTTTACTGGTGGGATCCTGGAGCAAAGCCTCCAGAACCGGCAGGTTGTAGCATATGGTCTTGCCACTGGCTGTAGATGTGACGATCACAGCATTCCTGCCTGCCCGAACAGTATCGACGGCCGTGGCTTGGTGAGTATAGAGCTGTTCAATTCCCATTTGGGTCAAGGCTACTTTCAGTTCAGGCAATATGCCATCCTTTGGCTCACCGTAAATAGCCTTGCGGGCAGGCAGTCGTCGGACAGCCACTGCTTGACCCCGATAATCCCTCCCATTCAACAGCTCTTGCACGAAGAGCTCGACCTTCATTCACTCCCACCCCATCCCTCTAGAAGCTTGCCGTGATCACATGCAAGGATTCGCTATCGGCTCCATTCTTACCTGCCTGGTGCTATTGCCATCCATATCTGACCAGTACAGTACATACATTGCAGTCGCTTTCCAGGCATCGACGACAGAGGGCCGGGGCGATCGATTCCCCTTGAGTGTGAGGATGGATGGAAGCATCAGTAGCCAGGGGACAAGTCTCCAAACACTGGCTACAGATCAAGCTACCACAGGCATAGCAGGTAGCCTGGGCACAGTCAGCACAAAATCTATTGCCACAATTAGGGCAAAGACCGTAGCAATCTTCACAAACGACGTTACCACACGAGCAGATAGCGAGACGGTCAGCCAACTGATCGCATGTATCACATAGTGTGTCGGCAAAACGATCGGCCATACAGCTATATAAGTAAGTGCGTTCAGCCGCCAGGGCCGGTACATGAAAGGTAAACTCCACATAGGGAGCCCAGATACAGACAATACCGATGAGCGATACCTGTACTCGAGTCGCGTAACGGGCCTCTAGCTCTTCCAGGCGCCAGTTCATATCCTGCCGAATCTCTTCTAGGTGCTCCTGATACCTGGTTTCCACGGTTTCAATTTCTTGCTTGACTTTAGTGATCTGTTCTGCATAGGCTGCATATGTCTCAGGTGAACGGGCTAGATCCGCCCTAACCGAAACCACCGCCAACCTCCGGAAAAGCTTACGCAGAGGATACATGGCTTCCTGACTCAGTTGGTGATAGTATTCCTTGAGTCGCTCTTTTTCCCGCTTATACCGGGTTCGGGCCCCGAGCTCGATGGTTTGCATAGCCTTTGGCAGCCTGCTCTCCAAGTAGCGACAGGCCTTCATGTACAGCCGGTATAACTCGTAGTCTCCGCTGTCTAAGGCGAACTGCTTTTGGTGAGCTGCCCGGGATTGCCACCTATTCGGAGCTTCTGTTCTACCTCTACCCTTAGGTCTTTGAACTCTTCTTTCTGAAAGCCGAGGGCTGGGAATGATGGGCCACACTCGGGGCAAGACTAAGCCTCCACTTAGATCCACTACCGGCATAGGCTGCTCGCCACAAGGGTCTACCAAGATTGACCAAAGGCTGGTTGTGCTTATGTCGGTCATGAATGTAATACGAAAGCTAAGCAGTACCTGTCGTTTGTAGAGAAAACGCCTTTTCATAGGAAAAGCCTTGCTCCTCGCCCACAATTCTTGAGCTTGTCGCTCGGCCCGTTCAGAGCAGTACTGGTCCCAGAAAATGAGTTGAGTGCTGCTGAGCTCCGAGGGATGGTTAATCATCAACTTATTGCCCGCTCCCTTTTGCGGCAGGTAATGGAATCTCCGACTGAGAATCCCCGTCCAAAATAGCATAGTTGAGCTCTTTCGCCTTTTCATATCGGCAACGGCTAATCCACAGCTGGGTGCCGAGAGCTTCGATCTGCCGGGCCAGCACTGCTTCACTATCACTGCTCAAAAGCACATGGGCCAGTTCCACTTCCAAGGATCTGCCCGTCACCGGTAAAATCAAATCCAATTCCCCGACTACCTGCTCAAACATGCGTATTTTCTTCTCCAATAGATATAGAATGTGCACTTCAATAGTATTTTCCAGGACCAGATTAACTACCTGTACATCCTGGGTTTGCCCTAAGCGGTGTACCCTACCAATACGCTGCTCCAAACGCATGGGATTCCAAGGCAAATCGTAGTTGATGACTTTCCGGCAAAATTGCAGATTGCGACCTTCGCCACCTGCCTCAGTCGAAACTAGGATTTGGGCATCTTGTCGAAATACCTCGATGATCCTATCCTTGGCGGTGCGACTGAGTCCACCATGATAGGCTACTACCTGTAGACCTTGTTCCCTGAGGCTTCTGACGATCTGCTCCTGTGAAGAGCGGAACTCGGTGAAAATGATAGCCTTCTCGCTATCTTGATCAATGGCCCGCAGCAGGTACTCCAATTTGCTACTTATCACGCCTTGTAGTACCCGACTGACCTCGTGAGCGTCCTCAGCGGAAATGTATTTATATCGATTATTTGCCATCAGGCGGGCCAGAGTAGCGCCCGCGGCCTGTGTAGAACTACATAGTTCCCGCAGCAACACGACCATGGGTAGGATATTTTTCTCCTGTGTCGATAACTTTATGTAAGCTAGGTGTAGTTGTCGCCAGAGCAGAGTATACGCTTCATGTTCTTCCAGGGAAGGGCTTACGTAAATCGTTTTTACCTGCCTTTCGGGGAATTGGAGCTCAGTCGCTTTCCTGGTAGAACGAACTAATACCTCACCCAGTCTGCGACGCAGCTCGCCGATGTTCTTCGGAGTATGCCGATCTAGCATGAATGCCTGTTTGAACTGTGTGTAGGTCTGCAGTTTCCCAGGCCAAAGTAAGGTTACTAGGTTATAGAGCTCCCGCAGGTCATTTTGAATAGGTGTCGCGGTGAGAAGTAAAAGGTAAGTCTTTTGAATCTGATTGACAAACTTCCAGGCAAGGGTGGTACGGTTTTTCAGCCTGTGAGCTTCATCGACAATTACCATATCCCAAAAAACTGACTGAATCTTAGCTGCATGCTCGGCCCGCTTGGCGGCATCTATTGAAACAATCAGCCTTATCCCTTGACTGTATGCTTGTGGCAGCTGATTGACGGCAAAGGACAGACACAGCTTCTCTTGTAACTCAGACTGCCACTGATTGACCAAGGACGGTGGTGTGAGAATCAGAACTCGTTCCACAAGGCCCCGATGCATGTATTCTCGCAAGATGACACCGGCCTCGATGGTCTTGCCCAGCCCAACCTCATCAGCCAGAATGGCCCTGCCTCTCATTTGCCGAACTACCTGCAAGATAGCCTTTTTTTGGTGAGGGTAAAGCTGTAGGTTTGGCAGTGTATCTAAAGACTCCAGCTGCTTTAGTCTACTCAGGCAGACTACCCTACCGTCTTCTCCCTGAAATAGGGGCCAGGGCAGGGGAACAGGTCGGCCCCGGGCAGCTTCCTCTAAGAGTTCCAGTCCCCACAAATCAAAGAAGATCTCCAAGCCTCACCTCACCACCACCCTCAGACTGCTACACGCTTTGTACATCCTTCTGCTGTACACGCTTCACTAGGGCCTGGGCGACTTGCCACACATCACCGGCTCCCATGGTAATCACGAGATCGTTTTTCCGCAGATATGGGAGCAAGGTATCAGCAACTAAATCCTTATCTCCGACATACAGCACCCGCTCATGACCAATATGTTCAGCCACCAGATTCGCTAACCGCTCGGCAGAGACCCCCGGTAATGGTTGTTCCGGTGGTGGTGCATAGATATCTGTGACCACAACCAAATCAGCATCCTGAAAGGAGCGGCCAAACTCCTCCATCAAGAGTTGAGTGCGACTGTACCGCTGTGGCTGAAAGATAGCGATTACCCGTCGCCCGAATTCTCTAGCCGCCTGCAGCGTTTTCTTTAGCTCCGTCGGATGGTGAGCATAATCATCATAGACCACAACCCCATCTCCGGCACCCACCCACTCGAAGCGGCGGTGAGCCCCATGAAAGCCCTCTATTGCACCTACTACCTGCTCAAATTCCAGACCCACCTGTCGTGCTACCGCAATGGCAGCCAGAGCGTTCTCCACATTATAGATACCTGGTACTACCAACCTAGCCCTTCCTAAGAGTTGATCGTGGTGATAAACGGAAAACCTCGAAGTTGCACCAGACAGGCAAATATCATCTGCCCAATAGTATTGACTGCAGTGGGTTTCTGCACTACAGGCCTCCATAGAGCTGCCTCCGGATTCTGTTCGCGGGTTCAGGCCGTAAACAATCACAGATAACCTTTCCGCAGCCATGTCTACAGAGTGCTTGAGAATGCCATAGGCTTGGCCGCTGATAACAAGGGTGCCATCATCCTTGATATTCGCTAGAAAAGCCTCATAGCTGGCTACTAAGTGACCGGTCCGCCCCCCATAGTTCTCCAAATGATCGGCTTCTACACTAGTGATCACCGCTATATATGGGTAATATCTCAGAAATGAACCATCACTCTCATCAGCCTCGGCCACCACATACCTACCTCGTCCCCAGCATGCATGTACACATTGATTCTGCATTTCGCCGCCAGCCAATACTGTTGGATCGAGTCCCAACCTACTTAGGATATGGGCAATCATACCGGTTATCGTGGTTTTGCCATGAGCCCCGGCAACGGCTATACCATCATGCTGGTTGAGAATACGGCCCAACATTTCCGAACGATGAAGTATAGGTATGCCCAGCCGCTTGGCTTCTTGCATCTCAGGATTGTACTCGGGTATTGCCGATGAAAAGACTACCATGTCAGCCCCTTTTACGTGGCAAGCGGCATGGCCGATCCGTACATCGGCTCCTGCCCTTTGCAGAGAACTGACTACATCCGAATCTTTCAGATCCGAGCCACTGACTTTATACCCCATCTCCAGTAGTACGGTTGCGATGGCACTCATTCCTGCTCCGCCAATCCCGATCATGTGAATTTGCTGTACCAAGGCAGGAGCACCTCCAGTCTTACCACTAATATCCCCCAAACACACTGATGCTATTAGCCGGACAAGCTAATTCGCTCAGCCTAGCCAGCCCAGCCCAAACAGTTCGCCATCCTCCTTCAATGATCCTGCCGGGTTCCCTTGGCATCATCAAAAAAACTCCCACCCCAAAGGCGTTAGAATCCAGGGGTGGGCCTTAAGATCCGTTTAGTCAGTACCTAGCCGGTCTTCCTCTCTACGAACAACTATACGCCTTGCATCACCCGGCGAAGGGGGTTGTGTCATCTCAAGGAGTTGTTGTAGGCAATACCAACATACCCTCCCGGGCCTGTTCCAGCAATACCGCTGCCACCACATCGGCAAGAATTCGGGCTGAAGCCTTAGCTTCTGCCAGCGAATTGCCATGATAGTCTCCCAGATAGGAAACCAGTGTATTGGAGTGTAGATTACCATTCACATTACGGTGCTGAACCCTGACTCCTCGGCTTACCCCACCATACAGGGCCTCCAAGCGGGCTTTCGCCGCCTCCGCAAAAGCCATATTGCCATTGTGATTCGGATTAGCCACATCCCCAACCACAAATAGGATTTTGCCCACCCTTTGCCCACCCACGATGGCAGTGGTATAATCTTTGTCCTTGCTCTTGGGCAAACCATCCCGGTGAATATCAATAACTGCCTTGATATTCGGATTGTCAGCCAGTGTTTTGGCCACAGCTTCTCCGGCCTTCCTGAAGGCTTCACTATATGCTGGCGTATCATAGGTTCCTTTGAGATGAATGGCCTTGATACCTTTTTCACTAATGGCCTGGCAGAATTCAGCCCCCACTTGCAGGATTTCTCCCTTACCATTCTTGTCATGGGACGGGCTGGGCGAGTAGTTCTCGCTTGTGTGGGAGTGAAATACCAGTACCGTCACCGGTTCCTGGTGTCCCACACTTGCCTGCGACCCTGTTGACACCGGCACACCCACATCTGTCGCCACCCGCTGGGGAGCTAAGGTCGGCTGCTGGGGAGCATAAAGTCCTAGATACTTTGCGCCTGCAGCCGCCACAACCACCAAAGCAACGAGGATAAACAAAAGACCCGGACCGTTTTTCTGGCGAGTTCTCCAAGCTCTACGAGCCAAAACCATCAACCCCCTTCGCCATAATAGATATTCGCGGTATCGGCAAGATATTCCGCAAGTCTGCCATTATGCCGAAGGACTTGTCAATTTTAGGGCAAAAAGCCATTAGCTCCCGTGAGCCTAGTCCCGAGTCTGTTCAACATCAGCCAATTCTCGGAGTAACCCTTCCAGTTCGTCGAGTAGTTCACCATAGCGTGCCCAATCGCCGTTCCGGCTAGCTAAGTGCGCCTCTTCCAACAACTGCAAAGCCTGCCGAGCCTTTAGTTCCACCGTTGATAACGAACTCTCCCCTTCGGGGTAATTCAGCATCGGTGTTCCCTCGATTGCCGGCTCTAGAGACGATGGTGATATTCCTTCATTGAATAGCCACCACAAGGCCTCCTGCAGGCTCTCGGCCATAACGATCTTACCTCCGAGGGAGACAATTACCCGCCGCAGCTCCGGCAACTCTCCCTGCTCGGCTTGTAAGTAGAGAGGCTCCACATAGAGAATCGACTCACCCAAAGGTAGTACCAAGAGATTTCCCCTTACCACCCGAGAGCCTTTTTGATCCCACAAGGCCAACTGACGCGAGATCTCAGCATCTTGATCGATTCTGGCTTCAATCTGCATAGGACCGTAGGTCAGCTTCTGCTTAGGAAATTTATGTAGTACTAACTGGCCATAATGCTCCCCATCATTACGGGCTGCCAGCCAGGCCACCATATTGGCCTTCTGCGCAGGTGTAAACGGCAGCATCAAGATAAACTCGGCTTGCGACTCTCGGCCAGAATCCACCGCCCGGTCCGGCAGCTCCATTATGGTGTAGTAGGCCTGCATTTCGATTTTTTCATCTCCATAGATCTCCTGGGGTAGACTCCACAGATCCTCGCGGTTATAGAAAACCCGGGGATTGCCCATATGATAAGTGGCATAGATACGGGCTTGTAACAAGAATAACTCCTCCGGATAGCGTATATGAGCCCTGAGGGCTGCCGGCATAGCGGAGAACGGTTGGAATAACCCGGGATAGATTTTCCCCAAGGTATTAACTAAGGGATCATCTTCTCTGAGAACATAGAAATCAACGGTGCCATTGTAGGCGTCTATTACCACTTTTACCGAGTTGCGGACATAGTTGCCCCAACCGGAGACGGGTTTAACGTAGGGATAGCGATCAGAGGTGGTATAGGCATCTAACATCCAATAAAGCCGGCCATCGGCCACCACCATATAAGGCTCCTGATCATAACGCAAAAAGGGAGCGAGCTTGTGGACCCTTTCTTGGATGTTTCGGTAGTACATGACACGGCTGTTCTTAGTAAAGCTTTGGGACCAAAGGATTTTACTATCGCCAAATCGCGCAGCAAATAGCAAGCGCCGCCTCAACGATCCCATTGGCACTCCGCCACTGCCCTGGTAAAAGACCTCTGCGTTCTGATCACCTCGGGGGTAATCGAATTCTGGTACCTGTGTCTGTACGAACACGTAATGATTGGTCAGCTCACCATAGTAGATCTCAGGCCTTGTCACCTCCAGAGTATCCCCAAGCTTACTCTTGGGGGGAATGTCATATACCCAAAGGTCCGGCAAACCCTCGGTTGTCACCCGATTTACAGGACTCATCACAATCCCATAACCGTGTGTATACTGCAATCGCTCATTTACCCAGGAACGGTTCTGCAATTGTTCAATAGCTAGCTCCCTGGGAGCCAGCATTACTTGACGATATTCTCCGTCAACCAAGTACCGGTCTGTATCCACCCGAGCAAAATCATAATACAGTCTAAACTCTTGAAGTTGGCTATAGGTCTCAATCAGAGGTCGCCAGTCCCATAGCCGAATATTCTCTACAGTCTCAGTCTGCAGAGCTGATTTGGGTGGCAGTTCATCTCGGGGCACAAATTCCTGCTCCAAGATGTTATCTAAACCGAAGGCCTGCCGAGTCGCTTCGATATTATAAGCGATGAAGCGCTCTTCCTTGGCCAATTCGTTGGGTTCCACCACATACCGCTGTACCAGATTGGGATAGACACTACCCAAAAGCACAGACTCGACTACCAGCAAGATAACGCCGCTGACTATCCAGCGAAGCCGGGGCTGAAAAGCATTCCAAACAACGGATATCGCTACCAGCCCCATAGTGATAGCCAAGACCTTAGCGGCCAGTATTTGGGTATGTACATCTGTATAACTAGCCCCAAACACAGCTCCCCGTGGTGAATAGACCAGTTGGTACATCCCCAGAAGATAGTTACCCGCCTTGAGGGCAAGGATCAATGCCAAAAGCAACGATAGGTGAACTCTGGCCCGTGAGGCCAGGACACACCTTCCGTTCACAATGCTTACGACCCGAGTAACGACATATGACAAACCCACGATGATAAAGGTTATGACAAAGAGTCCCTGTAAAGGTAGATAAAGCTGCTCAAAAAAGGGCAATGAAAAAACATAGAAGCCGATATCTTTCTGAAACACGGGATCTACAGAGCCGAAAGGCGTACGGTTGACGAACCTTGTGACCACTTCCCAGTTCATCGCTAGGCCAGAGGTGATGGCAAATCCCAGAAGGAGGCTCACCAAATGGAGACTACGGCGGATACGCCGGCCATCGAAGAGCGGTGGTTCATATGTCTGACCTTCCTGGAATGGCCGCTCAAAGGCCCAGTGAGTCGCCTTGAAATTGGCGAAAAGGAAAATGGAAAATACCAGACCCAGACCGAGCCTTACTGCCCACATCCAGGCCAGCCGAGCCCCGAACACGAACCCGTACCCCATATGCTCAAACCATAGCCAATCCGTGTAAAGGCGAATTCCCCATGGGCTCACGCCTACAAGGATGAGCCCTATAGCCAGCAAAATCAGAATCAGCCGCCTCATCACTGACTTCTACTCCCCCTCCAGCTACCAGACACCTAGTCCTGTTGAACCATCTCTAGCGTGAAGACCCGGGTCAAGACTCCCTTCCCTGCCGGCCCAAGCTCTCTCCCATTGAGCTTCAGCTCTACCACACCTGCATTACCAAAACGTATCTTGATTTCCTCCAAGGCATTCCAGATATGATGCTCCCCTGCCTCCAGAGTCCGAGAAGCCAGCAACTCGCCGTCACCACGCACCTCAACCCAGCATCGGCCGGTGACAATGGCCTCCACGGTGAGAGGCCACCTATCGCCCTCCACCTCCACCGGAGGCAAGCGATGGACAACATCTTCAGGAAGGGTAACTTGTACCTCAACCCCAGTCACGTCAGCAGTAGGCGGGATTGGAGCTTCTGCCAACGATTCCGGTTCGATTACTCGCTCTTCTCCCTCAGGATGGATTGTAGCGTCTACTTCTGGTTCGTGAGTCTCTCCTAGACCAATAGCCTGCTCCATATCCCCTGCCGGTACTTCGTCTACCGTCAATCCCTCTGGATCCAAACCTTCCGCCGGGAAGCTTGGTGTCTTGAGCAAGGACTCAGCTTCACTGGCTGGTTCAGGTTCCTCCAATTCTCCGTACACTTCGCCCTGCACTTGCTCCAGCGGCATTGAATCCCCTTTCGTATCCGAAAAAGGCTGCCTCCAAGTCAGGAAGACATAGGCCGCCAGCGCTAGGAGCAGGATAATGATCACGACAAGGCCTCTATAGGTTTTGCGACGGCGACGAGCCCTCCCTTGTCCCTTCGCACTCAGTTGGAAGATTCCAGTGTCAGTCTGTAGCTCCTTGGCTCTAGTAAAGACACCTATCGGCGTATCATCTGCGATCGTATCAATCCCTTGGATTTCTCTCCAGTACTTATACTCCTCAACCAGATCATCACCAGAGAGACCCAGGTATTCACCATAGGTACGCAGAAAACCGGTAGCGTAGGCATAGCCCGGAAGGTCCTCCCAGCGTCCCGACTCCATAGCCAGAAGATAACTCTTGCGTATCTTCAGATCAGCCTCTACCTTATCCAGGGTAATGCCCTTCCTTAACCGGGCTTCCTCCAGCATTCGCCCCACTTCAGTCACGCTCTACCCCTTCTCTCCTAGAAAAAGTCATATGCTCTGGGATCCCCCATCAACTTCATATTCATCGATCAGTACTTCCCGGGGCTTGCTACCCTGATGGGGTCCGACAATCCCCTTGAGCTCCATAGTATCGATGAGCCGAGCGGCTCGGGAGTACCCAATCCGAAACCGACGCTGTAACATGGATATGGATGCTTGTCCGGAATGGATCACTAACTGGACAGCATCATCAAAGAGTTCGTCATCAACCACAACCTCATTGTCTATAGACTCCTGTAGTTCGACGATATTCTCCCCTTCGGTATCAGGATCTGCTTGTTGGGCCCAGAATTCAACTAACTTCTCAATATCCCTTTCCAGTATCAAAGCCCCTTGAGCCCTGATGGCCTTGGTCGCCCCCACGGGGAAGTACAACATATCACCTTTCCCTAGCAGCCTTTCCGCCCCCGCCATATCCAGGATAGTCCTGGAATCAACTTGAGATGATACCGCAAAGGCAATCCGCGATGGGATGTTGGCCTTGATTAGGCCAGTGATTACATCTACCGATGGTCGCTGGGTGGCGATGATCAGACACATACCTGCAGCTCTCGCCATTTGGGCCAGACGGCAGATCGCATCTTCCACTTCCGCGGCAGCCACCAGCATCAAATCAGCCAACTCATCGATAATGATGGCAATATAAGGCAAGACCTCTCCTTCACCATAGCGCCGGAGATTATCCGCCATCCATTCATTATAGGATTCGATATTCCGGGCACTGGCATCGGCAAACAACTCGTAGCGCCGTTCCATCTCCTTCACCGCCCAACGCAAAGCCGTGGCAGCCTTTTTCGGGTCAGTAACCACCGGAGAAACGAGATGGGGAATACCGTTATATACGGTCAGCTCTACTCGCTTAGGATCGATCATTAGCAGCTGAACTTCCTCAGGTGAAGACTTATAGAGAAAGCTAGCAATAATCGTATTCAGACATACACTCTTACCGGAACCGGTTGCCCCTGCTACAAGCAGGTGAGGCAACTTTCTCAAATCTGCAACCACCGTGTTGCCCGCGATATCTTTGCCCAAAGCCATGGTCAAAGGTGAAGGATGATTCTGAAATTCAGGGCTAACCAATACATCCTGCAAGTATACAACACTGGGTTCTTTATTCGGGACCTCTACCCCCACAACCGATTTCCCCGGTACCGGGGCTTCAATCCGCACATCAGGTGCCGCTAAGGCTAAAGCCAAATCGTCAGCCAAAGCAACGATCCTACTCACCTTGATCCCTGGAGGTGGCTGAATCTCGTAGCGGGTGACCGTGGGTCCTTGGCTGATATCCACCACCCGGCCATCGATACCAAAGCTGGCCAGAGTCTCCTCCAGAAGCTTGGTCTGATTACTACTTTGCCGTCGCGACCTGCGGCTACGGGTAGGGGTAATCAAATCCAGGGCCGGCAAAACAAAAGGGCCCACCCGTCTTGGTTGCCGGAAAGAGACCTCTTGAGGGATATCCTCTTTGCTACCTGTCTCTCCCTTAACCTCCCGATGCTCGAACCCATCGTCTTGAGTTACCGCCACTTCCTGGATAAACCCCTCTTGGCCCTGGTTACTTACCTTAGCCTTTGTTCTCCTTGTCTGGGGAGCTGAGGGTTGGTTATCTTTTAGTGATACGCTTTTGCCCCCACCGGCGGTACTGTCCGCCGATGTTGGGTGTTTCCAGGAACGAACTAGCGAAAGAGCATCAACCCATATACGCCTGAGGCTCTGCCAAAGTGAACCCAAGCCACGGCCGAGCCATCGCCCAGCCCCGAGGATAGACTTCGATAAAGGTACATCCAAGAGCAAGATGGCAGCGATCAGCAAAAAGGCGATGGTAAACACATAAGTACCCGCCAGGCCCAAGGCCCGAAGGCATATACCTGTAAGGATCTGACCAACCAGACCAGCTCCGGAAGGGCGTGCTGTCCATGGGTCAGAAAGCTGTATGTAAGGCATTGCCCCTATGTCCGTGGTCTGCAAATGCAGTATGATCAGAAGTACAATCACCAAGATAGTCGTGCCGACCACAAACCGGGTGAAAACCGCTTGCTCTATGATTCCCCGTAGACACAGATAGCCTGCCAAAAGGAAAAGTAAAACAGGCAGATCAGCAGCCAGACCTAACAGCCAGCGGGTATACCTGGCAACCCACATACCGACAACCCCTACACTTTCAGTATGGAGGCTAAACC
>JAAZLW010000137.1 GCA_012799135.1 Bacillota bacterium | reverse complement strand
GGACGGGATCCCCAGGTAGCAGCGGCTATGGTAGACAAAGACATTTCCATTGAGGGGTTAGTAGCAGAAGGCAAAATTTTGACACTCAGTGCGAATAAGGCTGAAGATATTGGTTTTATTGAGTTTATTGCTTCCAATCGTAGAGAAGTTTTGCAGCGGCTAGGTTATGGTGATCAGGGCACTTATGAGTTGCGGGCCACGTTGGCAGAAAGAGCAGCAGGTTTCCTGACTCTACCAGGGGTTAGTTCTGTACTTCTGATCCTGGGTTTTGCTGGGCTTATTTTCGAGATTGTTACCCCGGGTTTTGGTGTGCCGGGTACAGTGGGTATCATCAGTCTGGTTTTGTTTTTTGGTGGTCGCATGGTCGTGGGCTTAGCGGGTTGGGAAGTAGCGGTCTTGTTTGTATTGGGGACTATTTTGCTTTTGACCGAAGTCTTTGTGATTCCTGGATTTGGGCTTGCAGGTATCTTGGGTTTGGGGGCTATCTTTGCCAGCATTGTCCTTAGCTATGCCACGGCAGAGGCAGGAATTGTTAGTTTGAGCATTGCTTTAGGAGTCACAGTCTTAGTGGTAGCCTTAGGCTGGAGATACATTAGGCGTTCAAGTGCTTGGCAACGTCTGGTGCTGAGTACTCGGATAGACCGAGAGGGAGGGTACACTGCACCTACATCTCACCCTGATCTAGTGGGCAAAATAGGTAAGGCCCAAACACCCCTCAGGCCCTCAGGGATCGTCGAAATCGAGGGTCAGCGAGTTGATGCTGTAACAGAGGGAGGATTTATCGCTAAGGACACGCCTGTTCAAGTGATCAATGTTGAGGGCAATCGGATTGTTGTCAGAATGGTAGGGCCTGATGATGTCATTGCTTAACAGAACTGATTACAAGGAGGTGAAGGGGTAGTTCACCATCATATGATGGTGAGACGTAGCCCCCTTAGAGATGCTTCTTTTTGCCTGGATGCCGATTATCCTGATTTTCATTGTCTTGTTAGTCCTGCTGAATTTTGTTCCCATTGGTCTTTGGATCTCCGCCTTAGCCGCAGGGGTGAAGGTAAGTATTG
The DNA here is from genome assembly GCA_012799135.1 of Bacillota bacterium. Lineage (GTDB taxonomy): Bacteria > Bacillota > Limnochordia > DTU087 > DTU087 > JAAZLW01. The sequence goes on along the minus strand of JAAZLW010000137.1, from coordinate 1,634 downwards.
TTACACTGATTGGTATGCGATTGCGGCGAGTGCCACCCAGCCGGATCGTCATGCCCTTGATCAAATCTTTAAAGGCAGGTATTGATGTGACCATCGATAAGCTAGAAGCCCACTATCTGGCTGGTGGTAATGTTGACCGAGTAGTGGATGCTTTGATAGCTGCCCATAGAGCGGAAATTGCTCTTACATTTGAACGGGCAGCGGCAATTGATCTGGCCGGTCGCAATGTTCTCGAAGCGGTGCAGATGAGTGTAAATCCAAAGGTGATCGAAACCCCAGTTATCGCAGCGGTGGCCAAAGATGGTATCGAGCTCAAGGCCAAGGCGAGAGTGACGGTAAGAGCCAATATCGAACGTTTGGTGGGAGGTGCAGGGGAGCCCACGATCATTGCTCGGGTGGGTGAAGGTATAGTGACTACAGTAGGGTCTGCGGAGAGTCACGCGGAAGTCCTGGAGAATCCTGATCGGATTTCCAGCACTGTATTGAATAAGGGTCTTGATGCCGGTACGGCCTTTGAGATTCTATCAATAGATATTGCTGATGTGGATGTAGGTCGCAACATCGGTGCCCGTCTCCAGATGGACCAGGCAGAAGCAGATAAAGATATCGCGCAGGCCAAGGCTGCAGAACGACGTTTCGCTGCCCAAGCCCTAGAGCAGGAGATGAGGGCCAGGGTTCAGGAAATGAGAGCTAGAGTGGTAGAAGCAGAGGCTGAAGTGCCCCTGGCCCTGTCAGAAGCCCTAAGGCAAGGGCGGATGGGTGTAATGGATTACTATACCATGCGAAACCTTTTGGCTGATACCGATATGAGAGAATCCATCGCCCGGGAAACAAAGGAAGACATTGAGGAAAACGACAATCAGGATAGGACGAATAATTGAGGTGAGACTGTGGAGGGTCTTATCAGCATAATCGTCATTCTCTATTTGGTCACATCGGTCATCGGAGCGGTGCTCAAGCGCATCCAGCGAGGTCCTATTTTGAATGAACCGACCATACCTTCGAGCCCTGGTAAGCAACAAACTCGGCAGCCCGAGGAGGCTGTTGGCAAACCCCGTGATGTTGTGGTGATAGGCTTACCACACCTTCCATCGGAAGGTCAATACCCTACTGTAGGGGAGGGGCAACTGGTAGAGGTCATGGAAGAGTCAAAGGAGTCAGGCTCGGATGTGGCTGAAATGCCAGCTGAGGAAATGGCGGAAAAACCGGAGACGTTCACTGAGGAGTCCTGGGTCAGCAAACCGAAAGACCGGGATCGATATGAACCATATCATGCCAGGCCACGCCACCCAGTGATGGAAGCCCGTGGGCAGATTGGTACCAAGAGCAGATCCCCATATTGGGTAGCCACAGCCAGTGAGTGGCGTAGGGCTGTGGTTTTGGCTGAAGTTTTGGGCAAACCCCGTGGGCTGGAACCCTTTAGGCCAGGAGGGAGGCGCTAGTCAGCTCCCTTGAAATATTGGAGATTGCCAATAGGCAGTCGGACATATACCACCATCTTGTCAGGAGATGGTGGTATCTTTTTGTAGGTGTGTTTGTCCGTACTTAAAAATATCCCCTCTGCATAAGCATGAAGAGACGCTATAGGTGGGCGGAGGGTTTGCTGTGGCAAAAACAAAGAGAAAGCGGTTGCT
>JAAZLW010000356.1 GCA_012799135.1 Bacillota bacterium | reverse complement strand
CCTTAGTGAATGGTACCATATAACCTGTCAGATGATGATTCCCGAGTTTTCGCCAGCCGGGTAATCTAAACACGCCGAAGTGGCGGAATCGGCAGACGCGCTACGTTCAGGGCGTAGTGATCAGTAGATCGTGTGGGTTCAAATCCCACCTTCGGCACCAAGCAAAAACCCCTACCAGGAACATATTTCCAGGTGGGGGTTGTTTTTTTGCCAGTCGGGGCGATGTTTCCACGAGAACCCCACAGCCTCCCTAGACCGCGATGAGAAAGAGCGTGTCCATCTTTGAGTTTCAACCTAGGATCTTGATTCACATTGTGACATAAAGGGCTAGTATGGTGATTCTGCCTTTGGCCGCCTTCGGCGGCCAATTGTTGTTTCTGCCACAGTTTCTGACGTCTATGGACAATGGCACTATTAAACGCAGCACCTGTTTTCGTCCAGAAGTAGGGGGTATCCTAGGTAATTGCATCTGCTTGATAAAAAGTGTCGAAAGATAAATCTGTCTGGCTGTGAATTTCTGGCAAGCTTGTGCATACAATGACAGCATCTGTAGCAAATTACCAATGAGGGGAATCATGGTCCCTCGGTACGACGCTTCCGCGATCTGGGTGCCGGTGGCCCAAAAGCATGCGGCCTTTAGTGCTCCCCTGGAGGGTGGTTTTCGGTGAGACATAGACCCAAATCAAGCATCGTGGTGATGCTTCTGGTGATCTCGGTTCTGGCAGGTACCAGGTCATTGGAAGCCAACTATGCTGAAGTCTATCAAAATACAGAGGCTATGGGCTGGACCCTGTTATCTCCCAGTGGCCCCGAAAACCAAGCAGCCTATTGTAGTGTTCTCGATGCGGTGCATGGAGAGGACGGTATCTCGGATTGCCTGATTGAGGTTGCGGCCCATGTTGGTACAAATGACAGCAAAAACCCAGGGAGGTTCACAATCCTTGTGACCCCCCTTAGCGACAATATAGAGGTTATCCAAAAGACAGAGGGGCTCTACTCCTTCCGCTTGGATGGAATGCACCAGATTGCCTCCTGGTGTTTTACCTACAGAGTTGAGAATATCTCTCCTGAGGAATCCATGGGAATTGCCTGGGTCCGAGATAGTTTCGGTGCTGAGTTGAAGGTAAAGGACTGGGCAGTGACCTGCCCATCGGGTGTGGATCCGGGCGTGGTAGAGTTTCATACCAACAAGGGGAAAATGGAGAAATGGTTTTTCAACTGGGATGGCTTCAAGCTGGGGCCCAGCCAGTGGGCTGAGCTCTCTGTTGTTGTCGAAACAGGTCTAAATCCAGCCGGGAAACAGGAGTACACTTCGTGCGGGATTCATGATCTTAACTCCGAAGGTACGCTAAAATATGCCACCGACGGAAAGCCGGGTTTCAGCGAAAGAAAAGGGTATACGTTTCAGGTGGAGGTCCCTTGTGCCTCCTATTTATGCCTGGACTTTCTGGGGGCCAAGATAACTTGGCTTATCCGCAAGCCCGGAGACTGTTATGTTCAAGCAGTAAAGGGAGCTGTTACTGCCAGTGGGCCCGTAAGGGTAACCTTCGATGGGTTTGGTAACCTTATGGG
>JAAZLW010000136.1 GCA_012799135.1 Bacillota bacterium | reverse complement strand
TGATCGCCATTGACCTCACAGCTAACCGCCTTGTGCCTTAGGAGCAATACGATCCTCCTGCTGTTCACATAGGGCGCCAGCATCTGACGCAATACAGCCAGTGCAACTCTGGGTTCATGGCACAGTCGACTAACTCGCCCATTGCCAGGATTCAGCCTGGGGTTACTTCTCGTCTCTGGGATCATGGGGAAATGTCGCCTGTAGTAATCCCTCACTCCTTCTCTAAACTGCCGATACAAAGCTGTGCAGCCAAATTGCTCGATCCAAGGGTGTTCATCAGGCGGGACCGCTTGCGAAGTCAACTGCCCACCGATCCAATCTGTCTCCTCAGTGAGGACTACTGTCTTTCCCAGACGTGCGGCCGCCAAGGCTGCTGCACAGCCCCCGATGCCACCACCGATCACTGCAATATCTACCTTGTATCCACCCACAAGACTCCCTCCCAGCTTTGATCCTATGGCAACACTCTGGATAGAGGGACAACTCCGCCTACATATAATGAATCCGGTCCTTATATCGGTCCAGTAAGCGAAGGTTTCTTTCCATGCCACCCGGCACGTTCCCACTGCTAAAAGTAGGCGGCTCTACTCCCTGCTCAGCCAAAGCGGCTGCTGCCGCCATCATCACCCCGTTGACCAATGCTACGCCTACAAAGGTAGAAACAGGGCCCATCTGTAGGTCAGAGCCGCCTTCGAGCTCCACACTAACATCCCCAATGGGAACGTGGTTATCGATGACAAGATCAGCTATATCGGTAAGGTGGGGCCCTTCTTTACCTGCTCCGAGGGCCAGGTACGCACTGGATGTTATGGCGATGATGTAGGCTCCGCGCTCCGCTTTGGCCAGCTTAGCAAACTCCACCGGCATTGCATTCCATCCAGAGGTGGAGATGACAACGACAACGTCCCCGGCAGCAATCTTCGTATCAGCTAACAGCACTTGGGCATAGCCTGGTAGCTTCTCCAGGCGAGAGGTGCGAGTCACTGGTCGTTCACCTGGCCAAAGACCGGGAGCGAAAATCGGATTGGCCAACACTAGCCCCCCAGCCCGATAGACCGTCTCCCCTACCAAAAGCGCTGAATGAGTACAGCCAAAACACCAAAGAGCATGACCGGCCACGATAGAGTTGGCAATCTTTTCGCCGGCGGCAGCCACTGTCGCTTGTTCAGAGGACTGCACCTCCCCAAACATCTCACCAAGGTAAGTCCAATAGTCACTGAGCAGATGCTTAGTTGTCGTTCTCTTGATATCTACCATGTCTCTTCGCACTCCTCTTCTTTGATCCCATGATGATTTCTCGCTACCGTTCCTCCTACCGGGTTCGGATAAATCGCACGCTTATCGAGAAAAGCTACGTCTTCCATTAGCTTAGACATCTCACCAAAGAATCCTTTGAGGATAAAGATAGTGACGCGCAGATGCGGATAGGCTCAGGCAGCCTACCCGCATCCCCTGTTTACGGAGCCTACAGCCGGCTCCACCTCAGGTTGATCAAATCAACCACCTCCTCATCGGGACCAATCTGAGCCTGATCCCAATAGTAGTCTACCAGGAAGCCTCACCCTTGGCATACCAAATCTGTATCGGAGCTATTCTCTCCTTCGACGGTGCGAACGATTTTGCGGATGCTATCATAGCTGAGATAATACGCCTCCATCAGACTATGAATCCGCTCCCCTTGTGCATACCGATGGCGAATTTCCTGGTTACGCAACTCCAGCTTGCGCTTGGTACCATTGCGCTGTCCCCACCCTGCCCGGTTCTTTGAACCCTTTGGGATGTAGAGCTCTCGTCCTTGCACATATTCCTGAACCTGGCGGAGGAGACGGGGTGGTAAAACATCCTCTGCATTCAAATACATCGGGCCAACATCCCCCTATTATTGTCTTGCCGTTGGCCCCCAAGGGACTGCTAGTACAGCCCTTCAGTGATGGATTCTCCCATCAGCTCCTTGTTGGCGGGCCAATCATCCTTAGCCTCTCCTCGAACTACACAGTATGAGCCTTTCACGTGGCCCACCTCCCTTCTGCAAATATCTTCCCAACTCTACTTATACCTCAAGTGGGCGTCTCCTGCACGACTAATTATTTCAGACTCGTTCTTTCCGGACCGACTTTCTAGAGGTTCCGGGCGTTCCTTTCACTAAGGAGCTGTTTGTAGTCCTGCTTTTGAATCGGATATGCGACCGACTCGGGACTACTTTTGCACCTTTGTGCCAAAAAGAAACTAATGGGTGAAAATTATGCCTCCTAAGGAAGGATAAACGTTAATCCCAAAGAATATTCTCAGTAACGGCAAAAGCATTGTCAACCTAAACTATGGATCACACAACTCTAGATGGGGGGATATTGATGCCAGGCAGAGTGAGGATTGGAGTTATCGGCTGTGGGGCAATTGCCCGCTATACCCATTTTCGGGGATATGCTCAGCTGACTGACGAAGTCGAAGTTGTAGCTCTAGCTGATCCTTTCCGAGAAAATCTCAATCTTCTGGGTGATATGCATAACATTCCAACAGACTCTCGCTACGTCAGCTATGAGGATCTACTGGCCAGAGACGATATTGATGCCGTCAGTATATGTACACCCAACTATCTGCACGGACCACAAACGGTGGATGCCTTGCAGGCTGGCAAGCATGTTCTATGCGAAAAGCCTATGGCCACCACGGTAGAGACAGCTATGGCGATGGTGGAAGCTGCTGAGGACACCGGCAAGATACTTATGGTCGGCTTTACACATAGGTACATGAAGCATAACCAGGTGACTAAGCAGCTTCTCGATGAGGGTGCTATTGGTAAGCCATTCATGATCAGAGTCCGCTTCGCCCATGATGGTCCATACAAATCCTGGGTCGCCACCACCGACTGGTTTTTCCGACCAGAGAAAGCAGGTGGCGGAGCTTTACTTGACATGGGAATCCATGCTCTGGATATTTGCCGTTACATGCTGGGGGAAATCACCACTGTCAGCGGCCAGCTGGGTACCTTCGGCAAAGATATAGTAGTGGAAGATACGGCTGTGATCAATTTGAGCTTTGGCGATCACGCCTTAGGTTATATCGAGACAGGCTGGAGTAGCAAAGAAGGGGTCTCGGGACTCGAGATCTATGGCACCGAAGGCAGCATTGTGGTGGACTATGTCACTCCCATTCGCATCTTCCGGGCCGCTACCCGTAAGTGGGAGGAGATCACCGATGCCAAGAATGATGCCGCTGTTGCAGAAATGCATCACTTTGTGGAGTGTATCAAATCCGGGAAACAACCCCTCACCAGCGGTGAAGATGGCCTCATTTCTGTGCAACTGGCAGCGGCAGTATATGAATCCGCCAGGACCGGCTGTGTGATTTATTTGGACTGATCTTGTCGATAGAAAGCGAGCAGGAGGTGGAGCGGGTGCAAGTAGCAGTCAGCATGTGGAGTCTGCATAGAGAGTTTTATGCCAAGCGCCTGGATGTAGTAGATTTCGTCAAATGGGCAGCAGATGCCAAAGCAGATGGTGTAGAACTATTGGATGTCTTTTGGAAGGACTTCCCCACAGAGGGCCCTAAGGTTCTAGACGCTCTAGAGGAAACTAACGTCAAAGTGGGAGCCTATGCTGTAGGCAACAACTTCGTCATCCCTGATCCGGAGGTTCGAGCCGAGCAGGTGAAGATTATAACCCGGGGAGTAGATATGGCTAAATATCTGAACAGCAAGGTAGTGAGGGTATTTGCCGGTGATTTGACAGAAGGGATCGCCTTCGATGCAGCCCGTAGCTGGATCGTCGCAGGCCTCAAGGAAGCAGCGGCCTATGCTGAGGAGCATGGTATTGTACTGGCACTGGAAAACCACGGTCTGTTAGCAGGTAAAGGGGCTCAGGTACAAGGGCTGATCACTGATGTAGGCTCTGCCGCTCTCAAGGCAACCATTGATACCGGCAATTTCCTGCTCGTTGATGAAGAGCCCACTGATGCCGTAAGGATACTGGCCCCGCTCGCCGGTCACGTACATTTCAAGGATTTCCGCCCAGCGGCGCCGGGGGAAGCTCCCTCCTATCCTGCCCTATCCGGCAAGAGGTTTGTCGGGACCATCATCGGTGAAGGCGTTGTAGACACGCGCCAGATCCTAAGGCTCCTTAAGGATTCGGACTATCGTGGTTGGCTGTCAGTGGAGTTTGAGGGACTCGAGGAAGAACGGTTCGGAGCGTCCCGTAGTATCGCAAATCTGGCGGCAGCTTTGGCCGATCTGTAGAATATGACATAGGCGTCGGTGCTCTCGGTCCCGGTAGCAGGAGCCCCCAGGACTCTCGCCTGACCGGATCTTGCGGACTCTGACAGCATCTAGTCGTTGCACTCGCGGAGGGAGGATCTATGAACGCCAAGGAAAGAGTGACACTAGCTATGGCACGACAGATACCAGACCGCGTGCCCGTATTTCCAGTGATTACGGCTTATCATGCCTCCCGTGTGCTGGGGATCAATTATCGTGAGATCGTGCTGGATCCTCTACTCACCTATGACGTGCTATTGGCCGCTTGGCGAAAGTACCGATTCGACGGCTTTGAGATTGGCTTGGGACCTGAAGTCGGGTACAAAGATCACATCATAGTAAGAACCATCGATGGTGTAGATTATCTGGTTGATTCCGTCTCTGGCGAGCTTTATGCAAGACTGGAAGATGATGAAGCACCCATTCCCTTACACAATGACCCGCCCGTCAAGGAACCTGCTGATCTGGAGAGGATCACTGTTCCCACCGTGGAGGAGCTCAGAGCTGAGGGCCGGTTAGCTCCCGTAGAGCGGGTGTTGGCAGAAGTTGGAGATGATGCCTACATAGCCGGGACTGCGGCGAGTCAATCCATGAATTTCCTGGTCTATGCCCGGGGCGCCGAGCAAGCGATGCTGGACCTAATTCGGAATCCCAATCTGGTCCACAGAATAATGCAAAAAGGCACTGATATCAGCATCAATATCGGATTGGCTTTGATTGAGGCCGGTGTCGATGGCATCTATATCGGTGATGCCTGGGCTTCAGCCAGCATTATCTCTCCAGCACACTATCGGGAGTTTTGTCTGCCTTACCACCGGCAGGCAGCGGATGCCTTTCATCGTCATGGGGCCCAGGTCTACCTGCATGTCTGTGGCAATGTCGTGCCGATCTTGGAGCTGATGGCAGATACGGGGGTCGACGCCATCGAGCCATTGGACCCCTTAGGTGGAGTCACGGTTGGGGAAGCCAAAAGGCGAGTAGGTCGGCGGGTTGCACTAAAGGGTGGACTCGATACGATACTGCTGCTCCGTGGTGCACCCGAAGAAGTCGTAGAGGCGGCAAGAGAGTGCATAGATGCCGGTGCCGCAGATGGTGGCTATCTCTTAGGTTCGGGTGACGATATCCCCCGCGATGCACCTATGGAAAACGTAGCCGCCATGGTCGAAGCAGCTCACGCTTACGGATGGTATTAGAGCGAGCTAGAACAGGTGATATTGATGCGAGTTACACTGTCTGATGTAGCCAGAGAGGCTGGTGTCTCCGTAGTCACTGTATCCCGGGTGATCAATGATACGTATCCCGAGAAAGTGAGTGAGAAAACCCGGCAGCGAGTACTGGAGACAGTTGCCCGGATGAACTACAAGCCCAATGTAATGGCCAGAGGACTGCAAAAGGGAAGGACCTTTCTGATCGGGGTAGCCATAGTCAGGGTAGCAGACTCTTTTTTCGGAGAGATCCTACAGGGTATTCATGATGCCGCCGCAGCAGCTGATTTGGGAGTTTTGCTAGGTACTCGTCGGCTAGACATCGGTAAAGATGAGTCTGCCTTACGGGAGCTGCAAAGTCGAGGGGTGGAGGGGATTGTCTACTATGGCACCACCCAGGATCCGAAAACAGCGAAGTGCCTGGTAGCAGAGGGGCTGCCTCTGATTCAGCTCTGCAACTCTCATGCTAACCTTGATGCACCCTATGTGGTAGTAGATCACTTCCAAGGGGCCTATCAGGGCACGGAATACCTGCTCAAGCTAGGGCATCGACACATAGCTCACATTGGTGCCTATCAGGATCGAGACCCTCAGGGGCTGATGCGTCTCGCCGGTTACCGTGCTGCTCTAAAGGACCATGGGATAGAGGTCGATGAGAGTTTGGTGGTACTCGGCGGTTGGACATGGGAAAGCGGCTATCGAGCGATGCACAAGCTATACCGACAATGCCGAGGCAAGGTAACAGCAGTTTTCGCTTCCAGCGACTATGAGGCAGTGGGAGCTATGCGGGCCTGTCAAGAAATGGGACTCAGGATACCAGACGACATAGCATTGGTCGGATTTGACGATCTGCCTTTCAGTGCTTGGCTGGATATACCATTGACAACGATTGCTCAACCTAAGGAAGCGATGGGACAAGCCGCTGTTAGGAGCTTGGTCGATCTCATCGAGGGGCGCAGTGCTCCCAATGTAGTGTTTCAGCCTGAGCTCGTCGTGCGCAGAAGCTGTGGAGGCAAATCACCTAGCCAAGCGCCGGCGGTTAGCAACTTGCTTTCAACCTAGGTCTTAGCCTTCGCCGCAAGGGATAAACGTTAATCCCCGGGGCGAAATACCAGCATAATTATCTGAAGATGGCGAGAAGGCCGTTTAATCAGAGAGGGGGGCGAATGGTACTAAACAACAATAACGAGAATTACTGGACATGAGTGTCACTATCGTGTAATTACACATTCGACTGACGGGAGGTTAAAAACTGATGAGAAAAGGATGGAACCTGCTAATCGTTGGACTCCTGATCTGCCTAATCGGCTCCACCACCGCTCTGGCTAAGGTGAAGATCACCTACTGGACCGGCTGGGGTGGAGATGAGTTGGAGGATTTGAAGGTGGTCATCGAGGAGTTCAATCAGGCCAATGCGGATATCGAGGTCGAGACTACGACGATCTTTGGCGCCTATGAGAAACTGCTAACCGCCATTGCAGGAGGGCGAGGCCCCGATGTCGTGTCAGCCATCTGGGGTAGTCAGTTGGCAGCTTTGGCTCACCACGGGGCACTGCAGCCTCTGGACAAGTATATTGCCGCATCTAGCGTAGTCAGTCCGGACGACTTCTTCCCCGCCATCTGGACTTCGTACAACTACAAGGGTCACATCTGGGCCCTGGGTGCAACTACCAACACCAACTTCGAGGCTTATAATAAAGACTTCTTCCGTGAAGCTGGGTTAGATCCAGAGCGGCCGCCCAAGACCATCACTGAGCTGGAAGAGGTTACCAGGAAGCTAACCAAGTGGGATGCTGATGGGGAATTGACTCGCTTGGGATTTCTGCCTGGTGGTTTATGGAAGATGGGGCTTGTCTTTGGCGGTGACTGGATGAATCTGGAGACCGGCGAGATCACGGCCGACCATCCAGGCAACGTCGCGGCTTTACAGTGGCTGGGAGATTTCTGGAAGGAGTATGGCGTGGAAAACCTCCAGAAATTCACCGCGGGGTTCGGCAACTACTGGAGTCCGAATAACCCGTTCATGGTGGGTAAACTGGCTATGCAAAGCTATGGTGAATGGCTGGAGCAGTTCCAGATTCGCTACAATCCCAACCTCGATTACGGCGTATTCGCTACTCCCGCTCCTGAAGGTGGACGGGAGAATGTCACTACCTTTGGTGGCAGTGTCTTCGCCATTCCCGTTGGGACTAAGAATGCTGATGCAGCGTGGCGGTTTATCGAGTGGATTACCGGCCCTGAGGGACAGAAGAAATTGGCCAAAGTCTTTGCCAATATGCCCCCCCGTGTGGCAGTGGCCAAGGATCCAGAAGTGCTAGAAGCAGTACCGATCCTGGAGTTCGGACTGAGCCTCCTGGAAGGTCCCAATGCTTTTGGCGATCTGCCTCTACCTGTCTGGGAGCAGTACCAGGCGGAAATGGGACGAGCTGAGGAAGCTGTTACCAGAGGAGAAGCCGACGCTGCTGAGAGCTTGAAGCAGGTCAAAGCTACTATTGAAAAAGAATACAAAAAGCTTCAGTAGCTGATCACACATACTCAGATAGTCCCCGGTGCCTTGGCGCCGGGGACATCACTCCTAGGGGGAAAGGGTGATTAATTCAGTGCTGCGGCTGCGGAAAAAGCACAGCGATTTGGCTACCGGGTTAGCATTCATCAGTCCGTGGATCATCGGTTTTCTGGCCTTCGTGCTCTATCCACTGCTTGCATCCTTCTATTATAGTTTCACCCGGTTTAACATTATCCAAGCGCCTCGGTGGATTGGGCTGGAAGGATATGCAGAGTTGTTTTTCGATGATCCCCTGTTTTGGATATCGATCAAGAACACTTTGTATATGTTGGTCTTTGGTCTGCCCTCATCTCTTGTAGTCAGCTTACTACTAGCAGTGCTGCTTAACCAAAACATACGCTTTAAGGCCTTCTTTAGGACTTTGTTTTATCTGCCAACGATCATCCCTGCAGTAGCTTCTGCCATGCTCTGGCTATGGATCTTCAATCCTCAATATGGGCTGATTAACAGTGTCTTGGCCCTAATAGGCATCCGCGGCCCAGGGTGGCTAGTTGACCCTAAATGGTCAAAACCGGCCTTTATCATCATGGACCTGTGGGGTGTGGGAGGGGCTATGGTTATCTACCTGGCCGGCCTGCAGGGAATCCCAGAGCAGCTCTATGAAGCGGCGGACATTGATGGAGCTAGTTGGATGCAGAAATTCTGGAGAATTACCATTCCGATGCTGACGCCTACCATTCTCTTCAACCTGATCTTGGGGGCAATATCGAAGTTGCAGTACTTTACTGCTCCCTACATAATGACCAGAGGAGTAGGCACCAATGTACCACCAGGCAGCCCGCTCAACTCTACGCTGTTTTACTCACTCTTGCTATTTCAAAACGCTTTCGCCTATTTCAAGATGGGCTATGCTTCGGCTATGGCTTGGATCCTGTTTGTCTTGATCCTAGTGATTACCCTCGTGCTGTTTCGCAGTTCTGCCCGCTGGGTGTACTACGAGGGCCAATAGGAGGAATCTGTATGGCAGAAAACGTGCACAATCACTCCATGAAGCGACAATGGCTGTTCCAGCAGGTTGCCATCTATGGGCTGCTTGCTATATTGGGGGTTCTTTTTGCTCTACCGTTTGTCTGGCTTGTCTCCACATCGCTAAAAACCGATAGCCAGCTATTCGTCATGCCACCTATCTGGATCCCTGACCCCATCAAATGGAGCAACTATCGCAATGCCCTCAACTATATTCCTTTCTGGCTGTACTTCAAAAACACCCTGACCATTGCCGTACCGTCTACCATCGGGATGCTAATCTCCTCCTCTTTGGTAGCCTATGGTTTCTCGCGGGTCCAATGGCCAGGCAGAGACGCTGTGTTTATCTTGGTATTAGCTACGATGATGCTCCCCTACCAGGTGACCATGATCCCGCTGTTCATCGTTTTCCGCAATCTGGGGTGGGTCGGCACCTTCAAGCCCTTAATTATTCCATCGTTTTTTGGTGGTCCCTTCTATATCTTTCTTTTGCGCCAGTTCTACCTGACGCTACCCATGGAGCTATCTGATGCAGCCAAGATTGACGGCTGCTCTGAGCTTGGCATCTATCGGCGGATTATCCTACCTTTATCCAAACCGGCCCTTTCCACGGTAGCGCTGTTTAGTATCATGGCCTACTGGAATGACTTCCTCGCTCCCTTGATCTACCTGGAAGATGACAGCAAGTACACTTTGGCTTTGGGTCTTCAGCAGTTTCAGCGTCAGTTTGGTATGGAATGGGCGATGCTGATGGCCACTTCCGTGGTCGTTACCTTACCTATCATAGTGCTGTTTTTCCTAACGCAAAAAACCTTTGTACAAGGTATCGCTCTGACAGGCATGAAAGGCTAAGACAAGGTAGAAGGGGCGGGAACGCTACTAAGTGGAGATGCATAGATGTCCCCGATGCGGCAGGTCATTGTGAATATCTGTAGAAGCATTAAGGCAAATGTATTCGATCTGGAAGTAGAAGGAATCCTCTGCAAGCAGAGAACAAGCTAAGCAAAACAAGTGAAAACCATTGGCAACATTACTAGCATACCAAGCACAATGTGTGGTTGCTCGTGACACAGGAGGGTGAGTTTGATTGGACAAGTTGAAAGTCGCCATGGTAGGTTGTGGCAGGATAAGTCGCATGTACAAACAGGTATTCCAGTGCCTCAGTGATCAGATCGAAGTCACTTGGGCTGTGGACACGAAGAGGGACAGGGCAGAGTCCTTCGCAGAAGGCTTCACCAATTGTAAAGTCACTACTGATTACCGGGATTGCTTTGGCAACGATATTGACGTAATGCACACCGCAACACCCCACAATATGCATCCCATTATCGCCATTGATGCTATGAAACACGGGATCAACGTCTTAACTGAAAAGCCCATGGCCATCACTCTTACCGACGCTGATAAGATGATCGAAGTAGCCAAGAAAGCAGGCGTCAAACTAGGTGTCATCTTTCAGACCCGCTATGTAAAAGGATGTGTGGAGCTGAAGAAGCTCATCGATGAAGGCAAGTTAGGTAAGCTGCTGGCAGCCCGCTCCTATCTATCCTGGAGCCGTCCCGATGAATACTACTCCGCGTCCGATTGGAAAGGAACTTGGGATAAAGAAGGCGGCGGCGTATTGATTGACCAGGCTATCCACAGCATCGATCGAGTTCAGTGGCTCGTCGGAGATGAGATAGAATGGATCGAAGGGAGTATGGGTAATCGATATCACCATGCTGTAAACGTAGAGGATGTGGCTGAGGCTTTCGTCAAGTTCAAACAGGGCTGCCTCTATCATCTATATGCCAGTAACTGTTACAGCTATAATGCTCCCATACAGATTGAAATTGTTGGCGAAAAGGGTAAAGTTGGGCTCCTACAGGATATGGCCTGGGTTGAGCTGAATGGTGAAGAACGCTACGAGATAAGAGACGGATATGACGGGTTGTCTGTGGGGCCGAGTTATTGGGGCTCCAGTCATATCACCCAGGTAAAAGACTTCTACAAGTCAGTCAGGGAGGATCTTCCCGTTACAATAGACGGCCCGGAAGGCAGACGCGCTCTAGAGATTGTTAGGGGTATATATCTATCGGCTAACAAGAAGCAAAGACTCGCAGTGCCATTTAAGGACGAACCAGTCACCGGCATTAAGTAGCCCATGCATACAAGATACGGGACTATAGAAAGGATCCTGCCCCCTGGACAACAGTGGCGGGATCCTTGTGTCATGAAGGCTCTAAGGATTGCTCTCTACAAGAACCCTTTATGTGGGCTATGTTGTAATTGATTTGTCACATTATCTGCTTAGTTAGAGTTTAGTCTAGCACTACCTCTTTACCGGTGCGAGCCGATTCATAGATGGCCAGGATGAGTTCTACAGCTTTACGTGCTTCC
>JAAZLW010000135.1 GCA_012799135.1 Bacillota bacterium | reverse complement strand
TATGAGGGGCTCCAGCCCGGCACAGAGGCCTGGATGGCCTGCTGGAGAAGGCATCCGGAGCTACAAGATGAAATGGGTCGATCCCCGCGTGTGCGGGGTAGCCGTACAAGCCAAAACGCCCAACAAGCTCGCAGTGGGTCGATCCCCGCGTGTGCGGGGTAGCCTCTAGCTTACGTGAGATGACCATGATATACTAATAGGTTCGGGGCAATCACACTCAGCCACGATAGCCGATCTTTATACGTCTCTCGCACCATCTGACGCAGTAGCGCGCTTGGTTAGGACAAGCCCATCAACTTCCACCAATTCAACTGGTGGCACACCCAGCGTCTTAACCGCCTGACCCCCAGGCATAGTGTGTTCTGCCCAGACCATAACAATGCTTGCATCTTTCTCGAGGATAAACCAATCATGCAAAACGCCCCATATTCGCTCTCTGACAGCAGGAGAATGCCTCGGAGCGGAATATACCCCCGGGGCCAATTCTAGCATAGAAGATGCCAGAAAACCCCTAACGCGATCTGAAACGTTACGAGTGACTATCATCATCATTGACATTCAGAAGCTCCTTGATCCGATCGATCATGGACGGGATTAGTTTCAGCTTTCTAAACCAACGAGCGGCTTCCAGGCGTATCTCCCTTTCTAGCTGTAGAGACGGATCCCGCTGAACCTTTGCGCAAACCGAAAATGCCAACGGCAGAGTTAATTCTGCTCTCCATAGATCGGCGATATCTAGGGTAAACGCATTGCTTGAATCCTCATGAATAAACCCAAGCGGCGGTAACGCTCCTACGGCCGCAACAGCTATGTCTCCAGCAGCCTCAACAAACGTCGCCGCATGGTTGATCGCTTGATTGGGCAGATCAGCAGATTCTGGTTCCCGTCGGTCATACCTTCGACCCTGCCATCGTACCCCATATTTCTGAGCCATAATCTCATAGAGCTTCTTCATTCGCCCTCCTTCCATTCCGCGCAAAGCACTTATGTCACGCCGGGGTAGAACCTCGCCAAAGCGTATCGCATACATACGACGGGCCACATATAACCTTGATTCTGCATCGGCCCACAACTCAGCATGCGCTCGAGCAATGCTTGAGCGCCCTCGCCCCATAGGAGGAGCTGTATAAAACTTCACTCCCCCGTCGCCAACCGCCGCCAATAGCGTTCCATGGCGAGCAAGAATCCGAAACACGTCATGGGTGACAGATGTGCCTGGACCAGCAAGGATCATTGATACAGATTGGTACGGAATAGCGTATTCACCTGCATCAAAGTCATCACTGCCTGCCGTCTGAAAGCGAAGTGTACCATCTACTACATACAGTCTTCCCCTTGAAACCCATAGCAGGCCATGTCGATCCACATGCGGCACACGGGTACCCGCCAACCCGAGCCGCCCAGGTAACAAGGATGAGCTGCCCATTATGCTGGCCTGAGCAAGAGCATGCCATAACCGAAAGCTCGGTGACGGCCTACTCCACGAGCAAGTAATGTGGCAAACGCATCTGGGTCACATACGATCAAGTCACCACGTAGCAATACCTGTGGTCTCACTATTTGACTGCTACCGCGCTTGCCTCCCTTCACCCTAATATCCTGTCGACGGGTCATGCGAGTTAGCCGAAAACCAGACATCTCCATGCCAGTAACAACACATGCATTTTCTCTTTCTAAACGTTCACGCGCCCAGTCGCAGTAAACAGCCTCCCTCTCCACATTCTGCCCTTCGCTAGCATCAGCACGGATCAGAAACAGATCTTTTTCAGTTCCAGTTGATGCTTTGCGCCCCACCGGTAGGGCCAAGAGCTCAAACCCTAATCTCCTTTCGGAAGCAAAAGCCGGCATCGGACGGCTACTGATCATGGAATCGGGTTCGTCAGTAACCGCAAAGAGGCCCGGATCAGCGAATTCTCTCAATCTCTGCCTCAGCACTGCCGCGCTGTGGTGAGAATACCCGAGGACTCGGGGAGGACGACGGCGATCGATAAACAATCGCCAGGTTGTGGGCGCCATATCCCCAAAAGCTGCTGAAAGCCAAGCATGCACGCCATACCCCAGGTCATCGCCCTTGCCGAACTCCAAACCCTGATCCCTGAGGTACCGGATCAGCGCAATAATGTCTGGACGCAGTTCGATCATATGAAGCATGGATGTGCCCCCCATCTATTGGTTTTCTGATCGAATTACACCTTCTGTCTGCCATCTTGAACCTACGGGAATACCGTTAGCCCAGTCTCGCAGATCAAATACTCGGCGAATCATCGCACGGCCATCTGCCTCTAGCCCTGTCGGCCAGCAGGCTACCAAAGCGTCATACAATCGAGTATTCCCATGTCTATCCCAAGCCGGTACTTGTCGGAGAATATCCAATATGTCCTCACCCTCTACTACGGGCATTTTTGGATCAAGAAGGGGTCTGGAAGGCAAGCAAGTCTTCCGACCAATGAATAACGGTCGCACCGGACGACATATAGCTCTACGTACAGCATCAAGGTCAGGTGCTGCATCACCCTTCAGCGCAATGGCCACAGTTATCAGGCCGTCCGTCCAGTAATGGCGATAGCGCTGATGGGTGCCCCGTTTGACATGCGATGCACCACCACGGTGTTCTGGTTTTCCCCGTATGGTCCAGCCATGATCTCTCATCTTTGGCTGGCCAAGATCCACTGTATGATAGTCCACCATACGTTCCGGCTGCACATCCCAGCGGGCACCAAACTCTATCCGGTTCTGCAACTCCTGCAGCCTCTCGAATTCGCCGTGCTCCCACCCTAGGGCATTCGCTATTAGCCCACAAAGCATTGCGGTACCAGGAAATCGGTCGATATAGCCATGGTGATCTACGATTACAGTACCAAAGCTCATCATTGGTGCGTCCAGGCGAAGAATCAGAGCTTTCATGATTGTCCTCCTTGAGCTGCAAACAACATACCCAGGGCACCTGCTACGGCATCTTCTAGCGGTACCACCTGCTCCTTGTCTCTCTTCCATTCGTGTATCGTGGATACAAAACGTTTTTCCCCTGTGTCACCATACATACCTTCCAAGCCGGTAAGATAATCGGCGATCTTGCTCACTGACTGCTCCATTGGATTAGCGCGATTCGCATTTAGCCTTACGGGATCGAGAAAGGCATTTGCCAAGCTACGGGGTTGAGCTTGTCCTACCTCAAGCATGACAAACTCAGCCCGGGCATAGGGTGCAGTAGAACCAAGCTTGGCCCCTGGTGTAACTTGGGTAATAGCTTTGACAAGCAGGGTAAGCAAAGTACGCGCATCGTTTGAATCCTCGTCTCTCCAGCGATTACGTTCACACCCTGTCAGATTAGTGATGAGCAACGGTACATCCATTGCCACATAACCGTAAAAAACACCGGCGCCTAGTTCCATATCACCTGCGTGCGCTGCCCCAGTCTCTTCCTCTTTGAGTAGATCATCCACCACCGTAAAGAAGTCTATCTCTGTATCGATTGCATGAGTTGTAAAGGAATGTGCTACGTGTAGCGGTGCGTCAACCCGTGAGAGAATATCTGATGTGACGAAACGTCCGAATAGAGCACCCTCAATTCCGACAAACGGATCTTCAATACCGCTCTGCCTCAGCATTGCCGCAAAGTTATCCTTGCTCTCTTTGATTCTGTTGTCCAGATACGCCGTAGCCTTCTTCTCGTCTCCTTGTCTATCAGCTTCTAGAATTAACTGCGTGAAGAAGTCTGCTTCTGGTTTGCCAAATAACACCGGTTGCTTCATCGCCAATGTCTCCGGGTTCACTGCATCCTTTTCTCCTGCCGCAGTCAGCACCGCTCCCGCTAAGTGCAATATGAGCTGATGGGCCTTCCCCTCTTCCATCCCGCTCTCGATCAGCCGCCCATTCAGCTCCCGGCTAAAAAAATGCCGAGAACGAAGAGCAGTTGGGAGATGCGTTTGACCCCTGAGCCATTCAGTCCACCGCCGCTTTTGGGCTTGACTAGAAACGCGCAACCGCTCTGCACCACCGAACCTGATCCGTTTTGCAAGTCCTGCATCATCACGATTGAGCAGACTTGCATGATAGCTTGTCAGAAAATGGATTTGCGCAAACACTCAATCACCCCGTTCCCTTTCTCTTTTCGCTCGATAGAAATCTTTCGCTATTTGTTCTCGGATTGAATCAAGCCTATCTTGGTCACGAGTTAGAAGCAAAGCGGAGCCTTGTACCCAGTCAAATGGAGTCAACTTGGCTGCCAGAAAACGAGAAGCACGAAGTACCAGAAAACGCAGTACATCGCCCGTGGCACTGTCGCTTAGCAAGCGTTGTAGTCTTGCTTCGGAGTATTCGCTTTCTGATAGCGCTCTGCCTAATCCCCGTTTCGGATCGTGAGAATTAGGACTCATCAAGGCAATACCACCCACAATAGTCACCCAATCTTTCCTGCTTTCGTTATTCCGATCCCATCCATCCGGGAGATAGTTAACCGCAAAACTGTAGAATGCAAGGGGTGGCGGCTGTCTTGGGGTCATGCGGCGCAGCGCTGCTCTTTGGCCGGTGGAGACACCCTCGCTCCCGATGATTGCCGAGATCTTTGGGATCAGACTGTCAAGGCGTTGACTCTGCATGCTTTACCTCCTTTAGTAACGGAAACTGATTATACAAGAAACCCGAAAATGCGAGTTCAGCGCGAGAACGGGCACATAACCACCTGCCCGCGTGTCGAGGCATAGTCTCCTCAGCGTAACGCATCACCTCCAGAGCATGGCTTTTTAACACCAATACCCAGTCCCGTAAAGCCATATCTTGTTTGCTAGGGTCAGAGACCGACCATAGCCAGGGGAAATAGCCATCTGACCAGTATGCACTAAACCTCTGAGACAAACCTCGCCACCACTCCTTAGTTGCTTTGCTATCATAGTCGACTTTCTCTCCTCCACCCTGAAGGAGCAGGAAGACTGCAGGTTTGAGAACTCGGTTCTCCATCGCCCCTGCATACTCCAAACCAATCCGACTAAGCTGAGCGAACGGCTCTCTTCGCTCCGGCGGCCCAAAAATATGGCTTTGGGCTTTAGGCGGAATGGCAATGCGTTGCTCGTGAAAACCATCCGTCTTTCCTTGCCCTCTAACCAAAACTGAGACCGATAGCCATAGCGTGGAGTCCTGCCACTCCGGCAAAGGCTCCTGCAGTGCTGTGTGCTGTAGCTGGTCACCAAATATGATGCGTCGCAATATTCTCGGTGTCAGCCCTTCGGGGGAAATCGTGAGGGCTTGGGGTTCCTTCGATTTACCGTCGCCCAGGTCAATAGGAAGCCAAGCATCACCTACTACTCCCTTTAGGTCTCTTGCCGCAACTCGGTTGGATTTCGTTGGCATATCTGCCGCATAAACGTGACCAGCATCGTCTTTCAACCGAACTCGACGGCAAATCTCTATGTAGAACGGATCGAGCAAAGTGAAAGAGAGTGAACTGTCTCCATCCCACGGTTCCAACCAAAGCAGCACCAATCCCTCGGGGTCAAAACCATATGCCGCACTCAAAACAGTGCGCCGGTGATCGAGCAACCTTACAACTGCATCCCGCCATCTATGGCCTGGACGTAGACTTCGGAGTATTTCCACAATAGGTCGATTGCCGTAACCACTATTCATCCGGGAAATTCCGTACTTGCCTCGGCCAGAGAATCCGCTCATGGTTTGAAGGCTAATTAGCGTATAGAACCACATGTCAGGCTTTGCCCAGACTGCTCTGGTGCTTTTTACATCATGATTCTTAGATGTCACCAATAGATCAACTGCATCTACCGCTTGTGCTGACATTACACCATTTGCTACCGGTTTAAGTCTCTTCTGATCCTCTAAAGGTATCGGCGGCTGCATGAACGCTGGCCTAGTTAGATCATGGACTACCAAGCTCCAGACATCATCACCAATACCCCGGGTCAAATCCATCATGCCTTCAAACCAGAAACTTCCAGCTTGCACCGGATTCTTAAGATCATTCCGAGCCAGAATGGCTCCAGCTAGGTACGACAGAAAAACATGAAGAGCATCCTCCTGATGCTGTTGAATCCCTTGATAGTGCTCTACTTCATCTCGCCCCAATGCTTCCAGGAGTTCTGGCAAGTTCATGCGTTTAGCTCCGTTGGTCGTCCACACCCTCAAGAGCGGTTCCCTCAACAGATTCCATCTGGCTCCGGTTCTATTCCCTTTCATTCTTCCACCTCCAATCCATATCGACTGTACTTGTAGTAACAATCACCACACCGCAGATGAATAGTACCATCGCTTTCATCTATTACCGTAATCTCATCATCTTGGTGACAAGGTGCCATGTGACCAGGAATAACAAGCCGATGAATCGTCTCCCCAAAGGGTCCCATCACTGGAGAGCTAAGCTCAAGTTCAAGACTGTTAGCACCAAGACGAACCGCAACAGGACCTCCGAACTCATTGAAGCTAGACTCGCCGAAATACTGATCATATATAGCAGTAGCAAGACTTGCTGTCACCACTTTCGCCAACTCCCCTCCCTCGAACCGCTGGCGGTGCTGTTCCCAACGTTTTCCCACAAGGGCATCAAGACACTCTGGATGGGTAGCCATCTCTACGAGCAGGCGATTGTCTCGAGGTATAACGACCTCACCGTGTGTGCCCAAGGCTTGGCACGTGAGCTCCAGAACCCCTAGATCCTCGTAAACACTTCCATACCCCAGCCGTTTGTAAGCACTAGCCACATCCCCATGTTCATTCAGAGCAGATTCCAGATCGGTGTCGGGGACGAGCACCAGACAGCGGGGTTTCTCAAACCCCCTCGGGCGCGACCGATCATGCCTGTGTAATCGTCCAACCCTCTGGAGTAGTACATCGGCCGGCGCAAGATCTGTTACTAGTAGATCAGAGTCTATGTCAAGGCTCTGCTCAAGTGTCTGCGTACCGACCAGCAGCAATGGGCCTGGCAGACTACCCTTACCGAGACGCTCACTCACCCTTCTATCTAGCAGGTTTCTGTCTTCTGGTGCAAAGCGACCATGGTGTGGACATACTACGTCATTCATATTGAAGAAATAACTGGGCTGGAGAGTAGGAACAGCTTCCAATCGGCGCAAAAACGCATTAGCCCGTCCGACAGTATTAAGAACAACAAGTACCCTGGCTTCCTGGTCCAGAGCATCAACCAAGATATTGGTAATGGCTTCTGGATTAAACGCGACCGGAAGAATCTCGAACTGTACACTCTTTGACTGAGCAGTGGCCGTCTTGGTGGGACGCGAAATACCATCAGCAAGAGTAAGTGCTGGATAGGGCGTAGAGATGGCCATATCTAAATCGGGTGCTGGAGTCCCGCTCGTAGCTA
>JAAZLW010000013.1 GCA_012799135.1 Bacillota bacterium | reverse complement strand
TGGTATTATCAGAGTGGAAGGATACACTCATCCGGCTACCGCTTTGGATGATGGATACCAGGCCGGAGTCCATAACCAAAAAGGAGCGTATTCGGCAGGCTCGAGGGCAAAAACCCCGACCACCCCAGCAAGATTAGGTAAAAGCGACTAGGCAGGAGACGAACAGGACAAATTCGGTGGGAGGCAGAGTGCGGACTAGACAGCAAGGGGGGATCGTGATTGGCCGCTTTGGAAGGTGGCAAGATCAGTTCTGGGCAGTTTCTAGCCTTCTTGGTATTGACCCGGATGTTGGCTGCATTGATTGATGCTCCCACGCTCTCGGTAACATCGGTGGAACATGATGCGTGGATCTCCATCATACTCAGTACCTTGCTGGCAGTTCCCTGGGGGCTCTTTCTGGTACACTTGAGTAATCTGTTTCCTGGCAAAACCATTATTGAGTATAGCCAGGTGATTCTAGGCCCGTGGCTGGGGCGCATAGTTGGTCTAGTGTTTATTCTGTTTTTTCTTCAGCAATCAGCTTATGCAGTCCGGGTGTGCGGTTCGGCCTATGTCACTACCATTATGCCTGAGACTCCCATATTAGTCTTTGTAATCATACTCACTTATCTTTCGGCCAATACTGCCCGCAGTGGTCTTGAAGTTCTGGCCCGAGCCAGTACTGTCAGCTTTTTCGTTACTCTAGCTATGCTGGTTTTGTTGCTCATTCTTCCGATGAATGTAATGGACTTCGGCAATCTGTTACCCATCATGGCTCGGGGATGGCAGCCAATTCAGGAGGGCATGCTATCATCTTTTACGATTTTCGGAGAGCTACTGGTGATGACCATGTTAATCCCATATCTAGGCCGTCCCCAAGACGCCGGTCGATTTGTGGTCTATGCTCTTTTGCTATCCGGTTTTCTCTTCACTTGGTTCACCATTGTTATCGCCGCAGTCTTCGGCCCGGCCATGTCCAGCCTGATTATGCCTGCTTTCAGCCTAGGCAGGCTGATTCAGTTTGCTCTCTTTATCGAACGGGTAGAGGTAATCCCTCTTATTGGTTGGACGATTAGTGCCGGTGTCAAACAATCTCTGTTCCTGTGGGCAGCGATGGTAGGTATAGCCCAGTGGTTTAACCTAACCGAGCTTCGGGCACTGGCTTACCCTGTTGGTGCATTAGTCGCTGCCTTTTCCACTTGGCTTTTCAAGGGCATCTTTGATGCTTCGGATTATTTTCATGTGAAAAGGTTTGGGACTCTGGGTATCCTAATTTGCGTAGGGATTCCAGTGTTCTTATATATCATGGCCATGATTCGTAAGGTAGTCCGGCAGACCTTTGGAAAAGAGGGTTAGTTGTGTCACGACGATCCAGACAATTACTGGTGGTTGGTTTAGGCATGATCCTACTTCTGCTCGGAGGTTGCTGGAATCGTCGGGAGATAGAGACACTGGCCTTTGTCATGGCAGCTGGTGCAGATAAGGCCGTTGAGCCCGACAAGGTGCAGCTCACAGTCCAGATAGCCCGGCCAACCGCTTTAGTCGCAACTGCTGGTGGAGGCGGTGGTGCGCTGGAAAGAGCTTTTTGGCTGGTGAGCAGCACGGGCTATACTGTCTTTGATGCTACCCGCAACTTTGCGGCACAGTCCTCCAGGCGGCTGTTCTGGGCACACAATCGGTGGTTGGTAATTGGAGAGGAATTGGCCCGAGAGGGGCTGCAGGATGTTTTGGATTACTTCACGCGGGATGGTGAAACTAGGCGCACGGCGAGGTTGGCTGTGTTCAAGGGCGGCAAGGCTTCGGATTTTCTCACGACCGAGCTGGAAATGGAGCGCCTCAGCTCGGAAGCCTATATCGGTATTATCCAAAACGCCAGTACTGGGTTATCGACTGTGGTAGATATCAATATTCACCAGTTTTTGCTAGCGGTGGCTGGTGAGGGCATTGAACCGGTAGCCATTCGGGTAGAGTGTATCGATAGGCTGCCAGATGTGGATATACGAGGGCAAATGGAACGAAGCACTATTTCCCTGGCTCCTCGGATCACTGGAGCTGCGGTTTTTAGGGGCTACAAACTGGTGGGCTGGCTGGATAAACCCGAGACCCGGGGATATAACTGGGTGGCAGGCAAGGCAAAAAGCGGTATTATCGTGATCGATAGGCCGGAGGATGAGGCCAAATATGTCGGCATCGAATTAATGCGAGCCAGTAGTAAGATTGAGCCTGAAATCGTAAATGGAAGACCGAGAGTAACCGTCACCATCAACGCAGAAGGAGCCCTAGGTGATCTCGAAGATATGTTCTTAGTTACCGATACCAGAGCCGTCGTGACTGCCATGGAAAGGCGGATGGCGACGGTGATTGCCAATGAGATCAATGCTGCCCTGAGAAAAACCAAAGAACTGGGTTCAGATATATTCGGCTTTGGCCAGGCTATCTATAGGGGATATCCAAAACAGTGGCTAAGCCTAAAAGATAGCTGGAATGACAAAGGTTTCAAGGAGCTGGAAGTCAAGATCGAAGTAAAGAGCAAGGTTCGGCGGTCCGGACTAGTAGAAATTGGCCTCCCGATAAGAAGGTGATGGTGGTTGGGTCTCCTCGGACTGTTGGTTGTCTTTGGAGGCATAGTGCTTTATGAAATGCCTCGGCTTGTCAGGGAAAAACTGTGGCGGGAGCTGGCGGTCTTTTTAGGAATTGTCTCTATAGGGTTTGGTTTGAGCTGGCTGCAGACTATGGGTCTGCCTACCAAGAGCTGGGCAGAGATCGCAGGTCCCATGGGTGAGTCTATCTGGAACGGTGTGGCAAACTTGTTCTCCTCTCACTAGAGTCTCTCTTAAATCACTAGATTCTCTTTCAAATCCAGGAGCTCAACTGACGGTGAGGGTTTCTGCTACCAAGTAGATAGCACGCAAAACTCCGCCTAACTAGAACCCAACTCCTGGCTCTCAGCATAGATTATAGCATCATGAGAGCAGGAGGTAGGTTTCATGGAATATCGGTTGAGAGGTCACGTTCATCCCTATATTGGCCCAACGGAGGTAGCTTTAGAGCATATACATCAGTTAGCAGGCACTACAGGACCGGTTATCCCCAGGATGGGAGGCCATATCCACAGAATCGCCGGTACTTCCACAACTGATCGGCAGCATTCGCATGCATATAGTATCTATACCGGACCACCTATCCCTCTGTGTTACGGGCAGCATGTTCACCAGGTGGAAGGAAGCACAACGGTCAATCAAGAGCATGACCATGGCGTGCAGCTAGAGACGGGAAGCCAGGAACCCTGCGGCTGCTATGAGACCCCGTACGCTGATGACGCATATTGCATGGAAGAGGAGTCCTGGTAGTCTCTTCTGAGCAGTTCTGTACAGCCGGCAAGAAAGGCTGCCTCTAGGCTAGACGAAGCACAATGGGCTCCTGCAGGGGATAGTGTCTTAGCATGTATTATGTATAACTTTCCGCAATCTCTTGACTTTCCCTTAGTTCTATCCCATCATAGACAGCAAGTTGATAGTGTTCTGGTAGCCCGGTAAGACCGGATAGAGGATGAGGGTAATGACAGGGCATGGAGTCGGCGTCACTGATACTACTTTGCGAGATGCACATCAATCCCTTTGGGCAACTCGGATGCGGACAGCTGATCTGGTACCCATTCTGGAGAAACTAGATCTGGTAGGTTATCGTTCTCTAGAAGTGTGGGGAGGAGCTACCTTCGATGTTTGCCTTCGGTATCTAGACGAGGACCCATGGGAGCGGCTCCGGGTTATACGCCAGCATGTTCAGAGAACTCCCCTGCAAATGCTGCTCCGTGGCCAGAATCTGGTTGGGTATAAGCACTATCCAGACGATATCGTGGAGAGATTTGTGAACAGGGCGGTAGCTAATGGCATTCAGATCATCCGTATCTTCGATGCCCTCAATGACATAGATAACCTGCGCTTTCCTATGGAGGCGGCCCGGCGAGCTGGAGCCCACGTACAGGCCACTGTTGTCTATACAGTCAGCCCCGTCCATACACAAGAGCTATATGTCGACATGGCTCTTGGCTTGCAGAAGCTAGGAGCTGACTCTATTTGTATCAAAGATATGGCGGGGCTGCTCCAGCCTTATGTGGCTTATGAACTGGTAGAGAGCCTCAAGTCACGCCTTGATATCCCTGTCCAGCTGCATAGCCACTACATCGGTGGGCATGCTATGATGGCCTATCTGAAGGCCATTGAGGCTGGTGTGGATGCCGTCGATACCGCCACTGCTCCCTTGGCTTTCGGATCTTCTCAACCGGCAGTGGAAACTCTGCAAGGCTCACTGCGGCGGACCTCCTACGATCCTCAGCTGGATATGAAGCGTCTCTTTGAGATCGCTGAGTACTTCGATGGAGTCCGACGACACCATGGATGGGAGCGTGGAGTCACTCGCATCACGGATATGCAGGTGTTTTCCCATCAAGTTCCTGGTGGCATGATCAGTAACTTAGTCAGTCAGCTCCAACAGCAAAAAGCGCTGCATCGCTTACCGGAGGTGTTGGCAGAGATTCCCCGAGTAAGGGAGGAGTTGGGATACCCACCCTTGGTGACCCCTACCAGCCAAATTGTCGGGATCCAGGCAGTGCTTAATGTTCTGACCGGTGCTCGTTATAAAGTGATCCCGGAAGAAGTGAGGCTCTATGCCCGGGGCTTCTATGGCAAGCCTCCGGTACCCATAGAGGCTAAGCTGAAAGCTCTGTTGGTCAGTGGTGCTGATAGCATAGACTGTCGCCCGGCGGATCTGTTGGCACCCGGTTGGGAGAAAGCCGAGTCGGAGATCGGAGATCTGGCCCAGTCGGAAGAGGACATCCTCAGCTTTGCGCTCTTCCCCGAGGTCGGTCGCAAGTTCATAGAGGAGCGGAAAAAGGCAGCCAGCATTACCTCTGTTCGCTGGGAAGCAGCGGTGGCCGGCAGCAAACTGGTACCGGAGCAGTCAAGTTCAGTGAACACACAGGATGAGGCTGGGCCAATGCAGGCAGACAAGAAGCCCGCAGCAACTAATGCCAGCCAAGGCCTTGAGGGCATCAAGGAAGTGCTGGCGGCCTTTGGCAGTACATCACTACAGGAGCTCAGCCTAGAGACGAGTGGATACAGACTGAGGGTGAGGAAGTGAGGCATCAGGGCATCGGGACTATTGATGCCGGTGCTGTCTACTCCTGATCACTTATTTCGTGTGAATGGTCGTCAAGGCCCATGCGGCGGCCACTTTTTTGGGATCTGATGGGTCCTTTAGAGCTTTGGCCAAGAGAGGAATGGCATCGGCATGGCCGATATTACCTAGATTAATTAGGGCATTGCGTTGCAGGGTGTTCTTGCCTCGCCAACCCGCTGCGGTCTGGCCAAAGGTAGCTTTGAAGCTGCGGTTGGTGAGACCCAGCACCATTTCCAGCCGAGGAGCACTGCCGATTAGGGGGTGGGGGAGAAACTCCCGATGATTGCCCCACGCAGCTGTGGCATTGTGGGGACAAACCGCCTGGCAGGTATCACAGCCAAAGAGGCGATTGCCTAGTGGTTTACGGAACTCTTCAGGAATGGTGCCCCGGGTTTGGGTAATATGGGACAAGCAAAGGTGTGGATCTACTACATAAGGTGCAATAATCGCCCCGGTGGGGCAAGCTTTTATACACCGGCCACACTCCCGACAAGTTCTGGGCCGGTAGGGATCCGGTGGCAGGGAAGCTGTAGTCAAGAGGCTGCCCAAGAATACCCAGGAGCCGAACCGGTCTGTGATCAGGCAGGAGTTCCAGCCAAAAAAGCCTAGTCCCGCTCGCACGGCCATGGCCTTCTCCAGTAGAGGACCACTGTCGACCATGACTCGGCAGTGGGTGCCTGGTATAGACTGCTCCAGAAACGCAGCCAACTGGGAAAGGCGGGGGAGCATGACATGATGGTAGTCTTGACCCCAGGCGTAGCGAGAAAGAAGGCCACGGTAGGGAGTGGTGGATTTTTCCTCAAGTTCTTCCCTAGGTAGATTATCCTGCGGGTCTTGGACATATAGCTGCGGGTCGACACTATAGGCCATGGCAACCATAATTACGCTCTGGGCGCCAGGCAAAAGCAGGGCCGGTGTGGTTCGTTCCGCGGGGCTTCCTGAAGCTAAGGAGCTGGAGATGCCGGCTTTGAGGCGACGGTCTAGTTCTGCTTGTGCCTGCTTTAGCGGCTCTGCTGTGGTAATGCCCACTAGATCAAATCCCAAATGTTTCCCGTAACGTACCAGTCTTTCCTTGATTTCCTCCATTAGGCCTCCTCCCTTCAGTCACAGTCACTAATGAGGTCACAGACTACCAGTGGATTGGCTTTCGGTTTCAGTCGGATCTGGAAGCCTCACACTTACCTAACGACAAAAAGGGCGAGATATCGGCGGCCTCGATCGGCCACATCTCGCCTCTTGCAGACACATCGACTATGATCCTTTTAGACGGCTCGCACTTCCTTCACCGTAGGGATACTCTCCTTCAGAATCCTTTCGATGCCGTTCTTGAGTGTCAGGGTTGACATAGGACAGCCGGCACAAGCCCCTTGTAGCTGAACCTTGACTATACCATCTTCGACGGCGACTAATTTCACATCACCGCCATCGGCTTGCAGCTGGGGGCGGATCTGATCTAGGACTTTCTTAACCTGTTCCTCCATGTGGGGCACCTCCTTGGCGCAACTCTCTAGTGGAGTGCTATGATGTAAAGTATACACTAGGGTTAGGGATTATACAAGGGATCAGGTACCCCCGCACCCACGGCAACCCGTATGAATAAGCGCTTATACGCAGTCTCACTTCGGATGTGACCATTCTATGCTAACAATAGTCTGAAGGTGCTTCTTTCCTGCTCATTCGTAGTTTGACGGCGCATAGGTGACCAGAGACATGGGAGAATAACAAAGAAGACGTGCAAGGAGGTTGGGGTGATGTTTAAGACGGAGAAGATTGCTGAAGGTGTGCAGCTTCACAGCCTAACTACCACCAAATTTAAGACCATCACCAGCAAGGCATATGTACAGACGGTTTTGGGGGAGAAAACAGCTATGACCGCCCTCTTGCCCATGGTCATATCTCGGGGCAGTGCCAGATTCCCTACTATGCAGGCCATTGCCTCCCATTTGGCTAACCTTTATGGTGCTCGTTTCGGTTGTGACGTGGCTAAGATCGGGGAAAGGCATTGTATGGAGTTCTACTATGAAATGGCAAACACCACTTTTGTAGGAAATGACCGCGAGCTGCTCGATCAGGGTATGGCCACCTTGGTGGAACTGATTTGTCATCCTAGGATCGAGGGTAATGGATTTCACCCTGAATATGTCGAGCAAGAGAAGGTGAATCTCAAGAATCAGATCAATAGCCTGATCGATAATAAGAGAAATTACGCTCTCCAAAGGTTCTATGAGGCTATGTTTGCCGGTGAGCCTTTTTCCACGTATAAGTATGGTACAGTCGAAGCAGTTGAGAGGATAACTCCTGAAGCTCTACTTGAGCATTATAGGGCGACTAGGTCAGCAAACCCGATCGATATATTTGTGGTGGGGGATTTTGATTTGGAGGCAGTAAGAGGAAAGTGGATTGAGGGATTAGCTGAGCTACGAAACGGGTATCAGCCCCTTCCTTGCATCAAATCCGGCGCCTCACCCCAACAGGTCAGGCAGGTGGAAGAGGGGGGAGATCTGCAGCAGGGTATTCTCTTTCTCGGATATCGCACACCGATTACCTATAGCTCACCTGATTATTACAAGCTATTGGTATATAGCGGATTGTTAGGCGGATTTCCCCATTCTAAGCTATTTATCAACGTCAGGGAGAAAGCCAGTCTGGCTTACTATGCTTGGGCTCGCTTGGAGGCTACCAAGGGTTTTCTCATGCTTAATGCCGGCATTCACCCAGATAACTACCAAGAGGCGGTGGGAATCATCCTCCATCAGGTAGAGGAGATCAACCGTGGGAAGGTCTCGGTCGATGAGCTTGAGGCAACCAAACATGGACTAATTAACAGCATTTTAACGATGGAAGATAATGCTATGGCTGTCATTGATCGGGGCCTGATGGGAGTGATCAATGGGGTGAGGCGGGGGATGAATGATGCTACTAGTGCCATCAGGAGAGTGACTATAGAGGATCTAGTGGAACAAGGTCGCCTAATGGAGCTAGATACCATCTACTTTCTCCGGGGCCAGCCGTTGGACCATATAGCTCGGATGACTAGATCGGAAAAGGGGGCGAACATGCAATGAAGGGGACCGTTGCGCAGGAACGAATAGACAGCCCAGTACTTAAGGAAGAGTTATACTACACCCGTCTTCCCCATGGCCTAGATGTATTTGTGATGCCGAAGCCGGATTATAACGAGAAGTACGCGGTATTCGCAACCAGGTATGGCTCCATTGATACGACCTTCCTCCGCCCGGGTGAGGAAAAAGCCACCCTCACTCCTGCCGGGGTTGCCCACTTCCTCGAACACAAGCTCTTTGAAAGTCGAGAAGGCAATGTGTTTGAAGATTTCGCCGCCTTGGGAGCTTCTGTCAACGCCTATACGAGCTATGGTCTGACTAGCTACCTGTTTTCCACCACTGACGATTTTCACCCTTGTTTGGAGACACTGGTCGATTTCGTGCAGAATCCATATTTCACCGAGGAAAGTGTAGCTAAGGAACAGGGGATTATCGCCCAGGAGATCACGATGTATGAGGATAATCCGGAATTTGAGGTTTACGCGAACTTGCTACAGGCGCTTTACCACGAGAATCCGGTTAGGGAGAAGATCGCGGGTACAGAAGAATCGGTCAGGCGCATCACACCGGACATCTTGTATCAGTGTCATGGTACGTTTTACCATCCTGAGAATATGGTCCTGTTTGCCATTGGTGCCATAGACCCCGAGGCTACAGTTAGGCTGGTGGAAAGTCGCTTACATGGTCACAACCACAAAACCCTGGGGGCAATCCGCAGGGTATATCCTAATGAACCACTGTCAGTGGCCAAATCCCAAGTACAGGCCCGAATGTCAGTAGCACGTCCGCTTTGCTACATAGGCTTCAAAGATGTGGACCTAAAAAGCGGAGATGAGTTGCTCCATCGACAGCTCACCACCAGCCTGACCCTACAGCTCCTTTTTGGTAAGACGTCAGCTCTGTATAATCAGTTATACGAAACCGGGCTGATCGATACTACCTTTAATGCTTACTATACCGCAGAAGAGACCTTTGCCCATGCTATTTTGGGAGGTGCCACGCCAGATCCGGCTAAACTGGAGGCCGTGGTCGCCGCGGGTCTACGGGAAGCCAGGGAAAACGGCGTCACAGAAAAGGAGTTTGAAAGGCAAAAAAGAAAGTCAATAGGTGGCTTTCTCTACGCTTTCAATTCCCTGGAGTTCATCGCCAATAACTTTGTATCTACTCATTTTCGCGGCAGTTCACTCTTTTCCTACCTGGATATTCTGCAGGGGCTCAGCAAAGAAGATGTGGAGCGTTGCTTGCAGGAACAGTTGGCTGGAGAGCGAATGGCTGTATCCATAGTCTGGCCCCAGTCATAGCCAAGCCTATGGTGTTCTTGGCAAACAGAGGTATAGCAAGGATCAGTCATCGCCTGGTGGTGAGGGGGAGGAAGAAAGACAATGACAGATAAGCAGACAATCAGGCGAGAGGTCTTGCAGGCGAGGGATAATTTGACCACTGATCAGCGGCGGCAACTTAGCATGAATATCAGGAAGAGTTTTTTTGAGCTGCCTATGGTAGCCCGAGCCCAGTGGATCATGCTTTTCTTAGCCTTTGGCAGTGAAGTCGATACCTGGTTGCTGCTGGATGAAGCAGTGGCTTTGGGTAAGCAGGTAGTGGCTCCGGTCTGTTTACCGACGACCAAGGGTTTGGCTCTTTATCCTATTAGGAACCGGGAAGAGGCCGAACCTGGCCATTGGGGTATCTATGAGCCTAGGCAAGTTGGTAAACCGATATCGCCTAATAGCTTGGATGTAGTGGTGGTTCCGGGGGTGGCTTTTGATCCTGACGGAAACCGCATAGGCTATGGGGGCGGGTACTATGATCGCTTTCTCATACAGGTTCCTCGAGCTTGGCGAATCGGAGTCTGCTATGATTTGCAGTTGATCAAGGAAGTGCCGAGGGCAGATCATGATGTGCCGGTAGATGCTGTGGTCACAGAAGCAAAGACAATTCTCTTACGCAAGGCCCATGAGAGGATCAGTCAAGCGAGAGCGTGAGAAGCCTGGATCAAGTCCGGCAAATTGGACTATGGAAGGGAAATGGCAAGACGGGGGGAAAGATCCAAGGGGAGTGTGCCGAAGTGTCGGGGAACGATAAGATGTCTTTATTGCTGGAAAAGCTTGCCAACAACCCGGTTATAGCAGGTATTCGGGAGCCGGCTGCAGTCAAGATGGCGGTTACCAAGGGGATGCAGGTATTTTTCATCTTGGGGGGGACTCTTCTGGATTTGAGTTCTATGGTTTCTGCCATTAAGGCCGAGGAGGGCTGCCTGGTTTTTGTTCATATCGATCTGATTCCCGGGCTCGGTAAAGACCCGGCGGGTATAGCATACCTGGCTGAGATGCTGCCTATAGATGGTGTGGTCACCACACGTACTCACTTGATTCGAGCTGCCAAGGAGGCTGGCTTATTGGCTATTCAGCGGCTATTTGCTTTAGATTCTGAGGCGGTGAAAACAGGCCTAAGCATGTTGCGCTCAGCAGCACCCGACGCGGTCGAGATCCTACCGGCCCTAGTGTTACCGTACCTCAGTCCGCGCTTGCCGGTAGCCGAGATGCCTCCCATCATTGCCGGGGGTCTGGTAGAGACCGTGGGGGATGTGCAAGCAGTCCTAAGCAGCCCGGCAGTGGCGGTATCGACTAGTAAGGCGGAATTGTGGGATTGGGCCCGGAAAAGGGCCAAGAAGAAAGCATAACATTTTCCTTTGGGGGGAAAACCGGAAAGGATGTCGAGTAGGAATTGAGCCAGATGCAGCTGTATGATGGTTATATTTTCGATCTTGATGGGACCATTTATTTGGGGGAAAGGCTGCTGCCGGGGGCTGATCGAGTTGTCAGAGAGTTGCGGGAAGCGGGTAAGGGTGTCATGTTTTTGTCAAATAAGCCCATCGAAACCCGCTACGATTATGCAGCCAAGCTTACCCGCTTGGGTATACCCACAGACGTAGCCAATGTGATCAACTCATCTTTTGTCTTAGGGCAGTACTTAAGCCACCATGCTCCGGATTGTCTCTGTTATGTCATAGGGGAGCAAGCATTACTCGATGATCTGGATGAGGCGGGGGTCCGCTATACACTAGAGCCCGAGAAGGTTGATTACCAAGTGGATTACGTGGTGATGGCGTTTGATCGTACCTTCCACTATGGGAAACTCAACCGGGCCTTGCAGTGTGTGAAAAAGGGGGCGCGGCTGATTGCCACTAATGCCGACCGGACCTGCCCCTTAGAGGGTGGCGAAATACCCGATGCCGGTGGTGTGATCGGGGCTGTGGAGGGAACATCAGGCAAGAAGCTGGAATTGGTCGTGGGTAAGCCTAGCCCAATCACTGTTGAGGTTGCTCTTGATCTGCTTAAAGTGGCACCTGATCGATGCCTGATGGTGGGAGACAGAATCGAGACTGATATTCTCATGGGTAAGAGATTCGGTCTGGCTACAGCGCTAGTGCTCACCGGTGTAACCAGTCGCAAAACTCTGGAGGCATCGGAGATAGTACCAGACTATGTCTTGGATTCTGTAGCTGACCTGCGTACAAGCTAGTACACAGCTTTGAAGTCTTTTGTCTTGATAGAGCAGGATGTCAGAGGACAGGATGGCGGATTGATTGAGTAGGCTCTTCCAGCCGCTTGGCGGAATAGAAGGTCTATTCGGGTTAATTAAGCAGGGGAGATGAGGAGTTGCGCGTTATTCTCAGACTAGACCGGTGCTTGACACTCATCCTGTGCTGCCTGATCGTAGCTTTTGCCTTAGGCTTTGGGTCAACAAAGGCTGGGGCTACCGATGGCAATGGCGGTTTGGATGGCGATGGCGTTCTTCAGAAGATGGCTGCCCAGTTTAGCCTAGCCCGAGATTTGACCGGTACAGTCACTGTCTTGATCCGGAAGGGTGAACTTGATCTGGAGCTGGTAGGGGCTTTTAAGGTAAAGGATTGGGAACACCTGAGACTAGACTATGTGGAAACCGATTCCAATCTCCCTTCTACCATCATAACTGATGGAGACATGGTAGCCTACTATCTGCCCAACTCGATCAAGCCTCGCATTTCCCATGATCCAACACAGCTAGGTTTTCCTTTGGTCACAGACCTGGTCTTTGCCGCCCTGGGTCAGCTATCTCAGAGCAATCGGGGATACTTATTAGGGGAAAATAAGTACTTAGGCCGAGATGTTTACATGGTGGAAATCAGACCCCCAGAGATCAAAGCCCAAATCTGGGAGAACACAGTATTTTGGGTCGATACCAAGAGCTGGTTACCTCTGCGGGTTACCGGACTGGGCATTCCCTTTGCGGCAATTGAGCTTAGGGCTATAGACTTGAGAGAAAATCCTGAAGGGCAAATTACAGGGCTTACAGCCGAAGTTATCGAAACGAGTAGCAAGGGCCCGATCATGGTGATGAGCCTCAGTCGGTTTAATGAAAACACTTGGTTTCCCCATCAGGTATGTGTGCGGGGCACCCGGTTGGTGATAGTACAGGAGTTTTCAGATCTGGAGTTCAATGTGACACTTCCGGATGAGCTTTTCTATGTAGAAGAGTTTGAGATATTGCGGAGTGCCTTTGCCAAAGGAGCAGCCTTCTTGGCTTCTCGGAACTATGAAGCAGCGGTTAAAGAGTTCCAGAAAGTGGTATCAATTGATCCATATAATATCGCGGCTCACTCCAATCTGGGCTATGCTTATGTGGGCTGTGGGGATGAAGCCGGGGCCATTGCCGAGTTTGAACAGGTAATCATGCTATCCCCAGAAGAACCCCTGGGGTACAACAATCTTGCGTATATCTACATTGATAATGGGATCTACCTAGACAAAGCGATGGAAATGGCCCAGAAGGCAGTAGCCTTATCTCCGGGCAATGGTGCTTTTCGGGATACTCTAGGCTGGGCATATTACCAGCTAGGTGATTATGAGAGGGCCATCGAAGAGCTCACCCGAGCTTTGGAGCTGATGGGAGAGGAAGATCGTCCCTGGGATCGAGCCTTAGTGCATTATCATCTGGGACTGGCCTATGCAGCCGAATCTCGATGGATAAAGTCCCGAGAACACCTGAGTAAAGCACTGGATCTTGATCCAAGTCTCACAGTAGCCCGTGATGAGCTAAAGCGCATAGAAAAGCAGAGCAAAGTAGGGTCATGACGAGTTACAGACATGGCATCACTTGCGAGAGGGGGAGTGGTTCTTGGTTCTTAGTCTAGGTGATCGATTGCGGCAGCACCAGGAAGCTATGGACAGGCAGGCTCCCGCCTATGAGGTCCGCACAGTGTCTGGACCGCAATTGGCCAGTGGATTCCTGGGGGGCACTGTAAAGGAGAATGGCTGTGCCTCATATTATCTGATCGAAGAGGAGCTCTCTTTGGATTTTCCTCCCCTAGCAGGTGATGCAAGGCGCCTGGAGCGGCAGCTGCAGCTGATTACTGGCATCGGTCCCAAGACAGCCCAGCGGCTGGAGCAAGCTGGGGTAGTCTGGGTGGCAGAGCTTTTGGACCATAGCCGATTTGGGGAGGGAGCGGCCCAGGTGCTCCAAGCTATCGAAGCCCGAGATGCTGGGAGATTATCGCACTGGGGTGCCTCTGATTGGGATTTGGCTCGATTATTTGATCCGGAAGATTTTGTTTTCCTGGATTTAGAGACCACTGGTCTTTGTTTTACCCAACCCCTTTTTCTCATAGGTTTGATATACTTTAGGGAAGGGCGGCTGTGCCTAAGGCAGCTCTTGGCGCGTAGTTTTGAAGAGGAGATCGGAGTCTTGCGGGAAGCTGTGGAAATCCTCGGCCAACGACCGGTTTGGGTATCCTATAATGGCCGGACCTTTGATGAACCTTTTCTGAATGGCCGTTTGTGCTATCATTTGGGTGAGAGTCTTGCTCCAGAGCTGCATATTGACCTGTTGCGCCACGTGCGGCGCTACTACCGGGATCTGCTTCCTGATTGTCGCTTGACTACAGTGGAGACGTATATACTGGATGCGTATCGCTCCGGTGATGTCCCGGGCTATATGATCCCACAACTGTATTACCAATTTGTGTGGTACCAGGAGCCATCACTTTTGGAAGCAGTACTTTTGCATAATGCGCGTGATCTGCAGACATTGGTGCAACTTTTGGGCATGCTTCAAGGTCTGTAAATATAAGTATCCCCACATTTGGCCTTAGGGTGGTGTGGCTGCAAGGAGAGAGAAGATGCAGGTTAGAGATATGGCCGAGGGAGTTAAGGTTCGGGGGCATTACCTTGTGACTCGCAAGGAGCTTATTCCCTTTAACTCCAAGCCAGGACGGTTTTTGCTGATGCAGCTGGCGGATAGGACCGGCGAAATCAGGGGTATTGTCTGGGAGCAAGGAGAGGAGTTGGCAGCTCAGCTTTCTACCGGTGATGTGGTAGCGGTGGAGGGGCGGGTTACGGTTTTTCGCGATAGCCTCCAGATAGTGTGTGCTTCAGTAATGAAACCATTGCCCGGGGAATACTCTGTTGAAGATTTCTTGCCATCTTCCAAGCGGGATCGAGAGGCAATGCTCGCAGAGTTGAGAGAAGTGATGGAAGGAGTGTCTGATCCCGATTGTCAGGGTCTTTTGCAGAGCGTTTTTACTGCAGATTTCACGGAAACCTTCAGTGTGGCCCCAGCGGCCCGCTCCATGCATCAGGCTTACGTGGGAGGACTGTTGGAGCATACCCTGAATGTGGTCAGACTCTGTCAGACAGTGGCTTTCCTATATCCTGAAGTGCAGCGGGATCTGCTGGTCACCGGTGCGCTATTGCATGATGTGGGCAAGGTGGAGGAGTATGCAGTGGAGGCAGGGATTGAAATCACTGATTCCGGTCGCCTCTTAGGCCATGTAGTGATGGGGTATAGTCTGGTTAATGAGGCTATCCGTGGTTTAGGCGATTTCGCAGAGGAAAAGGCCTTACGAATTCGACATATGTTGCTTAGCCACCATGGCCAACTGGAATGGGGCTCACCGAAGCAGCCTAAGACTCTGGAAGCCTGTATCCTACACCATTGTGACAACCTCGATGGCCAAGTGAGCAAGTTTGCGGAGATTTTGGAGGTCGGTTCATCGGGGGAAAGATGGACCAACTATGATACCCGCGTGGGCCGGTCGCTGTTTGTGGGTGATGTGGCAGCCTTTGACGAAGGACTGCGAGCAGTACCGGAGGAAAGGGAATAAGGATCAGACATGGACAGTGAACACTATTTCACCACAAAGCCCACATCCAAATCAGATGCTCGGGAAATAGCAGTTAATCTTCGAGGTAAGGATTACCGATTCACCACTGAAGCGGGGGTGTTTTCCCGTTCGCGAGTGGATCCGGGAACACGGCTTCTCATCGATGCGCTGCCCTTGCCGGCCCAGGGTCGGATGTTGGATCTGGGTTGTGGATACGGACCGGTAGGGATTGTCGCCGCCCGGGAGCGGCCTGGGCTAGAGGTAATCATGGTGGATATTAACCAGCGGGCTGTGGAGTTTGCCCGAATCAATGCCGGGCTAAACGGTGTATCGGAAGTTGATATCCGCCAAGGCGAAGATTTTGCTGTTGTGCCAGAACGAGATTTTGCCCTAATCGCCACTAACCCCCCTATTCGAGCCGGAAAACGAGTGATTTATCCCCTGCTGTCCAAAGCCATGGACCATCTTTTGCCCAATGGTACCCTCTATGTTGTCATCCGGACCAAACAAGGTGCCGGTAGTCTGGAAAGGCATCTTATTACCACATATTCCCGTGTAGAGACGATTGCCAAAGGCGGCGGCTATCGGGTGTTTGCCGCGCATACCTAACCACGAATCCCACTAATATCCTGGCAGCTCTTGCATAAGTCTGTAGGTGAGATTCACTACCTAGGGTAGTTCATACAGACTGGGAGCTGATGTGAGTGGTGCGGCGGATAATAATCATCTCGGTTACCCATAGGAT
>JAAZLW010000134.1 GCA_012799135.1 Bacillota bacterium | reverse complement strand
GGGGAGGGGTCAGGACGGCTTTTTTACTACCTTTAGATCCAACGGTCACTGGCATTTTGTCTGACAACCTTCCTTATCGTGTTTTTTTCAGTCGACCTGCAACGGTAGACTTCTTGACCACTGACCTGGACTCCTGTCGACAACGCAGGGTGGCCCACC
The DNA here is from genome assembly GCA_012799135.1 of Bacillota bacterium. Taxonomy (GTDB): domain Bacteria; phylum Bacillota; class Limnochordia; order DTU087; family DTU087; genus JAAZLW01. Next base: position 10,039 of record JAAZLW010000134.1, on the reverse strand, counting down.
CGAGTCCAGCTGAGTGGGCTGCCCCTATGCAACTTCACCCGATTTCCCCTATTCGCGCAAGTCCCATAGAGACAGATATAAAACCGAGTAGTCCCTCTATTGCGACGCAGGACATGTGCAGAATTGGGTGAAGACATAGAGTAAACAGCAGATTACCATTGATCAGCAATTCACTACCCTGTACTAGTGGGAATGGATGTTTTAGGGAGGAGTCGATGTTGCTCAACTATTTGCTAAAACGCTGCAGTTGGATGGTACTGACCGTAATTTTGGTCTCCATAATCAGCTTCATAGTAATTCAGCTTCCGCCGGGCGATTTTCTCACAACGTACATAGCTACCTTGACTGCAAGTGGCCAGTCCGTCGATGAATCGGAGGTTGCTGCCCTAAAGGCCCGCTATGGTCTTGACAGACCCATATATGTTCAGTACTACATCTGGATCTCTGGGATTGTCACAAGAGGGGATTTTGGCCAATCGTTTCAGTGGAACAGACCTGTCAAAGAGTTGATTTGGGAGCGGGTATGGTTTACCGTAATTCTCTCGGGGGCTTCCCTCGTATTTAGCTGGGTAGTGGCGATTCCTATTGGCATATACTCAGCTGTCAACAAGTATAGCATAATGGACTACATAGTGACGTTCTTAGGGTTTATCGGGCTGTCTACGCCCAATTTCATGTTTGCTTTGGTTTTGATGTGGGTTTTGTACTCATACTTCGGGATTAGCCCAGGTGGTTTATTCTCAGAACAGTTTATCGATGCGCCTTGGAGCTGGGCTCGGATGGCGGATATGGCCCAACATTTGGTGGTTCCCGTAATTGTCACAGGTACTGCTGGTACAGCAGGCCTTATTCGTACTCTCAGAGCTCGTCTCCTTGACGAGCTTAATCGGCCTTACGTTACCACCGCTCGCGCCAAGGGCCTTCCTCCTTGGGAGCTACTGATTAAATACCCCGTGCGTTTAGCAATCCTACCGTTTATCAGTACAATCGGTTGGGTTCTCCCCCAGCTTATCTCTGGTGGCATAATCGTGGCTATTGTCCTTAATCTACCCACAGTCGGCCCCATGCTCCACCGCGCGTTGACAAGCCAGGACATGTACCTTGCTGGTAGCATCATTCTGATAACCAGCGTCTTAACTGTAATCGGTACGCTGATCAGTGACCTACTACTAGCTTGGCTTGATCCACGGATTCGCTATGAGTGACCTGTCGATTATTTCCCAATATATGAGGTGAGATACATGCATTCGGGTCTACAGGATGAGGATAGACAATATCAGTATGAGGTAGCCAGCCAATGGCAGTTAATGTGGTGGAAATTCCTGGATCACAAACTTGCGGTAATAGGTGGTGTGATGGTAATACTCCTTCTGCTCATCTCCGCCTTTTGTGAGTTTGTTGCACCGATGGATCCCCACGTACATCGAGCTCAGTGGGTAAATGCTCCACCGCAGATCGTTCGTTTCAGGGATGCCAACGGATTTTCTTTCAGGCCTTTTGTTCATGGTTTGGACAGAAAGCGGGATCCTCGGACAATGCGTCCGATATATACTCCCAACGAGTCGGAACGGCACTATATCTACTTCTTCGTCCCGGGCTCTGAATATAAGCTGCTTAGCAAGATTCCCGCTAGCACCCATCTCTTTGGTACTCAAGATGGAAGTCCCATCTTCCTATTTGGCGCCGACCGATTAGGCAGAGATTTGTTCTCCAGAGTCATATATGGCACTCGGATATCTATGACCATTGGTCTTGTGGGAGTTGCTTTGAGCTTCGTCTTGGGCATAACAATCGGTGGACTGGCGGGGTACTACGGTGGCATATTCGATACAATTGTGCAGCGAGTTATCGAGCTGTTGATGAGCATTCCAACGATACCGCTATGGATGGGATTGGCAGCCGCTATCCCTAGAGAGTGGTCCAATCTGAAGGTATATTTCGCCATCACCATTATTTTATCGTTGATCGGCTGGACTAATCTAGCCCGAGTGGTTCGCAGCCAATTCCTGGCGCTTCGAGAGGAGGATTTCGTGCTGGCGGCGGAGCTGATGGGTGCGAGCACTCTCAGGATCGTAATGCTGCACATGTTACCAAGCTTTGCTAGCTACATCATCGCCTCTATTACCTTAGCTATTCCCTCAATGATCCTGACTGAGACAAGTCTGAGTTTCCTAGGGCTGGGATTGAGACCACCGACCATCAGCTGGGGTGTACTACTTCAGGAAGCACAGAATATCCGAACAGTGGCCTTAACGCCTTGGTTGCTGATTCCCGGTGTTTTCGTGATAATAGCTGTTCTGTCATTAAACTTCGTGGGAGATGGTTTACGTGATGCAGCCGATCCATACACAAGGTAAGTGCGGTAACTTGTTGGAGGTATCTAATCTAAGAACGATTTTTGAGACCAAGGAAGGTGTGGTCCGGGCTGTAAACGGAGTCACCTTTGCCATGAAGCCTAACACAATTCTAGGGGTGGTAGGTGAGAGTGGCTGTGGCAAGACTGTCATGGCTCACTCGATCTTGAGGACAGTCGACGCCATGGGAGGCCGCATAGTAGAGGGTAGCATATTGTTCCAACAGAGGTCTGGTGAAGTGGTGGACATAGCTGCTTTGGAGCCGGAAGGGCGGATTGTCCGTGGCATACGGGGCTCCGAGATCGCCATGATTTTCCAGGAGCCAATGACGGCATTTGCCCCAGTTTACACAATCGGGCGCCAGATCATGGAGTCAGTGCGGTTGCATCGCCAATTGTCTAAGAAAGAGGCCCGGGAAATAGCCATCGAGATGCTGCGAAAGGTAAGCATTCCCAAACCGGAGACCAGAGTAGATTCTTATCCTCATCAACTCAGCGGTGGAATGCGGCAAAGGGCAATGATAGCAATGGCCCTAGCCTGTCGGCCTCGTTTATTGATAGCCGATGAGCCAACAACAGCCCTAGATGTCACTATCCAAGCGCAGATTCTGGAGCTACTCGTTGAGCTGCAAAAGGATCTTGGTATGAGTATCATTATGATCACTCATGATCTAGGTGTTATTGCCGAATTAGCTACAGAGGTTATCGTCATGTATCTAGGTGTGATTGTCGAGCAGGCCCCAGTCAGAGACATCTTCTATAATCCTAAGCATCCATACACTCGAGCGCTATATAGCTCGATTCCCCGAGTGGAGGGAAAGGCGACCGGCAGATTACATACTATCCCAGGTAGTGTTCCGGCACCGAGAAACATGCCTAAAGGATGTCCGTTCCATCCTCGTTGCTCTGAGATCATACCTGGCCTATGTGAGAAGAAAAGCCCAGCTCTGGTTCAAGTTGGACGGCACACGGTGGCATGCTGGCTGTATCAAGGAGGTGAGGAGAATGCAGCAGGATAGACGACCTAGACAAGATGAACTCCTTAGGGTCACTGGTCTGAAGAAGTATTTCCCCATTCGCAAGGGTTTTGGCAAAAAGATAACGGCGATGGTCAAGGCCGTTGATGATGTCTCCTTTGGTATATTCAAGGGGGAGACACTGGGACTTGTGGGAGAGAGCGGTTGCGGTAAGACCACTACTGCCCGCCTGATTATGCAGGCCTATCTCCCGACGGCGGGCAGAATAGAGCTTCGTCGATCATCGGGCGAGATGCAGAATCTTGCTGAGCTGGATGCTCGAGGGTTACACGAGCTTCGACGTGAGCTCCAGATGGTTTTCCAGGATCCCTATTCTTCCCTCAATCCCCGAATGACTGTCAGGGAACTGCTTAGTGAGCCTTTGGCTATTCATCGAATCGGCACTAAGAGTGAGAGGGAGCGGAGAGTGGAGGAGATGCTCGAGCTGATTGGTCTTCAGCCCGAGTATATGAACCGGTATCCCCATGCTTTTAGCGGAGGCCAGCGCCAACGTCTGGGCATTGCTCGGGCCATCATTATGAATCCTAGCTTGATCGTGTGTGATGAACCCGTATCGGCATTGGATGTATCAGTTCAAGCACAAATCCTGAACTTGCTCCAAGATCTCCAAGATAAGCTGGGGTTGACGTATTTATTTATAGCTCACGATCTCAGTGTTGTGAGGCACATATGCGATCGCGTTGCAGTTATGTATGTCGGGAAAATCGTGGAGTTAGCAGATACAGAGTCTCTCTTTACAGCTCCCTTGCACCCATATACCGAGGCGCTGCTATCGGCAGTGCCGGCATCTAGCCCCGATCTGAAAAAGGATCGAATTCTACTGAGAGGGGAAGTTGCGGATCCTGCAAGCCCACCTAGGGGCTGCTATTTCCACCCACGCTGCCTCTATGTTCAAGAGAAGTGCAGAACTGAAGAGCCCAAGTTAAGGGTGTTGAAGGGAAAGCCTGGACGTTTTACCAAGTGCCATAGGGCTGATGAACTTGAGCTACGGGGCGTACCATCTTTTAGTGAGGTTAGTTTAGCTTAAGTAGAAATCCCATTATTCAAGGGGGTGAGGCGGGATATCTGGATATACGTTTGATAGTAGATTATGAAGGGTTAAACAAAAGTGAGGAGGAGCAAAATGAGTAAACGGACTCTGGTGATAGTTGCTCTCTTAATGTGCCTATCCCTGGTCAGTTTCGCTGAAGCCGCAAAACTCAACGAAGCACCTATGTTGAAGGCCCAAGTGGAGAAAGGCGAGCTGCCTCCAGTGGAAGAGCGCCTGCCAAAAAACCCGATGGTGATTACTCCTGTAGAGAGGATCGGGGAGTACGGTGGGAAGATCCGCGTCATGACTACTAACCCCATGAACTTCGAAGATGGTGTAAACGTCATGGGTAAGGAGTTTTGTTTTCGATTCAACCCGGAGGATGGAGCGACTATTGAAGGGAATATCATCGATACCTGGGAGTTTTCGCCTGACGGTAAAGAGTTGACTATGCACATTCGAGAGGGGATCAAGTGGTCCGACGGCCATCCCTTCACCGCTGATGACTTTCTTTTCTGGTACGAGGATGTATTGCTCAACGATGAGTTGACTCCGGTAAAACCTGCTTGGACACGTCCTGGCGGTAAGCTAATGAAGATGAGTAAGTTGGATGGCTATACAATAAAGCTGGAGTTTGAGACTCCATATTCATCCATCTTGTATCGCTTAGCAAGTGACACAGTGGTGTTCCTACCCAAACACTACCTAAGTCAGTTTCATATCAAGTACGTAGACCAGGCAGAGCTTGATAAGAGAGTTAAGGATGCTGGTTTTAATGCTTGGTATGAGCTGTTTGGTGCTAGGCAGACCGTAAGGTTCTTTGATGGGATTCAGAACCCTGAAGCGCCAGTTATTCGCGCCTTCAAGTCTGTTTCGTCAACCACGGATGGGTACTTGGGTGTGCGTAACCCCTACTACTGGAAAGTTGATACTGAAGGCAATCAACTGCCCTACATTGATGAAGTATACGTGGAGCTGATTGCCGATGCAGAGATGTACACGATGCGTGCTCTGGCTGGTCAGGTTGATTTGGCCCAGTGGAATACGTCGCTAGACAACTATCCTCTTTACATGGAATATGCCGAGGAAGCCGGCATGCGGGTGCTTCTGTACGATACGGCGTGGCCCAGTATGACCCGCTTTATCTTCAATATGAATCACCAGGATCCGGTTATGCGGGACATCATCCGTGACAAGAGGTTGCGAATTGCGATGTCTTTGGCTCTAAATCGAGAAGAGATCAACGAAATGGTGTTCTTTGGCATGGCTGAGCCACTGCAGCCTGTTATTCTGCCCAGAGGTGGTAGGTTCTGGAATGAGGATCTAGCCAAGAGGTTTACTGAGTACGATCCTGCTCAGGCCAATAAGCTCCTGGATGAAATGGGTTTGGATAAGCGCGGTGCCGATGGTTTTCGCCTGCGACCCGACGGGAAACCGCTAATGTTGGAGATCATGTTTTGGCCTGGTGAGAGTGGTCCACAGAAACGCTCTGTAACTGAGTTGGCCAAAGTAGCCTGGGAGAAAATCGGCATCAAAATGGATGTCAAGGAGACAGAGCGTAGTTACCTACAAGTGCGACGGCAAGCTGCTGATTTTGACATGACTCTCTGGCATACAGGGTTCATGTCTGACCCTCTGGTGATTCTGAACCCTTGGCATCTGGTACCAACCACTTGGGAAAGTGGTGCTCCCTTGTGGACCGAATGGTATAACACTAATGGCGAATCAGGTGAAGAACCACCTGAGTACATCAAGAGGCTCTTTGGCCTGTGGGAGATAATGCAGACGTCGCTGGATAGTGACGCTGTAACCTCGGCCGGTCGGGAACTGGTAGAAATCTATATCGATAATCTCTGCAGCATTGGTACAGTTGGTTTGGCCGGTTGGCCCATTCTGATCAAAGAAAATCTCCGCAATGTCCCGGAAATGGGACTTATGGGATGGGACTGGGTTTACTTGTCCAGATACCAGCCAGAGCAGTTCTTCTTTGATAAATGATGGTGCCGGGATGATTCAGGGGGGAAGGGCCTTGAGCCCCATCCCCCTTCTGACCCAAAAGGATGGGTCAGCGCTGTAGAACTGAGGGCTAGTGAAGAAGGAGTGGAGTGGCACAGTGCCCCAGAATAGTCAAAGACCGAACGTAGTTCTCATAACCTGTGATCAGCTGCGAGGGGACTGCCTGGGAATTGAACACCCAGTTGTGGAGACACCTAACCTTGATGGGCTAGCTCGCAGTGGTGTTGTATTTGAAAGAGCCTATAGCGCCGTGCCTAGCTGCATAGCTGCTAGAGCCAGTATTCTGACTGGTATGAGTCAGCGAAATCATGGCCGCGTCGGCTACCGGGACGGTGTATATTGGGACTATCCCATCACTTTGCCAGGAGAATTCGCGAAGGCTGGTTATCATACTCAGGGTGTAGGGAAGATGCATTTCCATCCTGCTCGCAGCCTATGCGGATTCCATAATGTGGTTTTACATGATGGCTACTTACATGTCAACCGCACAATCGACAAGCCTTATGACAATTACGATGACTATGTTTCTTGGCTTCGTCAACAGACCGGCAAGGCTTTCGATCTAATTGATCATGGAATTAACTGCAATTCCTGGGTTGCCCGCCCCTGGCATCTGGACGAACACCTGCATCCTACCAACTGGGTTGTGACCCAGTCAATTGAGTTTCTGCGGCGGCGTGATCCCCGCAAGCCGTTTTTCCTGTGGATGTCCTTTGTAAGGCCCCATGCTCCCCTAGATCCGCCCCAGGTGTATTTTGATCAGTATATTGATCAGGATCTGCCTCTACCACCCCTTGGTGATTGGGCCGACCAAGATGATATAGAACGCTGGGGGTTGGTGCCTGATACAAGAAGAGGTTTGATAGACAAGCGGGCACTGCACCGGGCAAGGGCTGCCTATTATGCTTTGGTAACTCACATTGATCATCAGATTGGGCGCTTTCTAGAGGCGCTGAACGAAACCCGTGAGCTGGATAATACCGTTATACTCTTCACGTCTGACCATGGGGAGTTGTTGGGGGATCACAATCTCTTTCGGAAATCATTACCATATGAGGGTTCAGCTCGGGTGCCGTTCGTATTGAGACTACCCAACAATGCGGAACGTGTCACCAAGACAGTGGATAAGCCAGTAGAGTTGAGGGATGTTCTGCCCACACTGCTTCAAGCGGCTGGACTGCCTATCCCTGATACTATCGATGGTAAGAGTGTTGTCCCCCTGTGCAGAGGGGAGCGCATACCCTGGCGTGAATATATCCATGGTGAGCATTCCTACGGAGAAGACTCCAACCACTGGCTAGTGAGTAGATCTGAGAAATACATCTGGTATTCCCAGACTGATAGGGAGCAACTTTTTGACCTGGCCCTAGATCCGAAGGAGCTTAGGAATCTAGCTGATGACCCTGTGTGGGCCGATCACCTTAGGTACTGGAGAAGTCGGCTGGTAGAGGAACTAAAGGATCGGGAAGAGGGGTACAGCGATGGCAAGGAGTTAGTCGTGGGCGCGACTCCTAGAGCTTGCCTATCACATGTTGCTGAGGTATAGAGCGGGGACTTCGGGAGTCATCAATTAAGGGAAGGAAAGAAGAATTGAAAACTATCCTAATCTTATTAGATAGCCTAAATCGGCATATGCTGAGTGTGTATGGTGGTGACGAGGTTCGTACGCCCAACATAGATCGATTGGCCGAGAGAAGCGTCGTCTTTGATAATCATTGGTTGGGGTCAGCCCCGTGTATGCCCGCTAGACGAGACCTGTTTACTGGCCGGTTGAGTTTTCTGGAAAGACCTTGGGGACCCATAGAGCCTTTTGATGTAACCCTACCAGAGCTGTTGCGGGAGAGAGACATATTCACTCACATAACGACTGATCACAATCACTATTTCGAGATTGGTGGCGAAAGCTATTGTCAGTTGTTCAACTCGTGGGATTTTCACCGCGGACAGGAATATGACCCTTGGGTTTCTCGAGTCAAGAAGCCGCAGCTCCCGAAGGAATACTACGGCAGGGTTGCTGAGCAATATGAGCTAAACCGGACCCGCTTTGTCAAGGAAGAGAACTACTCCACTCCCAAAACCTTCGCATCTGCGGTGCAGTGGCTCAAGGATAATCAGGGAGCGGATGATTTCTTTCTAATGGTAGAGGGATTTGACCCTCACGAACCTTTTGATTGTCCTGATGAGATCTTGGCTGAGTACGGAGACGACTATCAAGGGCCTCGGTTTGATTGGTCTACCTATGGTCGTGTAACTGAACCACCAGAGGCTATTACACATCTCCGTCGACGCTATGCAGCTACCCTTACTATGGCAGACAGATGGTTGGGCAAGCTGCTTGATGTTTTGGATGAGCTGCAGGCTTGGGAGGATACGCTTGTTATCCTGACTACAGACCACGGCCATCTGCTCGGAGAACATGGTTATACGGGAAAGAACTTCACCCATGCGTATAATGAGTTGGCTCACCTACCGTTGATTGTTCACTTACCAGGAAGTGAGCAAACTGGGCGCAGGGTGAACTCGCTTACCCAGAATATCGACCTAATGCCTACCATTTTGGATTACTTCGGTGTCAGGGAGTGGGGTAGGGTCCATGGCCATAGCCTAAGGGGCATATTGGAGAACAGAGAGGAGAAAGTGCGTGAAGCTGCCCTCTATGGATGGTTCGGCAGTTGCGTGAATATTACTGATGGTAGGTATACGTATTTTCGTACTCCACATCCTGAGAATCGCCCTCTGTACATGTATTGTGTAATTCCAACAACTCTATGGCGATTTCTAGGGAGAGAAAACCCAAGCGCCATAGACTCGGGTCGTTTCCTTAAATACACGGATTACCCGGTTCTGCGCATCCCATGGCCAGCTAAGCGTTCGCAAGAGATTCAGGGTAGCCTGCTGTTCGATGTTGAGGTGGACTACCAGCAAGAGAATCCATTGGATGATGTAGAGCTTGAAGATCGTGTGATTAGGCAACTGGTTGGCCTAATGCTAGAACACGATAGCCCAGATGAGCAGTTTACTCGGTTGGGTTTGGATGAGTACCGATAACTAGATAGGAGGAGAAGAGATGTCACGAGCGCCAAACATCCTACTTATTACCACAGACCAGCAGCGCTTTGATGCCGCAGGCGAGGCGGCACCTAGTTTTATGCGGACGCCTCATTTTGACGTGTTAGCCAGGGAAGGAGTCACATTTTCCAATGCGTATTCTGATTGCCCAATCTGTGTCCCTGCCCGGGTAGGGATCATGACGGGTAGATTCGTGGGTAGCCACGGCATGCGGGGTAATGGTCCGACCTCTAAAGTAATGGGAAGAGATGACACATTGCCAGCATATCTACGAGAACTGGGCTATCAAACGGCTGCCATCGGCAAGATGCATTTTGGCCCAGAACGGGTACGCCACGGCTTTGATGAGATGATTCTGCCAGCCGATTATTATCGCGAGATGGCCCGGTCTGGTTCGATTTACCAGCCGATGCGACACGGGTTAGGCCAAAACGAATTGTATCCGGGGATGGCAACTGTCCCCGAATCCCAGACCCTAACTTCGTGGATTTCTGAGAAGTGTGTAGAGTACATCAGAGAGCGGCGGGATCCCTC
>JAAZLW010000133.1 GCA_012799135.1 Bacillota bacterium | reverse complement strand
TCCTGCCATATCAGGGTTGATTACCTATGGGGTCATACCGGGTTTTCTTAAGTTGCTCAAGATTGGAGGCGCTACCCGAAGCAACTATCGTGGGGATATTGTCCCTATCGGTGTGGGATTTGTCTTCATCTGGGTCGGTTGCATCAGTGCACTGCTATTGCTCTTGCCGTCTCTCCTTTGGTCAGATCACTTTGGCCTCTTAATGCGGCCTACCTTCCTCTCTATCATCATGTTTGGTATAACAGCGCTAGGCTATGGGTTCTTGGGTCTCTTCGATGATTTCGTCGGGTGTCGCTACGATACCGGCCTTAGGGGGCATGGTGCGGCCCTAAGGCAAGGGCGGCTGACTAGCGGTGCAGTGAAAGCTTTGGTGGGAGTGGCTTTTGGGATGGCAATAGCAGGCTATCGCCTAGGGGTCGGCGGGTCTTTTCTCCAAAAGTGGCCTTTGCTGCTGTGTATCGATGGGTTGCTGATCGCTGCCTGGGCAAATACACTCAATCTCTTCGACTTACGACCAGGTCGTGCCGGTAAGGCCTTCCTGTTTAGTTGCTTAGTACTTATACTTGCTGGTAATCCTGTATCCCTAATCTTGCTACCCTGGATAGGAGGGCTATTGGGGTACCTTCCTTTTGACCTGAGGGGAGAGGCCATGATGGGAGATGTAGGTGCCAACGCTTTAGGGGCACTTGTGGGACTAGCTAGCTGCTATGGGCTCTCTCTCTCAGCAAAATCTGTATTGGTTTCGGGCTTGGTTTTTCTTCACATATTGGCTGAACTGGTTTCCTTCTCGGAGTTGATTGAAAACCACCCACTTCTCAAGACACTGGATAGCTGGGGGCGGAAAGACCCCTAGCGGAAGGTCCTGGCTCTTTGGAAAGCGAATAAACTAAGGAGAGCTAAGAGACAGGGGCATTATCATATGGGGATTGCAAAGAGACACTCTGTGGGTGAGATCACTCTCCAAGAATTTACGCATCGCATAGATCAGGTCATGGAGCCAGGAGGTTTGGTTTCTCGCAATCTTGACAGCTATGAATACCGCCCGGGGCAGATTGTGATGGCCAGGACTGTGGCCCAGGCACTCTGGGAGGGCAGGGTGGGCCTAATTGAAGCTGGAACGGGAACGGGCAAGTCCCTAGCCTATTTGGTTCCGGCGGTTTATTGGGCTATTGCCGCTAAAGAAAAGGTAATCATATCTACTAATACCATTACCCTTCAGGAACAGCTGATTACCAAGGATGTGCCCTTTCTGCAGAGTGTTCTGGATACAGCCTTTCAGGTGGCGGTGATCAAAGGTTGGAGTAACTATCTATGTCTAAGCCGTTTTGCTGCTCTAGGCCAACAGGAGCAGACGGCCCTTTGGGGTGGTGACCAGCAGGAGCTCGCTGCCTTGGCAGAATGGGTAAGCAGGTGTACGACCGGCTCCCTCAGTGAAGTAGATTTTCCCCTCAGTGAGGAAACATGGTGGGAGGTCTGTGCTGAAAGTGATGTCTGCCTGCGGGCCGCTTGCCCCTATGTGGAGAGGTGTTTCTACTTTCGGGAACGCAAACAGGCCTTTGAAGCAGATCTGATCATCGTCAACCATCATCTGCTTTTTGCTGATCTGGCCTTACGGCAGGTCTTGGGTTTTGATACCAAATGGTCAGTTTTGCCACCATACCGGTATGTGATTTGGGATGAAGCCCACCATGTAGAGGATGTGGCTACAGACTACTTCGGTTTCAGGATTAGCCGTTTGGGAATTGGCCGCCTGCTCAGCCGATTACAGCGGGTAAGGCAAGGAAGGACCGTAGGTATACTGCCACGTTTGCACTCGCTATTGGAAGCTGGTAACGGGATTTCCTCAGAGCGGACACAGAGGATACTCCAGGAGATAGACCAAGAGGTGGTACCCACCTTGCAGAGTGTGGATGTGGGGAGCAATCGGTTTTTCGGTAGCTTGGCGCAACTGATTGCCACCCATAAAGAGGCTGCTGACCAAGCCCTACCGTTGCCTCCTACTCCGGGGGCGATCGAGCTTTGGCAAATTATGGGCCGGGAACGCACCGATTTTCTGGCCAAGCTTGGTCAACTGGAGGTAGCCGTGGCCAGCTTAAGGGATCATTTGTCTACAGGAGAGGGGGAGGCATGGGATTCAGTCAGAGCAGAACTAGGTGCTATTGCCAATCGCCTCAGCGAGAGTCGCAAGGTGTTTGAATTTCTGTCTGCTGAGCCAGATCCGGATTTCGTCTACTGGGCGGCATTAAGTGGCAGGCGGAGAGAACCTAGTCTTTATGCTGCTCCCATCGAGGTGGCGGCGCCCCTCAGGCACGCTGTATACCAGAATCTAGGTGGTGCCATCTTCACCTCTGCAACGCTGGCCATCGACCGGCGTTTTGACCATATCCGCCATCGGCTGGGGCTCGATCTCCCGGGAGATGACACAAAAGAGCATTGCCTGTCCCAGCCACCCCTTGAAGAGTTGATCGGCTCTCCCTTTGATTACCAAGAACAGGTGCTGCTTTGCATACCCACAGATATGGAAGCTCCTCGGCGGGGTAGGTACGGAGATGATCTGGCCAGATACATTCAGGAGGTACTGCTGGTTACCTCTGGTCGGGCCTTTGTCTTGTTTACATCCTATAAATTGCTGAATGAAGTCTATGAATACTGCTATGAGTCCTTAGCCGATGCTGGGATCTCTGCTCTTTGCCAAGGGAAAGCCCCAAGAGAATTGCTTTTGGAACGATTTCGAATCGATACTAGGTCTGTACTTTTTGGGACCAGCAGTTTTTGGGAAGGTGTCGACGTTCCTGGGGAGACGCTCTCGTGTGTGATCTTGACCAAATTGCCTTTTCAGGTACCTACTCATCCGGTGGTCTCCGCTCGAGTAAGACGCCTAGAGGAATCCGGTTACAATCCCTTTACAGAGTATATGTTGCCACAAGGAGTGATTAGGTTTAAGCAGGGCTTCGGTCGGCTAATCAGGTGCACAACAGATCATGGAGTGGTAGTTGTTTGTGATACCAGACTACTGACCAAGTCCTATGGTGAGACTTTCTTGCATTCCATTCCAGAGTGCCGGATTGTGACCAGATCGGGAGATGAGACCCTAAAGGCTATAGCCTCTTGGCTGTGAGTCTATGAGCCGGAGGTAAACGACATAATCACCTGAGGTGATCATCAAAGCGCAGATCCCCGGAGTTGATAAGGATGATCTGCAGCTATACGAACCTTTACTTTACCGGTAGAGGTCAAGCCCGATGGAGCCGAGGCCACAGAGCCTGCAACAAGACTTCTACCGACAGCTTCCCACGTGGGAGGCTGTTTTGCTGTCCTGCAAGGGAAAAGGTTGCTTCTATCCCCAGTCTGGAGTGAATACAATGCCACAGTAGGTACATTGTAGGGGGGATAGATGATGCGAATCATTAACCTACGGGGTGGACTTGCGAAGCTGCTTCTACTGATTTTGGCTTTCATAGCCTTTACGACAGTTCACTGGCTCTCCGAACAGGCGATCAAGACTGTCTCCACTATGCTTGTATCTAGGTTGGTGCCAATTTATCGGGTGGAAACCCCCAAGCAGCAGATGTCGATTTCCTTTGATGCCATGTGGGGAGCAGACCATACCGATGAGTTGTTGCGGATTCTCAGGGAAAATGGAGTGAAGACCACCTTTTTCTTGGGAGGCTATTGGGTAGAAAAGTACCCGGAATATGTCCGGAAAATCGCTGCAGCCGGTCACGAGATCGGCAACCATACATACTCTCATCCACATTTAAATAACCTTGGTCCAGCCGCTATCCGTCAGGAAGTGGAACGCAATCACAAGAATATCAAGGCGATCACCGGTAACGATCCCTTCTTATTTCGTCCGCCGTTTGGTGAGTATTCGAATAAAGTGATCGAGGTGGCCAAAGAGCTTGGCTATTATACGATTCAATGGAGTATTGATTCTTTGGACTGGAAAGATGTCAGCCCAGGATTCATCGTTGACCGGATTCTGAGTCAGGCCGGCCCCGGTGAAATCGTATTAATGCACAATAACGGCAAACATACGGCAGAGGCTGTAGCACGTTTCCTACCGGAACTGAAGCGGCGAGGCTTCGATATTGTCCCCGTTTCCCAGCTGATCTACCGAGAGAATTACTATATCGAAAAGCATTCGGGCACTCAACGTCCGGTAAAACTGCCTCCAGTGCGGCAAGAATCAGTCCCGGCCAAGGAGGGAACCAGGCAGTGAATAAGGCAGCACAGGGAGGCGATTTTTGGGTTGTCTGCATTAGTGTCAGACAAGTGGGGCGACGACTGGGGGTGATGGTGCTCATCTTTGTCTGGTTGGTATCACTTGTCTTTGCCGCAACTTTGCCCTATTGGCGGAGCAGTGTGGATGTGATGGGACTTGGTAGTGTTAGTATAGATCCTGTGTATCGGGGAGACTCCGGTAAACCTCTGATTAGCCTTACCGTGAATGTAGACTGGGGGCAAGAGGTACTTCCTGCGATGCTCACGACACTGCGGGACTGGGATGTGAAGGTGACTTTCTTTGTTACCGGTCGCTGGGCCAAGCAGTATCCTGATCTGGTGAAACAAATGCTTAAAGAAGGGCATGAAGTAGGTAACCATGGGATGAGGCATGACCATCCGCAACAGCTATCTGACTGGGACTTGACCATGTTGATTCTGGATAACCATAAACTTCTCATCAGTCTTGTAGAAAACCCTGCACCTTTATTTGCACCCCCCTATGGAGAAGTAGATCGGCGAATAGCAGCAACTGCTCGAGCTCTTGGCTACAGGACGATCATGTGGACGATCGATACCATCGATTGGCAGGAACCGAATGTAGAGACTACGGTTAATCGTGTGCTCAACAAAGCGCAGAATGGCGGGATTGTGCTTATGCATCCCAAACCAAACACAATAAAAGCCCTTCCTCAAATCATAGAAGGGCTTCGCCGGAAGGGCTATCAGTTGCTGCCAGTGGGCAAGCTGCTAAACGAAATGGACAACAAAGACACTCCCTCTGAACCAACGAATCAGTCTACCCTGCGATATACCGGCAGCTTGCGTCAGGCGGACAGCTTGCCGGCGACTACCTGCCACATCTGAGGATCCTCTTGTCCTAGCCGCCATAGAGTAACCCCTTTGATGTTGTATTTATTAACGAGATCCAGCTTGTAGCTAATACTGGCGGCGTTCTCGAACCACATCTCTCGTCCATTGTATAAGGCAAAGGGTGCTTTATGGGTAGCATCCCAGCGGATGCCGCTCCCTTGTGCTGCCAACTCAATCGCCTTTTGGTAAGCTACAGAGTAGGCGTTCCCGGCCGACTTCCAGCTATATCCATAGCCTGCAATACCCAAGATTAGTTTTTCACGGGGGATCTGTGAGACAGCGAATTGCAGGACTCTGTCCACCCAGCTGATGGAAGCAATGGGTCCAGGCGCTCCACCCGGATAGTGCTGATCATAGGCCATGAGCATCACTCTGTCTACTGCTTGGCCGATGGCTTTATAATCAAAGGCTCCGGACCAACTCGATGACGGATCATCATGGGTCTTGGCTGGTATTGCAACGGTCACCATGATTCCTGCCGGTTTTAGTCGGTTGCTAAGCTCCCGCAGGAATTGTGAAAAATACTCTCGGTCAGAAGGGTATACGTGCTCGAAATCGAGATTAATGCCACAGATTCCCCAGTTAACAGCAGTCTTATAGATATTGTCCACAGCTCGTCGGCGGTTAGCAGGGCTCTTGAGCAGGTTATGAGCCAATGCTCCGCTGAAGCTCTCAGTGCGCTTATCGTAGTTACTGATCAGGGCCAATGTCTTCATGCCCCGTTCTCCGGCAAATCCCAGGGTTTTGGCTAGAGTGGATGGTTCCATCTGGTTAACTACGTTTCCCTCAGCATCCAGGCTAAAGGCCCAGGGAGTAATGCCGGTCATCTGCTTATAGTTGGCCGCCAAGGAAGGGTCAGAAGGAAGACTGGTATTTTGGACGAAGTAACCATAGACCTCTTTCGCTAGGAGTCCTGTGTTGCCGGAAGTGCTGACCAGAATCTTGAGGACCCATCCGGTGGTGCCGTCAGGCAGTTGAATTTTATACCAATCACCGCTTTCAGCCAGCAGGGATATAGATGTATTGGGTTGTCCTGAGGCTACTTGCTTGCTCTCAGTACTCGGACTGTCATACAAGGTAACTGGTGAGTTGCGAATCCGACCAGGGACGGTATATGTTTGCTCTTGACTGGGCAGTGGTTCTCCGGGCCCGGTAATATCCGCAGACCCTCCAAATAGATTGGAAATAAAAAGCATTAGGCTTAGTAAGACAACGACTAAAGTCTGAGACATGGTGGCCTCCTTTCCAGGGTATAGAGCCATAAGGTCACCTGCCGCTACACTGGCCATTATACTGGACTTTCCCGGTATTCTCCAGGAAAGGTTGTACCCACATTTGACAGTAATTGGCCGTGGCGATATAGTGGCGACGAGGGGGAATAGCGATTGCAAAAAACGGTGCTCACAAATGGGGTTAGGATCTTGACCGAATCCATCCCGTATGTACGTTCGGTTACCACCGGCTTCTGGCTGAAGGTTGGTTCTCGCAATGAGGAGGCCCACCAGCTGGGAATGTCCCACATGATCGAGCACATGATGTTTAAGGGTACAAGTCATCGTTCAGCTCGAGAGATCGCGGAAACCATAGACACTACGGGGGGACAGCTCAATGCCTTCACGGACAAAGAGGGGACCTGCTACTATGGTAGAGTACCGGATGAGCATGGGGCCTTACTGATTGATATTCTAGCCGATATGCTGTGCAATTCTCTTTTTGATAGACAGGAAATCGATAAAGAAAAAGGTGTCATTCTAGAGGAAATTCGGATGTATGAAGACTCTCCTGATGAACTCGCCCACGAGGCTTTGGCAGAGAATCTGCTGCAACCCCATCCGGTAAGCAGAGGTGTTTTAGGTACACCGGAAAGTATTCGATCTTTTCAAAGAGAAGACTTGTTGGCCTATGTAGATCGGCATTATGTGCCATTGAATTTGGTCGTTTCTGTTGTGGGGAATATTAGGCACCAGGAGGTGGTGGACTATGTTGCCCAGCACCTGTCAGCTTTGGCAGGTTCACCACCGGCCCATCACGGTGTTCCCGTGCCACGGGGGAGTGGCAAGAGCATCAAGACAAAGGCCACCGAACAGACTCATATCTGTCTAGGGGTTCCGGGATTTTCCAGGAAAGATAAGGATAGGTACGTCCTACAGGTTCTGGATACAGCTTTAGGTGGGGGCATGAGCTCTCGATTGTTTCAAAGCTTGCGCGAGGAAAAGGGATTAGTATATTCCACCTATTCCTACCATTCCTGCTACGAAGATGTGGGCATGGTAGGGGTATACGCGGGGACTAGCCCTGGTAATGCCGCCCATGTGATCGATTTGATTACAGAGGAATGTCAGCGGGTGGCGACTGACGGACTCTTGCAGGAGGAGTTGGATCGAGCTAAGGAGCAGCTAAAAGGCAGTTTGCTCTTGAGCTTGGAGAATATGGCGATCCGGATGAGTCGTCTGGCCAAAGCAGAGTTGTATCAAGAGAAGTTGCTGACTCCTGAGGAACTGGTGGCCAAGATCGATGCTGTCTCGCCTGAGGACATCGTACGAGTTGGGCGGCGGCTTTTTGCCCAAACGCCTTTTTCTTTGGCCGTGGTGGGACCCAACGATCAGGTGGGGGCGTCTGAGATCGGTGTAATGGAGACTGCAATATAGGGGGATGGCGATGACACACAATATGGACAAGCTGGAGCATATCTTTGCACTACAGGCATCCTTTGATGAGAAACTAGCCCGACAGCGACAGCTAGAGGGTGATTTGGAGACTTGGATTCAACGGGAAGTCTTGGCCATCATTTCGGAACTGGGTGAGCTTTTGGCAGAGGTCAATTTCAAGTGGTGGAAAAACCCTAGACCTGTTGATACTGACGCGGTGAAGGAAGAATTGGTAGATATCCTGCACTTCTTCGTGAGTATGTGCCTAAAGGCAGGCTTTAGCGCTGAGGATATTTACCAGGCCTATCTCGAGAAGAATCAAGAAAACTTCCGTCGGCAAGCAGGGCTTTCCGCTAAGGAAGGGTATGCTGTTCAGGATCTGGCAAAGTAGAGCTTGTAACAATATGCAAATAAGTTGCCGAAGCCCCGCTCGAAAGACCGGGGCTTCTGATGTAGTCAGAATATCTCCTGTTGCAAGGCAGCTGTGGCTGCTCCCACCATTCCTTGATGGCCTTTGAAGGTGGCATCACTGAGTTCTATGTTTTCTTCAGAGGAAAAGCGGTGTCGTTGGGTGCTTTCGCATATCCAGGTTCGGGTCAGGGGTGATAGTGCGAAAGCATTACCATTAAGGACTATCTGACTGGGTTCAAGAATATTGACCAAAGTAGCTAGACCTATACCAAGGAATTCTGCCGCTTCTCTGAGAACCGAGGTAGCGTCGATATCTCCTTGGTTGGCCGCCTCTACGATAGTATCAACTGACAATGAGCGTGGGTCACCAGCTGTTTCTGAGTGAATGGCTGTACGCCGCAGGTAAGCACTGACTAAGGCTCTCTCCGATATGAGAGCTTCTAGACAACCTTGTTTTCCGCATTTACAGACAGGCCCTCCGGGCAACACAGTACAGTGCCCTAGTTCACCGCCACCATCGAATGCCCCTCGCAAAAGACCAATTCCAGGCAATACAATGCCACACCCGACACCTGCTCCCACTTGAACGAAAATCAGGCCACCGGAATCGCGAGCATTACCAAACCATTGTTCGCCCAACGCCATCAGTCTCACGTTATTGTCGACGACTACCGGAATGCTGAGCCGAGAGCTTAGCTCTTCAGTGACGTTAATATCACGCCATCCTAGGTTAGGAGCAAAGCGATTGATTCCACGCTTAGTATCGACTAATCCAGTAACCGCAACGCCGAGACCCACCAACTTAGCACGTTTTTCCTTTAGCTGACTGTCTTGCTTGGCAACGTAGCAAGTGATCTGGTCAAAGACGCTTTCCGGCTGCTCACCGGGGGCTATCTTTTCGATCATGGTATCTTGCATCTCTCCAGTTAGGTCGAGCACGCCCAAGCTGAGGTAGTTTGCCCCGATCTCGGCCCCTGCAGCTGCGTACGAGTTTGCTCTTAGCTGAAGCAAGCTAGGCGGGCGCCCAACGCCTTGGTTCTTCTGGCTGTCGGGGCCTAGCTCCTGGATTACCCGTATCTCTAGTAATTCCCTGATGAGTGCCGATACCGCAGAGGGTGTAAGACCGGTTTTCTTGCATAGATCAGCACGGGATATTGGTGCATTCCATAGCATGGTCCGCAAGATATTGCGAATATTGCCATCTTTCATTTCCGATTGATTCTTGATTACCATATTGATCACCTGTGCTGGCATAATATTGCGGGCCGTACACTAATGTCTATTATACGCTCAGAATGTTTTTCCTGCTCAAGCGTGCATATGTTCTAGCGAAACTAGGTCAAATCCTTTGGAAAGCCAGCATGCCATTCAGCGCGTTGCGGACCAAGTTTCAGCAGCAGATAGGTGTTATGCGGCAGGAAATAGTGTCGGCTCGCCAGAAAGAATGGGGCTATCGAGTAATATATTGTTTTACGAAAGAGAGATCATTTTGGGAAGGTATTGCCTTTTGGGCATCGAACAATATATTCACGGCGCGTAATAATGCGTGGTCAAAATAAATACTCGGTTTTGGCAACGAGTCGTTGGATGGTGGGAGGAGGGGTGGCCTAACTCGAAAAGCGTACAGGATAGCACAGTGGATCGTGCTGCGATGCTACTGACTAGTGGTATCAAGTAGAAGTCGGTAGTACTTCATGATCCGCAATGCTGCACAGATTCCACTGGCTAATGCCACTGCTTTTATGCATGGTGGCTGTATACGGAAAATCGGCGCCAGAGTCTGTTTTGATGCTCAATACTATGCTATCCAACTTTACTCCAGAATGAGGGGTAACCGAGCAGTTAAATGCCACTATGAGGGGCCCGGTTACGATACTTTAGGGTGTCAAATTGCTCCCAATATCAAGAATGTGCCCTATGTGGATGTAGCTGCCTGCCTGTCTGATGACGGAAAAGAGCTTGATGTTTTCCTCACGACTAGATATCAAAAAGACAAGACGCAGATTGAATTGAATCTGTGGGATTTCGAGGCAGATGAGGGGGAAGTAGCAGTCATGACCAGTGATGATCCTGTGGCTGTTGCTAATCCACTGGATCCAGAGGTATTCGCGCCGACTATTACGAAGATGGCCCTCCATGGTAAGCAAGGGGAACTCACACTTCCACCCCATTCATTAGTAAGGATAAACTTAAAACGCCACAGGTGAAGTGCCTGATTGGGAAACTGCGAAAGAGTACTGGAGCTATGAAAGAACGCCGTAGCATATCAGTGCGTCGGTCGTTAGGGGGACATGCAATGATCGGATCTTATTCACCAGTCAAGGTGGGTTTAGTAACCTTTGCTCAGCCTACATTCGATGTGGAATGGGCAGAAGGGATAAGAATCCAAACAAAGACTATGCTTGAGCATCTTGGGGCAGAAGTTGTGACATGGGATAAACCACTCATGTATGAAGCTGAGGCCTATGAGTTCAGAGACCTAATTCGCACAGCTATGGTCGATGTCGTAGTTTTGCAGAGTGGCGGTTTTAGTTTTGGTGGTTTACCCATGATTATTGCTACAGGTGTGGATATGCCCTGTGTTATCTGGTCCACGCCCGAACCAGAATTTGATGGGGGCCCCATTCGCAGCAACTCGTTATGTGCTGGCATAATGAACAATGCCCATCTGAAACACGCGGGAGTGAAGACCGAGTTTATTTACGGTGCACCGGGACCTGAGACTGAGGATACTATTAGGGCTATGCTTAGAGCTCTTCAAGCGATGAAAGTATTGCGCCGGGCCAAGATTGGTGTCGTGGGACATAGGGCACCGGGATTCTATTCATCCGGGTTCGATGAAGTGAGGCTCCAGGCAGATCTTGGGATCGAGGCTTTTCATATTGACCTTTCCACAGTTCTGAAGACAATGGTGAGCATCTCTGATGAAGAAGCTGATGAAACCATCCACGAGATCGATGCGTCCATAGCCGAGCCTGTGTTGGAAAAACGATCTGGACTGCGAAAGAGTGTGAAGGTGTATCTAGCTCTAAAAAGCGTGGCTCAGGAACATCATTTAGATGCCTTGGCCATCAAGTGTTGGCCAGAATTCCCGCAAGAGCAAGGATTCAGTGTCTGCTTATCCATTTCACTGCTGAACAACGCTGGGATCATAGCAGCATGTGAGGCAGATGTCTATGGAGCCGTATCAATGCTCATCCAGGACTTGCTTGGCGATGGGCCTGAGTTCTTCAATGATCTGATTCACATTGAAACGGAAGAAAATCGAGGTGTTTACTGGCACTGCGGTGCTGCCCCTATGCTATTGGCAGATGAAGAAGCAGAGAAGGTGATTCGACTGCACGGCATGCGCAAAACCGCCGCGTCTATCAGTTTTCCGTTAAAGCCGGGAAGAGTAACCATCATGCGCTTACAGCATGGGAAAGAACATTGGAGGATGTTTGTGACCGGCGGTGAGGCAATGAAGACATCCCAACTCCTACAGGGCAACCCCTCGTGGGTAACCTTTGATGCTCCGGTACAAGGGATACTGGATAGTATCATAGAAAATGGTTTTGCCCATCACTATAGCACTATCTATGGTGACATTCGGCCAGAGCTGGCTTGGTTGTGTCACTTCATGGACATTGAGCTGGTTCAAGCTTGCTGATCTGATGACATAGACCGGTTCCCGTAAAGATCTGACTATCGGAAACAAAATGGCTGGAAGCCGCCTTAGGAGGGGTGTCTAGTAAGCCATTGTAGCATGATGCGCCAGAAGTTTGATGCCATTGGTCAGCATATGGAGAAGTGCATGGGCAAGAAGTTTTTCACCTGCGATGCCGTTCTCGATACCCGTCAAAGACAGATCGCTGTATTCTCAGGGTATGCAAAGGAAATTCAGCCTCTAAGTTGGCGGATAGCTGATCAAAGGACGTATATCCCCTGGGCTAAGGAAAAGTTTGATATTATGATGTTTGGTATGCCTCAGCGGTTTCATTACGGCAATGGCCATGGCACTAATCCTATTTTGATTTTGCAGGCCATCGCGGCTAATGTTATTCGCCATGAAAACTCGTTCCAGCTTTGCAGAAGCTCTGAAAGATGCTGAAAAGTACGTTGGCAAAGCGCCCAAGATCCTTGCCTTGCCTGAGACCTTCACAAGGGCTTCGGTGCATCTGATGATGGAAGGTGATGCCCTACCAGATCTACGTGTGAAGTAGGCTTTAGGCAAGGAATCTTTGAGTGGTGATGTAGGGAATGCAAGGAAGAAGAGAGGGAGTTATGAGAATGAGCAGTATCTCGCAGCGGCAGATATGGAGCCAGCGGCTGCAGCAAGCAGTACGGGGTAAGTTAGAAGGGACCGCCCTTTCTGCTTTCAACCCTAATGTAGATGTGGTGGTCCATCTTGACAATGCCTCGATTCAGAAGATGCTAGCAGGCAATCCTGATCTAAACTGGGAGCAAATCGATAGTATTGATATTGCGGAATTACCAGCCCTACGGACAAGAGAAGAGTTTGTGGCAGTGCTTATGGATCGCTTTGGGCAGGGGAAATCTATATTGCTAGTGCGTGAAAGCAAAGGGCTTACCTCATGGTTCGAAGAGCATTTTCCCAAACGGTATGACAAACTGGGTGGTCAAGCGGGGATTATGGCTACCCAGCTTGCTTCACTTGGTGCAAGGTCTGTTCTTTACTCGCCCATTTTGTCAAAAAGGCAGGCTGAGGTTCTCCACCCTCATGTTGTATTTCCAGTTGTGGATGGGGGCTCTATTACACTACAGACCGCTAGACAAGCGGCTCGGGCATCAGACCCTACCCGCTCACCGTGGGTCTTTGAATACGGGAAAGATGAAACATATGTCTTTGGCCATCGAAGGATTACGACACCACGAGCAAATAGGGTAATTGCTATACCTAAGGATGAGGGACTCGGTATGAATTTCACTCCCGAGTTTACCCCGTATCTCGCCGAGTTCGCGCGTCATATAGACGTGGGTATGGTCGCGGGGTACCACTTGGGTGGGCCCAATCCAGATGATCGAGAGATTATGAGACGCTATTTTCAGGAAAGTCTCCAGGCACTCAGGACACTGCGGCAAGCGAACCCCCGTTTGAAGCTACATCTGGAATATGTTCCAATGAAGGACAAAGAGATGGAGAAAGAGATGCTGGTGACTATGAGCCAAGGTGTGGATAGCTTTGGTATCAATGAGGTGGAGATCGGACACGTATTGACTCTCATGGGTGCAGATGAGTTGGCAGAAGCGATTTCGAAAAATGAGCGGGCATATGTCCTATACCAAGGGGGCCTCAAGCTATTACGGAAGTTGAGATTAGAGAGAATTCATATCCATAACCTGGGATACTACGTCGTCGTATTGAAGAAACCGTATTTTTGTACCCCAGAGCGGGTGCGACAGGCTTGCTTGTTTGGTAGCATTGTTAATGCCCAGCGGGCCCTTACCGGTGAGTGTGCACTAATTCAGGATATCCCCGAGATAGGAGAGATCTCGCTTTCTGAAGAAGGGCTACAACAACTGGTTGATTGCGCAGATGAATTGGCGAAGGAACAGCCACAGGCGGCAACACAATTGAGACACAGTGGGTGTGCAGAATTAGATGACCATTACTTGGCGGTCGTACCTACCCATGTTATTTCGGATCCGGTTGTGACTGTAGGCATGGGGGACACCATTTCCAGCTCCGTATATGCGATGGAAGTGGTTGGACTGTTGGCCCAGGCAGACAATGTGGCAAAGTAGCATCGACCTTGAAAGGTTGCTACACCATAAATTACTATTGCCAGATCATGGTAGTAGTGGGATAATGTAGTTAGTCATTCTGCCCAGAGCAGCCCGATGTGGCGGCGAGACCACAAGCTTCTGCCAGCCGCAACGGGTTTTTTGTCTTTCACCGGCCGGAAAGGAGTGGATGTGCCGGTGAGACTTGGTTGCTATGTTGTGCTGGTACTAAGTGTCACGATGGTGTTTTATGCCAATGTCAACATAGTTGAAGCCAAAGGCTCGACTGAGGTGGAAATCCAATGGAAATTGAACGATGTACGAGAAAAAGACTCTGGCCTGTCTCTGATCCACAGTCTTAGCTGGCAAGGGGAGCCGGGACATTTAAGCCTACCTGTAGAACTTGAAATAAGCTGGAGGAAGGCTATGGGGGCAGACTTTTCTCTAGAGAAAGGACAGCTGATACTAAGACCGGCAGATTGCGAGCTTCGCATTTTCCATGATGTGGGTTTTCGTAGTACCCTAGACCCCATGAGACTTCTCTCATCATCCCGCCGAAGCGAAGGTGCCAGTGGATTGGAATTGAACGGTAGTGTAGGAAGTGTCGTTGCGCGGGGCCTCTGGCTGGATGAAATCGACAATATTGGTGATGATGGTCCCCTGTTGCTTGTGGACATGTCTCTGGATATGAAGGATAGGGCCGGCAGCTATCGCTATCTTTATCTATCCCATGATAGTGACTGGCAGTGGCACGTGCCCAAGACAGGGGCCTATGCGACTCGGACAGCTCGTCAGGTTCACTCCCTGGTCGGCACATGGGATCTAGAGTCCGCGATGCGGGTTTCTGCCCAAATGGCGGCCTTGACAGGACTTGATCAGCGAAAAACCTATCGACGGGATCTGCAGGGGTTTGCGATTTTGTCTAAGGGCGAAGGCCGATTTGGTAGCACCAATTGGTGGGTGGATGCTTATCGAACCAACCCGGGATTCTTCCTGGCTACCGGAGATGCCGATTCGCCCAGTGCCGGACGTCAAGGACTCAGGGCCGGTTTAGCCAGTGGTAGGTATAGAGATCGGTCGTTTAGGATAGACATACAGCATGATCGACCGATCCCGGAGCTTCTGCAAGTGCAAAAGGAAGCACCGGCCCATGTGGCTGTAGTGGAGCCGGATTCACAGGTAGAGATGTCCTATCGTCGTCGGACAGATAGCCTAAGCTACCGGTTAGGATTGGGGCTCGCTTGGGAAGGAAATGCGATGGCACGAAATCCCAAGATTGTTTGGGAAGCCAACTGGCTGTCCCGCAATCTACAGATAGGAGGACGCCTGGGTGGTTCCGGCAGCTCCCAGATCTATAGCCGATTCCCATTGCATCCTTTAGTCAGTGGCGATGTGCGATGGGACCCGGTCAAAGGATGGTGGCGGACGGCGTTGCGTTTGGATGGCCTGCAATCTAAACATGGGGAGAAAAGCCCCTGGCAAGGGGAGGCAGTATACAAGAAACGGGCGGGAGAAGCTTATACATACGTGGCTGTGCAGCATAAGATGAAGCAGGGGTATTGGGCAGTCATATGGGGGAAGTCAGATAGGGGTCGATTGGATTGGGCATGGGACGAAACGCCTCAAATAAGCATTCGCGTAGGGCGTTATTTCTAGTTAGGGGGCTGGGGCTATGCGATTTAGCGATCTGGCCGGGAAGGAGATTATTTCCATTGACGAAGGAGCCCGTCTAGGGGTGATCAGTGAGACGGATCTGGTCATTGATGTCGATACAGGAGTGATCCATTCTCTGATCGTGCCTAACAGAGGGACATTCTTTCGTCGTCGCACACTGGTTATTCCATTTCACGGGATTAAAAAGATCGGACATGATCTGATCATTGTCGATTTGAGCACCATGGAAAACGAAGCCCGTTACCTTAGGGAGCTCGATTTGGATCGATAGCTAGGATATGTATGCTTGGCATCTCTGGCGGGTACCCTATCTTGGGAACAGAATCAACTACTCAAGGCTGTCAGGGTATGGTAGTACCTATCGGCTTTGAACCTAAGAAGGGGGATCGTTCTTGAGTACTGTTATTGGCACCTTCGCGTCACGGGAACAAGCGGAAAAGGCAGTCCGGGCACTGCGCAACAGGGGATTCACGGAAGATGAGATCTCCGTTGTGGCTAAGAGAAGTAGCAAGCAGGGGGATTTCGAGACCGCCGGTGATGACATGGGCGGTATGGGTAAGGCAAGTGATGGTACCGCCTGGGGGAGCGCTCTTGGCGGTGTTGCTGGTTTGCTAGCCGGGGTAGGCGCTTTGGCTATTCCCGGAATCGGACCTATTGTGGCAGCGGGCCCTCTGGCAGCGACCCTTTCGGGGGCAGTTACGGGCGGAGTAGCTGGAGGATTGCTGGATGTCGGCATACCCGAGGATCGAAGTCAGTACTATGAAGAGGAGGTCAAGAAAGGCCGCTTTTTGGCGGTTATTGATACCGATTCTGGGATGGTGGAAGATGCAGCCCGAATCATGCGCGATAACGGGGCTGCAGATGTAGAGTCACACTAAGGTTGCACTGTAGAAGAAAGGCTCGATGGGGCTGCGGTGGTGGTGCAGCCCTTTTGGCTTTTGCTCTACGATCGATCTCATGTGTGTTCCAGCTTGACAAAAATGGGTTTCTACTGGAGAATAGGAAATAATGAAGCAGAGATACGGGGGGCTAGGTAGTGACCATCAACGTGGTAGTCAACGGCGCCGCCGGCAGAATGGGCCGGGAAGTGGTCAAAGCTATTGGCCAGGCCGATGATATGTCAATAGTGGGAGCATGTGATCAGGTAAGCATTGGTGAGGATGCTGGAAGCCTGGCCGGAATTGGCCCCTTAGGAATAAAGATTCAATCTGAACTGGCGGAGGTGCTAGTGCAAACCGGTGCCCAAGTTGTGGTGGATTTTACCGAACCTGCCAGTGTTCTGCAAAACGTGCATACGGCTATACGGACAGGGGTAAGAGTAGTCGTGGGTACTACAGGCCTTACCCAAGTCGATCTGGAAGAGATAGATAACGCTGCCTATGCCGAGGATGTGGGAGTATTGGTGGCACCGAACTTCGCGATTGGCGCGGTGCTTATGATGCACTTTGCCGAGGAGGCTGCCCGTTGGTTTCCCCATGTAGAGATCATTGAACTCCACCACGAAGCGAAAAAGGATGCGCCTTCGGGTACCGCGATGAAGACAGCGGAAATGATCGGGAGAAGCTGGGAAAACCGCGGAGCGGCACCAATCGAGAGCACTATAGAAGAATGGGAAAGCCTGCCTGGTGCTCGGGGTGGTAAGCTGGAGGGGATACACATACATAGTGTGCGCCTGCCTGGTTTTGTCGCCCACCAGGAAGTGATTTTCGGGTTGCCGGGACAGACACTGACATTGCGGCATGATTCCACTAATCGAGAGTCTTTTATGCCGGGTGTGCTGATGGGCATACGCCGGATCGGAGATATTAGGGGGCTTGTCTACGGCTTGGACAAGCTGTTGTTTTAAAGACTAGCGCATGATCTGGAGGCAAACCCTGCCTAACAGCCCTGCGCACCACCGATTCTTCCTACTCATATACTACTAGTGTACTAGGAAGGCTGGCGGTTTGAGTGCCGTTAGGAAAGGGGAACCGAAGTTGCACGCGACTTTGCAGGGGATCCGGATTCTCGTGCTGGGAGGAGACCAGCGGGAGATCGAAATGGTGCGGTGCCTGGCAGACCTCGGGAGTCGGATTTATACTGTTGGTCACCTGCCTTATCCTGCTTACTCCAATGTCACTAGAACGGAGAGTTTAGGCCGTATTCCGGAAGCTTTACCGGAAATCGATGTCATAATTGCTCCTATGAGCCATACAGACCAGTCCGGTCACCTCAGAGCGGTACCGGAAAAGGGGGTGACCATTCGTATCGATGACGAGCTTCTGCAGAGATTTCCGGCAAGAACACCCCTGTTTATCGGCATGGCACGGCCCGTGGTTAGGGAGGTAGCGGAGCGGCACAGCATTCAGGTAATCGAGACTGCAGAGGATGACGAGATTGCGATTTTGAACTCCATACCGACTGCTGAAGGTGCCATTCAGATAGCGATGGAGGAGCTGCCGATCACTTTACACAATTCCCGGAGCATAGTTCTCGGCTTTGGTAGATGTGGTTTGACCCTAGCTCGCATGCTACAGGGTCTAGGTGCAAGAGTTCGTGTTATTGCCAGAAACCCGGCCCAGCTGGCCAGAGCAATGGAGATGGGGCTGGATACTGCTGATTTGCCAGACTTGGGGGAAATGGTGAGGGCAGCGGATGTAGTCTTTAACACGGTGCCGGCACTATTATTGACCGGAGAGATTCTCCAGCAGATGCCCAGGAGTACACTAATAGTCGATATTGCATCTGCTCCGGGTGGAGTAGACTATGCAGCTGCGACCGATTTGGGAGTCAAGGCTATCCTGGCCCTGGGACTGCCCGGGAAAGTAGCACCTGTGACTGCTGGGAGCATTTTGGGCCGGTGTTTACCACGGATGATCCTTAAAGCCCTTTCTAGAACCGATCTGCCGGCCAAATCTTAGTACCAATCCAAGGTGAGAGGTGCTAAGTGTGGAGTTAAATGGGAAGAGAATAGGTTTCGGCATCACCGGTTCCTATTGCACGTTCGCGGTAGTGTTCCCTGAGATACGGCGTCTTATCGACGCGGGGGCAGTGGTCAGCCCCATAATGTCGGAAGCAGCGGCCTCGGTAGATACACGCTTTGGTAAGGCCAAGGACTTTATCAATGAGATCGAGCAGATGTGTGGACAGAGACTAATTACCACCATCGCCGAGGCGGAGCCGATTGGGCCCCGGCGATTGTTGGATCTGTTGATTATTGCACCATGTACAGGAAACACCCTGGCTAAGATGGCTAATGGTATCACAGATACGTCGATTCTAATGGCAGCCAAAGCTCAGCTCCGCAATGAACGCCCCGTTCTTGTAGCTGTCTCGACTAATGATGGTCTTAGCAACAATGCTGCGAACATTGGTCTGTTGCTCAACAGGCGGCATGTCTACATGGTTCCCTTTGGCCAAGACGATCCCGATGGCAAGAGCCGTTCATTGGTAGCCGACATGACCTTAGTTTTGCCGGCAGCGGCCATGGCCCTGGAAGGGAAACAGATTCAGCCTTTGCTGATCCAGTTCAAGCTGGTTTCGGATAATCGGAGTAGCGAATAAATAGACAATCAAGAGAGTAGGGATGAGCCTTGACAACCTATAATGTAGCAGTCTTGGGGGCGACTGGAGCTGTTGGTCAAGAGTTGATCAGCATCTTACTGGAGCGTGGTTTTCCCATCAAATCACTAAAGGCCTTGGCTTCCGCTCGCAGTGCCGGGCGGGTTTTGGAAATTGGAGAAGAGCGGTTGGTTGTAGAAGAAGTTGCCCCGGAGAGTTTTATCGGTATTGATTTGGCTTTTTTCATGGCCGGAGCATCTGTAAGCCGTCAATTTGCTCAAGTTGCCCAGGACAAAGGCGTAGTCGTAATTGATAATTCCAGTGCTTTCCGTATGGATCCGGAAGTACCTTTAGTAGTACCCGAGGTAAATAGCGATGATCTCTCTTGGCATCGGGGACTCATAGCCAATCCCAACTGCTCTACTACTATCGCTGTAATGGCTTTAGCGCCCTTGCATTGGCGTGCGGGCCTAAAGCGGGTGGTG
This sequence comes from Bacillota bacterium, assembly GCA_012799135.1. GTDB lineage: Bacteria > Bacillota > Limnochordia > DTU087 > DTU087 > JAAZLW01. Next base: position 6,585 of record JAAZLW010000133.1, on the reverse strand, counting down.
GTTTCCACCTATCAGGCAGTTTCGGGGATTGGGGCTGCTGCAATAGATGACCTGCATCAACAAGTGGTGCAATACATCCAAAAGCAGCCCATCACCGCTAGCATGTTTCCTTCTCCCTCAGCGGCTAAGCATTATCAGATGCTGTTTAATCTGATTCCCCATATCGATGTTTTTGATGAGGGAGGATACACTAAGGAAGAATGGAAGATGGTGCGGGAAACGCAGAAAATACTGCATGATGATACTATGCAGATTACAGCCACCACGGTACGGGTACCGGTGTTTAGGAGTCATTCTGAGTCGATCAATGTAGAATTACACAAGGAACTGACTTTGGATGATGCCCGGCGGGCTCTGAAAGAAGCCCCTGGTGTAAAGGTTTATGACAATCCTAGTCGGCAGGAATATCCGATGCCACTTTGTACCACCGATGATGACCTAGTGTGGGTAGGCCGAATCAGGGAAGATTTTACCGTTCCCTTCGGCCTCAATCTATGGGTAGTAGGTGACCAGATCCGTAAAGGAGCGGCCCTGAACTCTGTACAGATTGCGGAGGAACTGGTAAAACGGAACCTAGTGTGACCAATCTCGGAGCTAAGTAGTACTATACTCTTAGATGGAAGAGTAGGTTCCTTCAGTATCCCAAGAAAAGGGGGCCGGGATATGGGTATCCTGGTGCAGAAATTCGGTGGTTCCTCCATGGGCACTGCGGCTCGACGTGAGCAAGTTGTGGGCCATATTCTGGAAGCAAAGGCCGCTGGGTACGAATGTGTTGTGGTGGTTTCGGCGATGGGGCGATCCGGGGATCCCTATGCCACTGATACGCTTTTGCAGCTAGTGGACGAGGGAACGCATATGGCTTCCCGGGAGCTGGATCTATTGATGTCTTGTGGTGAAATCATTTCGGCGACGGTTCTAGCTCAAAAGCTAAGCAAGTCAGGCGAAAAGGCCACAGCTCTGACCGGCGGCCAAGCAGGGATTATTACGGACTCTGTCTATGGAAGTGCCAAGATAGTTGAAGTAAAGCCGGAGAAGATTCATCATGCTTTACAGGTGGGTGTTATTCCCGTTGTCGCTGGATTTCAAGGACGAACCTCTGATGGAGAGATCACCACTTTGGGTCGAGGTTGTGGTGATACCAGTGCCGTGGCTTTAGGGGTTGCACTAAAGGCAGAAATGGTGGAGATCTATACAGATGTCGATGGCGTGATGACGGCGGATCCCAGGATAGAGCCGAATGCCCGTAGGCTGGAGACAGTCACCTATAGAGAGATTGCCGAGATGGCTCACCTGGGCGCTAAGGTGATCCATCCCCGGGCAGTGGAGATAGCCATGGAGGGCCACATTCCGTTGCGGATCCGGGCTACCGGTTCCAGCAGCCCTGGCACCATGGTTCAAGGTGTGGGAGGGCAGGTAGAGATTAGAGGTGATCGGACAGTAACCGGTATAGCGCATATAGGTGGGATGGTTCAAGTTCAGCTACAAACAGCGGCAGATTTTAACCAATCAGAGTTGGGGTTAGCCATTTTTCGGGATTTGGCTAAAGCGGGCATTAGTCTAGACATGATCTATGTATCACCCAACAGGATTTCATTTATCCTGGAGAAGCACTGGGCGGCCCGAGCTCAAGCAGTGCTTGCGGATTTCCCCGTGGAGGTCAAGATTGAGCCTGGTATGGCCAAAGTATCGGTGGTGGGGGCAGGGATGCGGGGAGTACCGGGTGTCATGGCCCAGGTGGTAGCTGCTTTGCATGGTGCTGGTGTCAACATCCTACAAACGACTGACTCCCATGCCAATATCTCATGCTTGGTACGGGAAGGGGAGGTCGAAGCGGCGGTGCAAGCTTTACATGGTCAATTTGAGCTGGGTGGTTCAGACAAAACTCTATGGGAGTGAGATAGGATGGCGGGATTTGGTAGGTTGCTTACAGCGATGGTCACTCCGTTTGACAGTGAACTTGGGGTCGACTATGATAAGGCCGCTAGCTTGGCGGAGAAGTTATACAAGGGAGGATCTGACGGGTTGGTAGTGTGCGGTACAACCGGTGAATCACCGACTCTCACTGCCGAGGAGAAACTGAGATTAATTCAGGTAGTGGTGGATGCGGTCGGTGGGAAGGCCACAGTACTGGCCGGTACCGGCTCCAATAATACAGCTCAGTCAGTCGAATTGACCAAGGCGGTGCAAAGGCTTGGCGTAGATGGGATCATGTTGGTGGCACCGTATTATAACAAGCCTTCACAGGAAGGTCTATACCAGCATTTCAGTACGATCGCTCAATCTAGCTCATTGCCGGTGATGATCTATAACATACCCGGTCGGACCGGAGTCAATATCTTGCCAGAGACAATGGTGCGCCTGGCAGGGATCCCCAATATTGTGGCGATAAAGGAATCTAGCGGCAATCTGGAACAAGTCGCCAAACTCCGGCGTATGCTGCCCAAGGAATTTGCCATCTATAGCGGTGACGATAGCCTGACACTTCCCATCATGTCTGTCGGAGGCCATGGGGTAGTCAGTGTAGCTTCACATCTGGTGGGCCGGCGGATCAAAGATATGATCGAAGCATATCTCCAAGGGAAAGTGGCCGTTGCCGCCCAGATCAATGCGGAGCTGTTGCCTCTATTTGACGCTTTGTTTATCACTACTAACCCGGTACCCGTTAAGCTGGCATTGAAAATGGTAGGCAGTCCGGTGGGAGAGGTGCGCTTGCCACTGGTATCGGCTACCGAAGAGGAGGCCCGAAGGATTCGGAAGACATTGGAAGAAATGCACTTGGTTTAAATAGGTTAATTTAATCTGGATTGAAAGAAGAGGTGGTTTGTGCTTGGGAATGAATGGTAAAGCAGTTTCCTTAATCCCCTTAGGTGGTCTAGGGGAGATTGGGAAAAACATGATGGTTTTGGAATACGGAAAGGATATTATTGTCATTGATGCCGGTGTTATGTTCCCAGAGGAGGAAATGCTGGGAATCGATTTGGTCATACCGGATATCACCTATTTGAGGGAAAACAAGGAGCGGGTTAGGGGAATCTTTCTCACTCATGGTCATGAGGACCATATTGGGGCCGTTCCCTATGTACTGCAAGTGCTCAATGCACCCGTCTACGGTACGCGGTTGACCTTAGGGTTGCTCCAAGGGAAGCTGGAGGAGCACCGCTTGGCTTCTACGGCTGATCTGCGGGAAGTGAAGGCCGGAGGCAGTGTGAAGGTTGGTGCCTTCGAGATCGAGTTTGTGCATGTGAATCACAGTATTGCCGATGTGGTTGCACTAGCTGTCCATACTCCCTTAGGTGTGATTGTGTATTGCAGTGATTTCAAGCTTGATCAAACACCCATTGATGGGCGTGTTATGGATCTGCACAAATTTGCTGAACTGGGCAAAGAGGGCATCTTGCTTTTGATGTCTGATAGCACCAATGCAGAAAGACCTGGCTATACCTTATCAGAACGAGTGGTGGGCAAAGCCTTTGATGAAGCCTTCGAAGAGGCTCCCGGTCGGATTTTGGTGGCTACTTTTGCCTCGAACATTCACAGGATCCAACAGATTATCGACGCGGCAGCCATCTATAAGCGGAAGATCGCGGTGATCGGGCGTAGTATGGTCAACAATGTGGGTATAGCAGCTGACCTCGGTTATTTAGAGATTCCCGATGGGATCATGGTCGATGTGGATGAATTGGAAAGATACCCGGCCAATGAGGTGGTAATTATCACTACCGGCAGCCAAGGCGAGCCCATGGCTGCACTTACTCGCATGGCCATGGCCGAGCACAGAAGGATCGATATTGTGCCAGGAGATACTGTTATCATTTCGGCTATGCCGATTCCCGGTAACGAGAAGTTGGTAGGAAAGACTATCAACCATCTCTTTCGGCAGGGAGCCAAAGTGATCTATGAAGCTGTTTCGGGTGTGCATGTCTCCGGTCATGCCAGTCAGGAAGAACTAAAGCTACTGTTGAACTTGTGTCGACCGCAATACTTCATGCCGGTTCATGGGGAGTATAGGATGCTGGTGCGCCATGCTGAGTTGGCCAAGGTGGTGGGAATGCCCCGAGAACACATTCTCCTATGTGACATAGGTGATGTGATAGAAATACGCTCCAATGGGGTTCGCAAGGCAGGGAGAGTAACCTCGGGCCAAGTTCTCGTGGATGGACTGGGCGTTGGTGATGTCGGGAACATAGTATTGCGGGATCGTCGGCAGCTATCTCAGGATGGTATCCTGATAGTAGTAATCACGATTGATAAACAGTCAGGCCTGGTTGTGGCTGGACCCGATATCATCTCCCGGGGGTTTGTCTATATGCGGGAATCGGAGCTCTTGATCGAAGAGGCGAGGGAAGAGGTCAAGCGGATACTGAAAGAATGTGAGGCACAGCACGTCACCGAATGGGGTGCCCTTAAGGGTAGTGTAAAAGATGGCCTGACTCAGTTGCTCTACCAGAAGACCAAGCGGCGGCCCATGATTATGCCAATAATTATGGAAGTCTAATTAGCAGATCATAAATCACGGTGGTGGTAGTTATACTATGAGGGAGGTTTTAGCTGGCCACAATCTCCATTGGTAAGATAGCAGCTAGTATGACGGGGAAGGATGACCTGGGTGGACAAGCCGCTGGGAGTCAATAAGCTAGGGGTAGGACAGTGGGAGATGCATGAGCCTGTTTACAGTGATCAAGTACCACAGATTACGAGTGAGCAGCCATGGATCCCGCCTTTGGAGCCTGATACTCCCGAGAGGGTGGGTATTGAAGGTCAGAAGGCTGCCCTGGAGAGTATCAGGCAGGTGGGGCAGATAGCTGTACCGCCTCCGACGGTATCTCGCATCCACTGCATCTCTATAGTCGGGCAGGTAGAAGGCCATATCCTGCTTCCACCCCGGAATAAGACTACCAAGTACGAGCATGTCATTCCTCAATTGGTGGCGGTAGAGCAAAATGCTGATATCCAAGGCGTCCTGGTCATACTCAATACCGTCGGTGGTGATATTGAAGCAGGCTTAGCCATCGCCGAAATGATCAAGGGATTATCCAAACCCAGTGTATCCCTGGTTCTAGGGGGAGGTCACTCAATCGGAGCACCGATCGCTGTTGCCGCCAGTTACAGCTTCATTGCCGAGTCTGCCACCATCACAATTCACCCGATTCGCCTTACCGGTCTGGTTGTAGGTGTTCCTCAAACTTACGAGTATCTGGACAAGATGCAAGACCGGGTAGTGCGTTTTATCGTTGAAAATAGCAGGATCACTGAAGAAGGGCTGCGGGAACTGATGTTCCGAACCGGGGATCTGATGCGGGATATCGGGACAGTTCTAATCGGGAAAGAAGCCGTGAATGTGGGACTGATCGACGAAGTAGGTGGTCTCAATCAGGCGGTCTCCAGGCTGGAACAGCTAATCAAGGGGCGTGAGGTGAACTGCCGGCCTTCCAAGGAGTACCAACCTTCCAGGAAGCTGTTGTCACCAGACGCACCGCAGGATTTGCCTTTCCCTGAGATCATCTCTGATCCAGGGGGTGTTGGTCAGTGATGTGGACCATCATACCACCGGAGATTATCTGGGAAGGTATAGAAGCAAGGCCGAAGGAATTATTACAGATGCAATGGCAGGGTGTGCAAGTGTTGGTGGAACCCCTACAGTTTGCTCGGGGCAGGATCGTCCGATTGTTGAGTACAGAACCGGCGGATTTTCTTAAGCCTGGGCTGCAGCCTGGGAGTATTATTGAGTTGATGTCTCAAGGTTAGACAAATAGGAGTTGCGTTGAGAGGACGGCGAGGTAGAAGCGCCGTCCTTTCGCGTTTTCCTAAAGGTCCACCCTCTGTTCTGTCAATATCCAGGCCCGCATAGGATGGGGCAGGGGGCGGTGGCATGTTGCTTATAGTAGTTGGGGCCCTGCTGGGTATCCTAATCTTTCTTACTGGGTTGCGCACGATGACCCAGGGTCTGCGGCTCATCGCCGGCCCAAGGGTACGCCTGGTTTTGGAGCGATTTACAGTTAACCCCCTGATGGGACTAATTACCGGTGCTGCACTGACGGCTTTAACTCAGAGCAGCAGTGCCACGGCAGCTGCTGCCGTGGGCTTGGTAGATGCAGGTTTGCTGGAGCTGGAACAGGCTTTGGGGATTATCCTCGGCGCGAATATTGGCACCACCTTGACTGCCCAACTGATCTCCTTTCGCTGGGAAAGGGCAGCTGTCTGGGCTATCTGCCTGGGAGTAATAGTCTTTCTATTGGATAGAGCGACCATATGGGGGCGTATAGGCTGTATTGTAGCAGGGGCAGGTGGGTTGCTTTGGGGGATCGATCTTGTCTCTTTGGCGCTTCGGCCCCTGATTCAGCTGCCCCAGCTGGCTAGGCTAATCTGGCAGTGGGAAAAAAGTGCTTACTCTGGTATACTGGCAGGGATGATACTAACTGCCATTCTGCAGAGCAGCAGTGCGACCATTGGTATCACCATGGCTTTGGCGAAAGAAGGGCTGGTTGGGCTTCCCGGTGGGATGGCAGTAGTTTTCGGCAGTAATATTGGAACAGTTCTAACTACCCTTCTGGCTAGTATCGGGACTGTTCGAAAGGCTCGGCAGAC
>JAAZLW010000003.1 GCA_012799135.1 Bacillota bacterium | reverse complement strand
TGAAGCGAGAATGTATATGCGCACACCCCCCCATCTCATCGTAGTGCCCGGTCTTGTGATCATGTTGGCTGTCCTCGGACTCAACTTTTTGGGTGATGGTCTAAGGGATGCACTCGATCCAAGGATGCCGACCGGCCGGTAGTAGCAGTAGTAGTATTCAGGCCGAGAGAGCCGCAATCTCAATTTCTGTTTGAGTTGTACTCGTGGGTCAAGACAAAAGGCCTGTGTCAATCAGTAGACAAGGAGGATAACAGTAATGAAGAAAAATCGATTGATTGGATTAGCTATCATCGCTATGCTGGTATTGTCTCTCAATACTAGTGTGGCAGCTGCCCCCAGAGAGGGTGGTATGCTCAGTATCGCCATCAAGAACGTAGGCACGTTGGATCCGCATCTTACCTCCAGCGATTTTGATTTCGCTGTGCTAAGTCAGATCTTCGATACCTTGGTGGCAACCGGAAAAGACAGCTTGCCTATCCCTGATCTAGCCCGTTCATGGGAAAATCCCGATGATGTCACCTGGGTGTTCCACCTGCGTGAAGGGGTCTACTGGCACGACGATAATGCCGTATTCCCCAAGGGAAAGAGCCGTCAAGTTGTGGCCGCAGACGTCAAATACTCCCTGGAGCGGGTCCTGGATCCCGAGACCAAGTCTCCCTATGCCGGAGCACTGAAGAACATCACCAGTATCGACGTCATCGATGATTTCACCATCAAGCTGGTGACTGAATCTGCCGATCCCTTTCTTCTGGACGCTATCCGTCTGGCGGGAGTTGCGATTATCCCCAAAGAAGCGGTCGATAAGCTCGGTCCTGCCAGGTTCGCTCGAGAGCCGATCGGCTCAGGTCCTTTCCAGTTAGTCAAGTTCATCCCGGACGATCAGGTAGTCCTTCGGAGAAACGAAAACTACTGGAAGAAGCCTCTGCTAAGTGGGGTCACATTCAAGATCATTCCCGATGATATTGTCACCGTCATGGCTCTGGAGGCCGGGGATGTACATGTCTCACTATCAGTACCACCGAGTGAAGTTGACCGTCTGCGAGGCGATCAGCGGATTCGCCTATACCGTAGCTCCAAAGGCTGGTACCGTGGCTTAGGATTCAATGTGAAAACTCCACCCTTTGATGAGCTAAATGTAAGAAAGGCTTTAGCCATGGCGACTGACCTAGAGAGTGCCGTTAGCAATGTTTTTGGAGAGAACGCTATTCGTGCCTATGGACAGGTGGGCCCAGGGTTACTTGGCTATGATCCCAGCCTAAAGGAGCTATGGCCATATGATCCCGATGGGGCCTTGGCACTGCTTAAGGAAGCAGGCTTTACTTCAGGACCTGATGGTCTGTTGCAGCGAGATGGCCAGAAACTGACAGTAGAGATCAAGACCATGAATGAACCGGCCCGTGTAAAAATGGTCACGATCATGGTTACTCAGCTGCGCAAACTTGGTATTGATGCGAAACTGGCGATTCAGGAGGTAGGTACCTGGGTAGCTGACTTGCAGAACGGTAATACCGGGCTATTCATGGACTTCGCCTATAGTGGCCCTACCGGCCTGCATGCCATGTTCCACTCAGACAATGCCGGGACTAGTAATGCCCATTTCTATGGCAATCCCGAGGTCGACGCCCTCCTCAGCCAGGGCAGTGTCACCATTGATCCTAAGGAGAGGGAAGCCATCTGGAAGAAAGCCCAGCAGAAGATCATGGAAGATGTTGTGGTGATTCCCCTTTACTTCGAGTTCGGCTATACTGCAGCTGATGCCAAGGTCAATGATTTTATTCCACAAGAATGGAATCTAAACCTGGTTAGTGAAGAGAACAACGTCTGGCTAAACCGGTGACCATGCCCTTAAGCTTCCTGGCAGGAGGCTATGACGTTGGGGGGAGAAGCGGAGCTGCTTCTCCCCTTATTTTGGCGGTCTGAGACAGAGAAAGGAAGTGGATCTAGTGCTGAACTGGAATCAGATCGAAGCCAGGATTCCGGACTATCAGGTGTTCTTGACAGTTGATGAGCTACTGGATAGATCAGCTAGACTGGTGGCACAGTACCCCGAGATAGTTGAGCAAACTACCATCGGCCATAGCCGAAAGGGAGAACCCATCTACTGCCTGAGGATCGGCCAAGGCCAGAGGCGAGCCCTGTGGTTTGGCTGTCCCCATCCCAATGAACCCATCGGGACTCTGACCATAGATTTTTGGGCCGAAACACTGGCTCAAGATGCAGCCCTGAGGGAACAGCTTGATTGTACCTTCTTCCTGGTCAAGTGTATCGACCCCGATGGCACCCGCCTCAATGAAGGTTGGTTCAAAGGGCCTTTTGATTTCTATACCTATGCCAAGAATTTCTACCGCCCGGCCGGTAAGGACCAGGTAGAATGGACATTTCCCATCGACTACAAGACACTACATTTCGATTCTCCCTTACCGGAGACCCAGGCACTTATCCAGCTTATTGATACGGCCAAACCGCACTTTCTCTATGCGCTGCACAATGCTGGTTTCGGCGGTGCCTACTTCTATTTGAACAGGCCCATGCCCTCCCTTTATCCGAAGCTCCACCAAGCCATCGAGAATCTGGGGATTCCACTAAGCCAGGGTGAGCCGGAAGTCCCCTGGGCAAAGACATATGCTAAGGCGATATATGAGCTGACCCGTTCTAGTGATGGGTATGATTATTTTGCTGAATATATGGATGGTGACCCGGCAGAGATGGTGCTAGCTGGGGCGTCCAGTGCCGAATATGCTGCTAAGTACAACTCTTTGGCATTGGTATCTGAACTACCGTATTTTTACCATCCTTCCATCGATGACACTACTACCGCTGACATCCTGCGGTCAGAAGCACTCTCCCAGTCCCTCGAACTGCAAAAAGAGATGTATGACTTCATCGCCCCCCGCTTCCAGCAAGTAGAGCACTGCCCAGGCTCACCTTTTCATGCCGCTGTGCATGACTATGTAAGCAAAGCTCCCCAGCGTTTCCAAGCACAAAGAGCCTGGATTGAGGCGGAGAAGAAACATGATCGGCCGGCAACTACCGCTGAGGTCTTCGATAACCTCGTAGTCAACCGATTCTATGGTATGCTTCAATATGGCATGCTGGCTCGGCTATGCCAGTGGTGTGCCAAAGGCGACCGCTCTGGCTCAGGACAGTACCAGAGGTTAGCAGAAGAGGTGGATGGCGCATTGCGGAACATAGCCAACCAATTGGAGACCGAGCATCCCTACCAGGTTATTCCCATTAAGAAACTAGTCTCGGCCCAACTGGCCAGCGGTCTTTGTACTCTCGCCCAACTATAGGGATAATCTGCAAATGAGCAGGGGATGTCGCTCCCGCTTTTGGGATGACATCCCCACTTGTTCTCACGACTACCGATAGCGTCCATATGTCTCGGCTGTCTCCACCATCACCTCTGCATTGCGCAGATCGGCATTGGCAGGATACTCGCATCCCGTGGCCAGAATGTATCCACCGCCCTGTCTATACAGATCAATCTGTTTCCTACATTGGTTCCGCACCTCATCTTGGCTGGCTTGGACGATCCAAGTCGGATCAACGTGGCCAATTAGGGTAGTCTGGTGGCCATACTTCTTCTTTAGTTCCTCTGGAGTTGTCACATCATCTGGGAGATGGAGAAAAGATATGGCCTCGGGCTGCATTGTCTCTAGCTGGACATCGAAGTAAATCCCATTGCCGCAATTATGCACCATCATCATGCAACCACGTTGGTGCACCCGCTCAGCCAGTCTCTTCATATGTTCGCCCTCAAACTCCAACCACATCGGCTTGCTCATGATCGATTTTGAAGCAAACAGAGTGTCGGCCATGATGGCATGAACACCGGTGTCCATTAGAGCATCATAGTAATCCAGCAGAGTATCGGTCACTGCTGAAAGGGCATGCTTGACCGCCTCCGGATGTAGCAGCAGGTCCATGAATAACTTCTCCTGACCCCGCAACATACTGGTGATTCCTAAAGGGCCGAAGGTAAAGGCGACTATGGGTATCTCTTTCCCTTTTGCTTCTACCAGCTTCTTACAGAGTCTAATATGTTCACTCATCCGTACACCCTTATGGGGGTCAACCGGAGCAATGGTTCGGTAGTCCTCCACAGTCTCAATCCGGGGCCTAGAATAATCTGGGCGGGCCGCCTCGTTTTCTGGATATACTATCTGGGCCCCGAAATCAGCAGCCTCCACTGACAGATCGGTGAGGGTGCAGATAACGTCCAGCCGATATTGCTCCGCCGCCTTCATGTAGGCTGTGGCACAAACATCCGCGTCAGTCGCCCATTCCTTGTAACCGGCATTCACCAATTTGCGGGTAACCCCACTGACCAGTGGACATACCGGTACTCGATCTGGCTCCTTGAACTGCAAGGTTTGGCTGACTCGTTCTAAAGAAGTCAATTCTGGTACCTCCTTAAGGAGTATCACTTATCTATGGCTCCTACTTAATACTATAAAGGAGATTGTACCAACCAAACCAGGGATTCTCTTGCGAATCCTAGAAGAATTTTGCTATCTGGATGTAAACAAGGACATATTACTAGTGAAGGTACCGAAAGGAGACTTTGTCCATTGAAATCCCAAGAGCGGCTTTGGGCAGTATCAGGTTGGGTCTTGGCCATCGTGCTTGGCTTCCTTTTGTGGGGAAGCTATCAGAAGGCACCCCCAAAACTCGCCCCGAAACAAACCGAGCTTAGAACACCGGCGGAACAAGCCACTGCCGTAGACCTAGTTGATCAGAACTATCCCCCAGTGGCCAAGAACGAACCAGGATGGGATTACCGGCAGACAGTAGCAGCTGATTTGGATGGGGATGGGGCAAACGATACAGTGGTGGTCATGGCCAGGGTAGAGCGTTCCCCCGACAATCCGCGGGAATACCTGTGGGATGATGGCCAACCTTGGCAGGTGTTTGTGGAGTCACCCCAAGGAGAAAGAACTCCCGTCTACTCCCGTTGGGTTCAAATCGGTCAGCTGAAAGTCCTAATCGGTGAAGAGAAGGATGATGGCAAGCATGACTTGGTCTTACTGGAGCTCGCCGGTGCCGGCATCTCTCTCTATAGGGTTGAGTATGACGGACCCAAGCAAGTGAAGTCTGCTCGTCTGGCAGCAGTTCCCACTGTGAACCAAGCTGGGCCCGCACTCCTCCCATAGGCTACTGGTCCCTCAAAAGTTGCGTATTGAGTTTACCTCCATATTTGCATCCACTGAAAGTTGCTTTACGTTGCCTTTGCCGTCGCTAGGCCTATATATTTATCGGAAGCCCCATAATGTACCCACCACCTGCCATCATGTCGGATAATAGAATCCATGAAGAGAGTCCCTTTGGCTCCATTCTCGTCAAGGCGAGCGGGGTCCTTTTCAAAAGCGGACTCTGGCTTCAACACCGGCTCAGACAAGACTGCCAATAGCTTCTCTGGATTTTGGCGAGAATAGAGGGATTCGCTGATCGCATAGTACCAATCCACATTGGCCACCTCACCCTTCAGGCTGCCGGCGTAGAAAACCAAGATGTCATCTCGGCCGCTAGCTCGATAATCGGTAATCGCAACACATACTTCACCCGACAGGCCACGTTCGAATTCTTTCACCTCCCATTGGATGAAGTCATCTGAATAGGCGATGTGATGGTTCATGTACATCACATACCGACCATTGACCTTAACTGCTTCTCCCTCCGGATTCTGCACAATGCAGCCGGACTTGGTGTTTCTCATCTCGGGGAACATTGGACCTTGCTTCTCCCAGTGAATCAGATCAGTGGAAGTGGCCAGGCAAACACGGACATCGTGGGGCCAGTAATAGCCCGTATATGTTAGATAGTAGATACCACCGTGCCTAACCAGCCGTGGATCCTCGCACCCACCGGGCATTTCGTACTCCTCGGTAGCGGCCATAATCGGGTTACCTTCATATCTCTCCCAATTGATACCATCATCGCTCATGGCCAACCCCAACTGCGAGGTGCCAGCATACGGAGTACCTTTACCCTCCACCGCCTCAGCTCTGTACACCATGCAAAAACGCCCATCCTTGACAATAACTGCCGGATTATATACCGTCCAGGACTCAAAGCCCGTTGTCGGCGATAAGACCGGGTTTTTATCATACTTCTCAAATGGTCCGATCGACCATTCGGGCAGATACTGCTTTGTTGTATCTATCTGCATGTTTGCCTCCCTCCAAAATCTGCTCATGCATCCATATGTGAAATTCCCCAGAACACAATGCTACTCCGGGGAATTTCACCGCTCCCTCAGGAAGCTATTCCCTTATTTATCCAGACAGATTTACTTGTTATAGACTTCATCGACTACCGCCTGGATAGCCGGAGCGATAGCATCCATGAGAGACTTTGGACTCTCCTCACCCAATACCGCTCCACCAAAAGCCTCACGCAATTTCAGATCGAGATCATCGGGAAGCGTGGGGATATAATCCCAGAGCCTAACCTTATAAAGCATCTGCCGAATCACATCGAGAGAAGCGCGATCCCGGACTGACTGCACGAAGAAATCCAGGAAGTCGTTCTCATAGAGAGATAGGTCTCGATAATCGCTAGTGGTCTCGAAGAGAGCATTAACAATCGCGACCATAGCCTCCGGCTCATCACAGGTGATCGGCAGCAAGGCAGCATCCAGACCCCACACAGGGTTTACGTAGTCTTCAGCCTGTGGGCCCTTTGGATGGAATACCCAGCCGAAGTCAAAATCGACTTCATTAGCATGATCTGGTAGGGCAAACAGATCGAGACGGAACTGACTTACGGTCTTCTTGTTAAACTCCTTGCGAATATTGAACTTGTCACCAACCATGACAACACCATCGACCTTGACCAGATCCCGCCACATGCGCAGCGCTTCTAAGGCATCTTCATCGGTAAGTGCAAAAACCGTCTTGCCATTCTTCTCCTTAAGGATGCCTCCCCCATTGGAGTAAACCGCCATCTCCTGCTCGATCGGCCACGGATCAAAGCGGCCGCCGACACCCCACTGATCGATCTGCCCATCGCCATCGGTATCTTGAGTTAATTTCATGGCTGCTTCCCGCATCGCTTGCCACGTCCACTGATCAGTAGCTTGCAGCTCGTTAGGAGTGACTAACCCGGCCTTCTTGAACATATCTCGGTTATAGATCCAGCCTTGGCTAGATCCGATATCCATGTTGCGCTGGTAAGAGCCATTAACCGAGATGCCATAGGCTTTGCCCTGATATAAGGAGTAAATGTCCCTCATGCGTGGATGCATCCCGGGGAGGCTCTGATAGTAGTCCTCATTGAGAATATCATCCAATGCCAGCAAGGCATTGTTACCTGCCAATGTCGGGATCCATCGATTGGTGACAATGAAGATATCGCCAACCGGATCGCCCGCCAGTATGCTGGTCAAGATAACATCATACCCGGCATCCCAAGGAATACCTGCAAAATCGATCTTCACATTGAACATTTCTTCCACTGCTTCTATCCGCCCACGCCCGTCACCACTGCGAAAGTAATCCTGCATCTGCTCAATATCGTATCTGACAATCGTCACGGTGCGACCACCCAAGTCATATCCGGAAGCCATGGCTGATACGGCGCCAAAGATGACCAAGGACAGTGCCAATATAACAGCAACATTTCTAACCGGCTTACGCATTTTACTACCTCCTGGTTTTTTGATAATGTGCTATTGGTTGAACAGCCCATCAGTAGACGCTTAGCGACTTCTACATACACATCACCATCCCACACTCATTCCTTCAAGCCAAATCCACATCACAGCTAGACTGGCTAATCAGACCTAGATTCATTAAGACAATCACATTGGACGAACTCCACTAGCCCACGATGCCGGTCTTCTCAAGACTCTCGACAAAATACCGTTGCAGAGCAGCATATAGCACAAGCAGTGGTGCAATGTACATCAAAAGACCGGCATTGGCCACCAACCTAATGTGAGAGGTTAGCTCCCCCGTGACTGATTCAATGCTAGGATCAGCCCATGAAAAAGCAAACCGATCGGTTAAAGTCTGTAAAGCCAGTGGAAGCAAATTCTTTCCCTTCATGAACAAGTCGCTATAGAACAAGTCATTCCACTGCCATACAAAAGCGAACAAGAATATGATCATGATGATCGGTTTGGCATTAGGCATCATGATACTAAAGAAAGTGCGCAAGGGTCCGGCCCCATCTACGTACGCGGCCTCCTCTAGATCGCTGCTCATGCCTCTGAAAAACTGTCTGACAATATAGATAAACAGGCCATTTCGTTTAGCTGTTGCCGTCAGGGACATCAAAACCAGAGGCCAACTGCTGCCAATCAGGTTGATGCCCGGTTTTTTTAACAGGCCCCAGAAGGTAAAATAGCGGAAGTTTAAGAACAGGGGCACCATGATCGTAGAAGGTGGAACTACCAGACTAAATACCACCAGGGCGAATAGTGGCTTCGACCCGCGAAACTTAAAGCGGGCAAATCCATAGCCGACGACCATACACGACATCACCTGCAGAGCACTAAGCACGGCTGTAACCAGGAAGGTCGTAAGCAATGCCTGAAGATAATTCATACGCTCATAGGCAATCTTGAAATTAACCGTCGTGAAGTGGCGCGGAATCCAGTGGACACTCAGATCCAGCAGATCCTCCGCAGCCATTACTGACAGGGAGATCTGCACTAACAAGGGGTAGATGATTATGAAAGATATCCCGACTATGAGAACCGCTCTGATCATGCTCCAGAGAATCTCAGCCAATCTCACCTGCCGAAGCGTGAATGCCAATACCGGTCTACGTGTGTCCTTTCTAGTCTGGGCCACTTCCATCATGCTAACCCTCCTCCCATCATTCGGGTACTCCCCCAAAGACAACTAGTCTTCGTAGTATACATTCTTGGAGACTATTAGAACCGTAACGCCGAGAAACAATACAATAGCTGCGAAATAAAACCAAGACATGGCCGCACTGACTCCAAACCCCGCTCCTCCCCAGGCGGCAGCCTTGATCATGCGCATTAGCTTATTGGCCGGGGTAGTAAAGGTATCAATTATGGTGTACACAATGTTGACCAGAAACAGTGGACTCATCAGGGGAAATGTGATTTTCCAAAAGCTCTCCCAAGCAGTTGCACCTTCCATCTCAGCGGCCTCATAAAGGGATGAAGGAATGGATTGCAGGGCCGCCAAGAAGATCAGGATCTGGATTCCGGATGCCCGAATGATCTCCGGCACCCTGTTGATCGCGTCCATGATGAACATGATAAATCCAGGCGGCAATTTCAGCTGAGAAAGTGCCAAGCCGATACTCTTGATATCAAAAAGCCCTTCTTGAGCCATGTCCATGGCCTGACCCATATAGTGTGACTGATGAATCTTCGCTGCAATCTCGGCACTCAAAATGACCGGCAAGAAAAAGATCATCCGAGCGAACAATCGGCCCTTGAATTGCTGATTAAGTAATGTAGCGGCAAACAAGCTGAACATCAGGATGGTCGGTATATCAACCACCATTTCCAACACGCTCTCTACGAAGACTCGGCGAAACTGTGGATCAACTAACAGGACATGATAGTAATTCTTCAATCCGACGAAAGTAAGTTCATAGCCTGTCTTGGTGATCTGCAACTCATTTAGACTGAAAACAATTGATTGAATAAACGGGTATAGGAAGAACAGGGCAAACCCTAACGCAAACGGCATAGTGAACGCATATCCCATCAATGCTTTCTTAGTATGAAGTGAAATCTTGTCCCATTTCCTTTTCCTCATTAATACTCCCCCCCTCCACGACCCGATAGCTTTGTCCTGCCACGGTTATACCATCAATCTGTACCGATGCTTCTCCGTAATTAACCACAATCGCGGTTCCGTTGCTATAGGTCGTCCGATATACGCCCTCTTGCAGTTGCTCATGACCAACAATTAGTTCACCCTGCACACCCGCTAAGGCTGCATTGGCTTCAGCGTAAAATTGGAGAGCGCGCTCTCTCCAGTCACCATAATTGACATCATAGAGATAATCGAACTCCGTTCCTTTCAGAATTGACGGTTCAGCATACAGCCACTTGAAGTAAACTCCGGCTCCGGTCTCGATAGTCTTGAGCATCGCCTTTCTGACGTCAGCCGCCAAATTAATGGGTGGTCCAGCGTAATTGAACAAACCATGGGCAACTATCTGATAGAACGGTACCGCTTCATCGGCTAGTCCATATTCAGTGCTAGCTGTCGGCATCCCGATAATATCTCTAGCATATGGCAGCACGTAAGCGTTGCCACCGGTCACCAGGACCTTGAGACCATACTCGCCACTTAGCTTAGCTAGCTGCCGTTCCACTATGCCAACCGCCTGCTGCCGGTCAATCAAGCGATTCGGATCCTCACGGAAATCAGAGTTGACCTGACTCCCCATCATGGTTAGAGAAATCCCTTCTATGCCATAGTTCCGATAGTCCCTAAAGAAACCGTCGATCAAACGATCGAGCCGGCGGGGCGATAGAATGTGAGTAGACTTGGTTGTATCGGCCCGCAGAGTGACCCAATCGTATTCATATTTTTGGGCGATCAACCGATTGAGAAACCGGGCTGCGTCTCGACTGGGACTGAATCCGTCGAATAATCTATTCCTATATACATTCATAAAACCCACGTCGGGGAAAAAATCAACATTCCGAGAGTCCAGGTAATCCCGCAAGTCGGTGAGTTCCCGGCGTGATCCCAACACACCATCGATCCGCACCTTAGTCGGGTACAGGTGTTCCAACCCGCCCTGGAGCCAGCCAGTATACCTGAGCTTGAGATTACCTACACCGTTTTCCAGTAGTTCCGCAGTCATTTGCTGTGCCTGACCAAAACTTGTTACCGGAACAGACACTAATCGAGGCACTCCCATCACCGGTTGAAGCTTTGGAATGACACCAATTGTCTCCATGAAAAAGGGAATACTATCCGACCTAATCCTATCTAGCTTCAACTGATCAACTAGGTACTGGCGATACCTACTAGCCATCCCAACGTAATTGGCTTCCTCGCCCTCTAGAAAGAAATAGCGAATCTGAGCTGAGCCTCGGCAAATTCGTTTCTGATAGACATTGACCTTTGCCTTTTCCTCTTGAACAGTTACTTTTGGTGAAGTATTGAAACCCGCGAAAACCACATTGTGCTGGTTGGTACCCCGAATCACATCGGCCCGGATGTCAGCTATGCCTTCGCCTTCCTCAATGACTGCAAACAATGCCTGATTACCATTCTTGAGGCCGAAAACAGGTAAGTGATTAAGCTGTGGCCTGTAAGGCAGTCCCTCATATCTAGGCAATGACCAATCAGGCCCGTACACCGGTTGGCTGTAGACAGGCACTCCGGTCTTGTCACCAGAGAAATGGATTAAGGCACCCGAACCATCCGGTACAAAGATGTAACCGTCTGCGTCGGCTCCCGCAGCGCCAAAGTATCGCAACAGGTTGATCGCTTGCAGTGGATACGTAACCAGATTCTCCTCTGTGTTAAAAACCAGACCCTCTTCGGCGCTAGCTGCATTGAAATTGACCTTGTGTTTTGTAGGCCGCTGATCAGGGTATTCCACTTCGTCCATAGGCAGGCGAACAACCAGACTGTCACCATCAAGGCGATACTCAAGCGGGATCTCAAAGATACCCACATTAGGTACCGGGGGATCGAGCCGATTTTGAAAGTGATCATACACCAGATCGGAGATGGTATAGCCAATCTCCTTGAAGATCTTCTCCATATCATCTCTATGAAACACTGGTACTCGACTAAGCATGTATACTGCTGCATCTTGCATATGAGCGAAATCATCCTGTGTTAAGTCAGCCATCTTTTTCACATCACTACGATATCCTTCCGTCTTGCTGGTACCACCACCAATAACGTGACCTGTGAACTTCTCAGTTAGTTTCCAGACCAAATCAGCTCGATCACGCTCATATGCAGATACTTCTCGAGCCAGCTTCTGCTTGAGTCGCTCAATCTCGGTGGTGTTGCCTTTACCTTCACTGCTCTCCAATCTATCTAGCTGTTCCCTCAGCTCAAGCATCAACGCTGCCCGCTTCTTCTGATCCTCCTCAAGCGAAATAAGTCGGTACGAACCGAAAAGAGCTTGCTCGACTGCGTCGATCTTGGTAGTATCAAACTGGCTCTGTTGCTTCTCCCAAAAGCGCCACCACGGCCGAGACTGACGACCGCCTACATCCTCGTCCATCTGCCGATCTGTCTTTTCCAGCATAATCAGGGTGTAGTTATCGCGGATGAATTTTTGGTCCATACTGTTGGCAATCTTCGGTAGTACTTGGCTATCGAAGCGTTCCTGGCTAATCAGCTGGGGCAAGATGGTCTCTAAGTTTCCATATCTGTCACCGATCGTGTAATCGATCCTGACGCCATCCTCCAAATCAGAAATCTGGAACTGGCCTAGAGCGATGCTATTCCGGTCATTACTTAGTTCCGCCTGTTCAACACCAGGCGGGGCATAGACAATCGATATGGTTTCACCGGCTACCCCTTGGTCCAAGTCTCTATCAGCTGGATTGGAGCGCCAGGTGCTACCGGTCATTTTTCTCTGGACAGCCACCTCAGTAGTAGAATCATTGATAAACAACCGAAGATGGTCGTTTTCAATGACCAGTCTCATATGCCTCAAACCATCACCGCTGGAGGCTTGCACACCGGCAACCATTGCGTTTGCGGCCAGAAAAGGGCACAAGAGTATTAGAGTGACTACCAGAGTCTTTTTCATAGCACTGCTCACCCTCGCTTTTCCTCTACATTCTTAGGAGCAATTCGGTGCGAACAGAAGAGACAAAACCGACCATCAGGTTGATAACGCTAAAGAATAGTAACCCGATAAAGATAACGGCTCCGATGCCAACTATAATGCCGATTGTTGTCAGAAGTGTCTTGGCCATATCATAGTGATGCGTAACCATCGTTCCAAAAAACAGCAGAAGCATCGCCCAGATAACAGCCACTGTGAGCAGGAAGTAGTAAAAAGATCCTTCTTCAAGGGTAATGAAGTTGCTCAGTACCGTAAGCGGGATATTGATCAGAATAATCGGCACCAAAGCATAGGCTGTGGCAATATATATGTCTCGAAAGGTTCCCTTACCATCCACCAAAGTTGTCAAGGCCCAGTTAACTGAGCACCACAGGAAAAATGGTACAAGTACGCTTAAGAGCTCCAAAATGATGTTCAGCCGAGCTGGGTCCCGATAGTTGAAGATAAATCCTGTATACTGTCGCATGAAGATATAAGTCATGACTAAGACGATCAATATAACCGAAGCGGCAACCGCATTACCACGCTTCTCATACTTCAGGTCCCAAAACCCATCAAACGGATGAAATATCACATGAGTGCTATAGCGCAGACTATCTCTAAGTGTCTGTAGCTTTTCCCTAACGCTTTCCACTTCCGGAGACATCATCGTAGATTGTCTTTCCATAGCCGTGACACTTTCACTGGCTGTCGAGGCCCAAGTGATCGCCTTCCCGGATCTCTGCCTCAAACGACCTACTAATCGTAACCTGCGGTTCACAGATCTAAAGGCTAGCAAGAGCAGTATTGTGGAAATAATCAAACCGAAGTGTTCTCCCAGAACTTGGCGACGATATAGCTGAAAGGCTTTCGAATAGTCTTTTCGGTTATTTCCAAGGCGGAAATTGACCATAGCCTGATAGTATTCATCCTGCCGCAGGTGAGCGCGGCCAATGCCACTATATGCCAGATCATAGTTGACATTACAACTGAGCACTTCCTGCCACATTGTGGTAGCGTCATCGTAACGACCTGTTTCATAGAACTCGATAGCTGCATGAATGCTCCTCGCATAGGGGGTCGGCTCGAAAACGGAAATATGATTCAAACGTCGGTCCAGAACAAGAAACGTCTCATTGATGGTATCCAAAGCGACTGGACTCCGAAACAGCGGCCTGGTAGTTCCTAATCCGCCAAACACGTAAAGCAAATTACCAACCGGATCATAGGTGAATATCCTCCCACGCTGACGGTCGAGGACACTGAACACTCCATGCGGGCGAGCAACCACATCTTCAAAAAATGACTCTTCTTTGTAGGGTGCAGCTACATCTCCCACCGGCTCCCAGCGGGTATTGAGGGTTAAAATATCCTCACCGGCCGGGTTCAATCGCTTAATCTTATTCTTCTCGGTGACGAACAGAAAGCCACGTTCATCGAGATCGACTGCATTGTACTCGGTCGGTAAAAAGAGGGCCATTCTGCTCCTTTGGGCTTCGGTAGCAAACCGGCTCCAAAAGATATCGGCTAAGGTCGGCTTTACTCTGGGCGCACCGATAAACCCCCGGAATTTCCCTTCAACATCGAACTCGATCAGACCCTCGTAGACGCCTTCTGCCAGGACATAGAGCCGTTCTGCCGGGTCAACCGCAATCTTTAGCGGCTTATAGATAAAGTCCTTGGGTATGGCTGCTTCCAGCTCCAGATCACTTTGCGGTGAACCAAATTCCTGCAGATAATACCCATCATTATCGAATTTGAGCACCCTGGCATTACCTTTGTCCGCCACATAAAGATGACCCTTAGAGCTCACGTAGATTCCGAGGGGTTCGTTGAAACGGTCCGTTTGATCACCTGCCTGGAACTCCTCGATTATCCGCAACACGTTCCAGTAGCGATCTAGCCAGATGATTCGGTTGTTGCCGGTATCGGAAATGACGATCTCCCCATCGTCCGTAACACACAGATCACGTGCTTGATCAAAAGAGCCAACTCCCAGATCCTCGCCATTGATATTCCGAGACCACACATAGGGCAGGGGAGCAGACACGGGATCTCCCCACCAATCGTAAGTATAGCTATAGTAGGGATCAGCTTTCACACTACTGCCAGAAACCACCAATAGACCTATGAGCATAAGTGTCCCTATCATAGCCCCTTTACTCATTATTGACCACACCCCCCCCTAATCCAGTCCCGACGTGCCCATCGTCTCTACGATCTTGCTCTGGTTAAAAAGAAAGACCAGAATAGGCACAACCATCATCATTAGTGTTACTGCGGCAGCAACGCCTGCGCGGGCAATTCCACCCTTGACGATCTGGTTCAAGGCATAAGGCAGTGTCTTCAGCTCCTCAGCATAGAGAAACTGACCACCGGTAGTTGCCCACATCTGTTGAAACACTAGGATAATCAGTGTTAACCACGCCGGCTTAACTATGGGCATGACAATCTGCGCATAGATGCGAAACTCACTGGCCCCATCTAGCCTCGCTGCCTCGATGAGTGAGTCTGGTATCATGGAATCGATAAACTTCTTCATCAAGTACAGCCCCAGAGTCCAACCCCACGTAGGTACCACTACAGCAGCATATGTGTTGATCCAGCCCAGCTGAGACAATATCAGATACTTGGGAATATCCAATACTGGAGCCGCAAACATTAATGAGAGAATAATGATTTCATTGAAGAATTCCTTGCCTGGAAACTCATGTATTGACAGAGCGTATGCCGCAAGTGATGCAATCACCACATTGCCTAAAACCCCAAAAACAACGATAAACAAAGAGTTAAAGAAATATCGAGAGATAGGTACCCATGATTTGCCCATCAGAGCAAAGAGATCCCGAAAGTTGGCCAAAGTTGGATTGCGAACAAAGAATCGTGGCGGCCAAATAAACAACTCAGCCATAGGTTTGAACGCATTGCTGATCGTGTAAACCAAGGGTAACGCCGTAAATGCCGCCCCAGCCGCAAGAAAAGCGAATATCAATAAGTCCCCCCACACTGAACGGGATAGTCTCTTTCTGCGCAGCTGAACTCGCATTCTACCTACCCCCTTATTCGCCTATCTTGGCCAATAGCTTCTGTACCGCTCTTTGAGCTCCAACCATGCTTAAGAACAGCACCACTGCTATGGCTGACGCGTACCCCATCTCATAGCGAACAAGACCATAGTCGTTGAGATGCTGCATGACGGTCCAAGTCGCATAATCAGTGGGTAGTGGCCCCGTCAAGGCCTGAATACTGCCCGCGGCTGTAAAAGATGTCGTTATGGACATGATCGCTCCAAACATGAGATAACCCT